>JAABSL010000326.1 GCA_011390415.1 Desulfobacteraceae bacterium
ATCCCCCCAAAAAGCAATGATACCGTCTTTGGAGCAGCAGGCGCTGAGCTGATTTTGATAGCATTTTTCCGTGCAGATTTCTTTGAAATGGGTTTCCAGAAAAGCGGCCGCCCGGGAGCGGAATTCAAGGTAATCGGCAATTTCAGCTTTTAAAGCCTCTATTTCCGCAACGGGCAATTCATGCAGATGCCGCCGGATCATCAAAAGCGCATCAAGCTGTTCTTTCTGGTATGCGTTCATGGGAGGGACAACAGGTAAAAATGCAAAACGTGTTATTTAAAAATCAGAACCCCGATAACCACTATCCCAAGGAGCAGCCCGCCCCACAAAAAAATCTGGTTGAGTGACGGCCCGGTGGATCTGGAACCTGATTTTGATTTTTTATTGTTTCCGGCCGATTTAGCGCCAAAGCTGCTGGAATGGTCATTTACAATTTCCGCCCGCAGACGGGCCAGCTGCTCAGCACTCAAAACCGTGGTGCCGTCAAAATCATCCGGCGAAGCGGCCGGTTTTTTCGGCTCTGACTTTTCTTCCGATTCAATGGTCACATGCAGCGAAAATTTGCCCAGGCTGATGACATCCTTGCTGTTCAACGCCGCTTCATTGATCTGCATGTCATTTAAAAAGGTGCCGTTTGTGCTGCCCATATCTTTAACGATATAAGGGCCGCCAATTGTTCTTTCGATTCTGGAGTGCTGACGGGAGATCCCGCTGTTATCAATAAAAATATCCGCCGTCGGAATCCGGCCGATGTCTACAACATCCTTTGTGAAATGATAGGTTTTCAGGATGTTGTCCTTAATCGCCAGATCGACTTTCAATACCTGATTATTGGGCATCAGTTGCTCTCCAGGGTTGGTTAGGCAATATGCTGCTGGTATAAAAAAAGGAATAAGTTTTTTATTTTGCTGCACATTATAGAGTATGTATTTTTTTTATGTCAAGTTTTATCCTGTACCTGCATTTTTCTCTGCCCTTTTGTTTTTCCCAAATAGCAGGCTGTAAATATGATTGAAGTTTCATTTTGGCTGCGATAATATCAATTATTTATGATGTGAAAGCAGATGATATCAAGCGCCAGGCAAACTTCTTCAGGTACGGTATATGACTTCTTTAAAATATGGTTTTGCCACGAATGTGGGTAATGTTCGCTCTCACAATGAAGATTATTTGCGGACCGAGCCTGAATTAGGTCTTTGGGTCGTTGCTGACGGCATGGGCGGCCACAAGGGCGGTGAAAAGGCAGCCGCCATTGCCGCGGACTTTATTGTTGAAAAAGTCCGGGCCGGTGATCTTCTCGAAAATACAATTTCCCAGGCCCATCACGCCATCAAACAGGCCAGCGCCGAAGGAAAAGGGCCTGAAGGGATGGGAACCACCGTTGTGGTCCTCAGAATAAATACCGATCATTATGAAATTGCGTGGGTCGGGGACTGCCGTGCGTATATGTGGGACGGCACCTCCCTGAAACAGCTGACCCGGGATCATTCTTACGTCCAGCATCTTGTGGACAGCGGTGTGATATCTTCCGGCGAATCGTCCCGGCATCCCTATCAGGATGTTCTCATGCAGGCGCTGGGGGCAGCTGATGTCAATACAGTGAATGTGGAAACAATTACACATGGATTTCATCAGAACGAACAGATTCTGTTGTGCAGTGACGGGCTCACCAAGGAACTCACCGACGATGATATTGCTGACGTGCTGGCCCGTGAACTGGGGGAGCAGGAAAAAGTGGATTATCTCATTCAGGGCGCATTAAAAAACGGCGGCAGGGATAACATCTCCGTTGTTCTGGTTTCCGCGGCCGATGATGCACCGGTCAGGATATCACAAAACGATACAGTGCCCATCAACACGGAGGAACTGGGATCAACCGGTTTTTTTGAAAAACTGCGCGCCTGGCTGAAGCGACGGTTCTTATAAACCTTTAAAATTGATCTGATATTGAATAAATGCTTAATCTTCCCAATTATGAAATCGGCAAACTGGCCGGCCGGGGCGGAATCGCGGAAGTATATCTTGCGCGGCACAAGTTGCTCGACCGGACCGTTGCCATCAAATTAATTTCTCCGACCCACGCCGATGACCTGGCGGACAAACGGTTTTTAAAAGAAGCAAGAGTGATGGCCGGGCTCCGGCATCCCAACATTGTATCCATCTATGATGTCGGTGTTTATGAAAATAAATATTACATCATCATGGAATATCTGGAAGGGGGGGACCTTAAACAGAGCATCAAGCGAGGCCTGACCATTCCCCAGTCATTGAAAATACTTCGCCAGATCGCTTCTGCCCTGGCGCATGCCCACGATAAAGGGTTTATCCACCGGGATATCAAATCCCAGAATATCATGTTCCGCGGGGACGGCACCGCGGTCCTCACGGATTTCGGCATTGTCAAAGACCTGACAGCGGATTCCGGCTACACCCTGGATGGCACCAGTATCGGCACGCCCCATTATATGAGTCCGGAGCAGGCCCAGGGAGCAGGAGAAATTGACTGGCGGACAGATCTTTACAGCCTGGGGGTCACTTTTTATGAAATGCTCACCGGCGCGGTTCCTTACAATGCGGATTCCGCGATTGCCGTGGCCCTTAAACATATCAAAGATCCGGTTCCCCGGCTGCCGGAAGAATTTGCCGTTTTTCAGCCAATCATTGACAAATTAATGGCCAAAAAACCGGGTGATCGGTTCCAGTCCGTCCATGATCTTTTAAAAGCCGTCGCTCAAATTGACGGCAGGAGTATGCCCGCAGACACGGTTGTTATGGGGCACAGCCCGTTGGGCAAAATACGATTTGCCAATATTTTCACCGGCGTGCTGATCGGCTGCCTGCTCGTCGGTCTAATGGTTCTGGGCCAGCCATATCTGTCCCGTCTCATTGACCGGCAGAAAATGCCCGAAGACAGCGCTTCGACCAAAAATATCCCGTCTGAAAATGCCTCCCCCACAGATTTTGCCGCAAAAGAACCGGCAAAACCGCTGCTGGACGCAATAAAACCGGACATAGTTAAAAAAAATCCCTCCATTTCCCCTTCCCGTTCCTTGGACACCACGCAACTGACCGGCTTGATCATCAAAAAAGACTATGCCAAAGCCCTTGATTACATTTCGCAAATACGCAAGGAGATGCCGGACGGGGACAATGACATGATGCAAAAAGCGGATCAGTTTCTGGAATCCGGACAGTATGCGGATGCCGGGGATATTTTTAACACGGTATTGTCTGTTGATCCGCAAAACAAATCGGCAATTCTGGGATTGCTGTATGTGGCCATCGAAAAACAGCAGGCTGTGACGGCGGCGGCTGAAAACCCATCGGTTGCGGAATATACGGCATTAATGGCATTATTGGATAAAGGGATAAAAAATATCGATGCCCCGTATTTCAAACAGATGAAAATCGATGCCGTGGAATCCATTTACGACCATGCCCGCCGCCAGATGGAAGAACAAAACCTAAAACCGGCCGCCATATGGGCAGAAACCGGACTAAAAAATGCACCGGATCATTTGCGATTGAAAAAACTGGGGCTTCTTATCCAGGCCGCAATCAGTGTCAGTGAAAAGCGTCTGACGTTGCCGGATCAGGACAATGCCCTGGCGTATTACCGGAAGGTGCTTCAGCTGGACCCGAATGATCCGCAGTCCCAAAAAGGGATCGCAGACATTGCCGGCTATTATAAAACCCGGGCCCTGGCCGCCCAGAAAGAACACGATTACACCCAAGCGGCCCAGCTGATCGATAAAGCCCGGTCAATCCTTCCGGATGATCCGGATTTACAGCACACCCGGTGGCTGATTTTAGGGGATATGTATGCTGCAAGGGGGCAGTTCACGGTGCCTGAAAATGAAAACGCCCAATATTTTTACCAGAAAATTCTGGAACAGTCCCCGCAAAACGAGCAGGCCATCGGCCGCATCGCGGACATCGAACTCCAGATTCCATTGTATAAGATCCAGCAGGCCGGTGGGATTACGGAAAAAATTCCTGCATACAGGACTCTGTTTTCAAAACTTGAAACCGCTGCCGCCGAAAAGGGAGAGGCCCGTGCAGCCAATATAAAAAAGCAGGTGATCCGGCAGATCAAAGCAGACCTGCAAAACCAGAAAAACCTGAAAAAACCCATTCCGGCGGAATTTATGACCCTGGTCTCCGATCAGTTTCCAAACGAAAATGAAATTTTTAATACCCAATATGAAATATTCATTGCCACAGGAGATGAAGCCGCTTCAAACACCCAAAAAGCGGATTATTATTTAAAAGCCCTGAAATTAAACCCGGACCTGGGTCCGGCAAAGAAAAAAATTCAAGAGGTTGCAAACAGACTGGACGACAGTGGACAGACAAATGAGGCTAAAGCGGTTTTAAAGCAAGCCATGGCTATGGCGCCCGGCCATGCGCCGTTTAATGACATGTATCAGGCCATCAAAAAAATCCAGGACACCAAAGCGGAACTCTTCACTCTGCTTTTAAAAATTAAACAGCTATCTTCCCTGGCGGAAAAGACTGAACTTTATACCGCGCTGTTTTTAAAGCTCGATTCAGCCACAAAAACGTTTGGCAAAAATAAATTATCCGCCTTGAAAAACGATGTCATCACCCAGGTCAAAGCCGATATTGATGGCCGGAGAAACAGCCGGCAGCCCATCCCGGCCGAATTTATGTCTGTGATGGAAAATGGTTTTTCCGAACTCAATGCCTATGCAGTGGCGGCGCAATATGACATCCTGATTGAAACCGGCGACCGGAAAGATACCCCGTCGGAAAAATCCGATTTTTACCTCAAAGCCCTGGAACTTGACAATCAGCGGGAAGAAGCAAAACAAAACATTGAACGCATCGCAAAAAATCTGGAAGAACGCGGGAACAACGCGGCTGCTGTGGCGGTCCTGGAACAGGCAATGGCGATTTCACCAAATGATTTGATATTTAGTGAATTATTTGGCAAAATCAAACGTAGCGTTGAAATTTATGCGATTAATTCCGGATGCGGTAAAGAAAATATGATATCTGCAGCACCGGATTCCATTGAAAATCTAAGCTTTTGTATCGAATACCGCAACCTGGTGCCGGACAGTGTTGTCAATGTCACCGTCAGCCAAAAAGATATACAGACCATGGAAATCCCGGTCGTCTTAGAGGGGCGTTCCGGCAGCAAACCCGTATACATGATCGCTCCCATTGAAGGATTTGTTCTCGGCGAACACACGATTACCGTCAGGCAAAATGAAACCATACTATCCGAAAACATGATTCAAATTACACCCAAACGGAGGTGATCCCTATGCGATGGATATTTTTGTTTATTCTGGCGGCCTTGACAACCATGGGCTGCGCATCCAATTGCCAGAACGTTCAGATGGAGCTGAATACCTGCCAGGCAACACTTGCCGACCAGGATTTTATTATCAAAAAGCAGGAATCGGCCATGCGGCAAAAGGATCAGAAAATTGCCGAACAGCAGGAAACCATTGAAAACATGGGCACGGATATCGCCGAATTAAACCGGCAGTTAAATATTATTACAAATGAAAAAGGCCGCTATGATGAACGCATCAGAGACATTGCCACTTCCGTCCGGGAATTTATCAAACAACAGATGCGGGACAATCGCAATTTTCTCACCAATATTGCGTTAGAAGACTTCATCGGCAATGAATTAATTGAAAGAGCCCATGTCGGTGATGAAAAAATGATCATTGTCAACGTAACGCATCCTGTTCCCAGCGGCGGACAAATCAACGGCATCGGCGGATATTTTACCGGTCCGGCCGATATCGTCGTTAAATTGCTCCGGCCGGTGGGCAATGACTATGTTGTCATATACAACAAAGAGTTACGGATTGAACCCGAAGCGCCGGGCAAAAACTATATCGATTTTGACAGCCCGTTTATTGTCAAAAAAGGAGACATTATTGCCTACTACTTTCCCGGTCCCGTCAACGTGCCCTATGACAGTAACATCGGAACCAATACCTATTCAAGAATGCGATCAGATCAATACGGACACGGGGACCGGATCGCTGCTGCCAATATCTGGCAGAATAAAGAAATTAACCGGAAATATTCTTTAAATTATTACGGTATTTTTTACACACGGGTGGATTCAGAATAAATCAATGACTCAGCAGACAACGCCATTAACCATATTATTTGCCGACATTTCAAAAAGTTCCAATATTTATGAATATCTGGGCGACACCGCGGCCCAGGAAATTGTGGGAAAAATTTTAAATCTTCTGTCGGACCTGACCGTCAGATATGACGGAAACGTCATAAAAACCGTCGGCGATGCCATTATCGCAACGTTTGGTTCCACGGATACTGCCGTTGAAGCGGCCAGATCCATGCAGCTGGCCATGACGGAAAATATCTCCGGCCATCCGGATCTTCCCGTCAATATCCATATCGGCATTCATCATGGACTGGTGGTTATGGACAATGACGATATTTTCGGCGACGCCGTCAATGTGACCGCACGGGTGGTGGATTATGCCAATCCCCGCCAGATTGTCGCCACCCGCGCAGCCATCGAAAATCTGCCGGAAAATTCCTGCCAATTCACCCGATACATCACCAGAATAACAGCCAAAAATATCTCCGGTGAACTTGAACTGCATGAAATTATCTATGAAGACCAGAATACAACCATGGTCATCGATTGCCGGCAACTCTCCCGGGCCATGAGATCCAGCCTTTGTCTGAAAAGGGGAGAACAGGTGATTGTGATAGACGTCCAAAAGCCGCTGATATCCATCGGACGCGAAGATTTTAATGATATTGCCATCCCGTATTCCTGGATTTCCAGGACCCACGCCTATATTGAAAACCGAAACGGCGTCTTTTTGTTAAAGGACAAAAGCACCAACGGCACATTCATCTACCCGGAAGAGGGGGCTCCGTTATATGTAAATAAAGGCGAGCATCCCCTGGCCGGAAAAGGGGAAATAATTTTCGGCCGGGAAAAGGATAATAGAATGGAAACCGCCTTAACAGACACCATGGAATATGATGTAAAGTAGGTAAAAGGGAAACAATCCTTTGTGCGGATTCTGATATGAAAACCCCTGGTCAAAACATTAACAGGAGAAAAACCAATGACGGAAAAAAAATTTAAGCAGGTGTGTGAATGTGAAAACTGCGGAAATGAAGCGGAAATGACCATCACCTGCCGACTGATACCGGAAGAAGATACCAATGACGCGTCAAAATCGAAATCAGTACCGCCCGCAGGGCATAAACACGAAAGAATAAAAGGACAGGCCGTCTGCAGCCGGTGCGGCAGCGAAGCAGACATCTGGATCGATGATATTGAGAATCTCAAAGAAGTTTGATTCTTCAGACAGAGATCGATCCTTTCCGGAAATCCGTCCGGCCCATCATGGCGTTGATTAACACCGGCCGGCCGTTTTTCGCAGTCTGTTTCGCTTCTTCGAGCGCCGTGTCAATTTCAGCATTGTCTTTTATTAAGACCCCTTTTGCATCCAGGGCATCCGCGATTTGGTGATAATTGCTGTATTTCAGGACCGTTGCCACGTCATCGTGCAGAATCTCCACCTGATCCCGGGCAATCTGCGTCCACCCGGCATCATTGCCGATCACGGTAATGACGGGAAGATTATGCCGGACAAAGGTATCCTGTTCCATCAGGCCGTATCCGGCCGCGCCGTCGCCATACAGCAGCCAGACTTCGGCTTCCCGCTGAACGAGTTTTGCGGCAATGGCAAAACCGGCGCCCACCCCCAGGGTGCCGTAAGGACCGGGATCCATCCATGACAGCGGGCCGCGCGGCTTTAAAATATAAGATGCCGTGGCGATAAAATCCCCGCCGTCGCCGATCACAACACTGTCAGATGCCATGGCGTCATTTATTTTATCACACAGCACCAGCGGATTGACGTGATCGGTTTTGGCCTGCATAAACGTCTTGATTTTGCGCTCTCCTTCATCTTCCCGCTGGTTTAACCGATCAAGCCAGGGGGCAAATCTGCGCTGATCAAATTGAATCCGGGACGTCAGCTTCAGCAGAAAAGTGGCCGGATCAGCCAGCACCCCAAGCTCCGGCTTCCGGTTCATCCGCAAGTCCTCTTTGCTCCGGTTGATGGCAATATAAAATGCATTTTTGCCGATGCTGCGGCCGTAATTGAGCCGGAAGTCACACGGCATTCCGGCAATGATCACCAGATCCGCTTCTTTCAGGGCCTGGGTGCGACCGTGCCGGAACTGAAACCGGCACTGATCTCCCAGCAGCCCCCGGGCCATCCCGGTCAGAAAAACCGGCACCCCGAAGGCCTTCAGCTTTTCAGACAACCGATTCTGCATGCGGGGTCTCAGCGCCACCTGGCTGCCGATGACCATGACCGGAGACTCCGCGGTTTTAATCCTTGCCAGAACCTGTTCCACGTCATCTTCATCCACAAAAAAGGGTTCAATCTTTTCTTTTTCAGCGATTTCAAGGCTTTTGGCGGAACAGGCAAACATCTTATCCACATGCCGGCGAAGATACCATTGGGTGACCTTTTCAATCAGGCCCATGGATTCTCCGGTTTTCTCAGTATACCATTTCCGCACCAGTTCCTGATCATAGAGCAGATCCAGCGGACATTCGATAAATACCGGACCGGGAATTCCGGATTTTGCCACATCAAATGCCTCTTCAAGGATCGGGGCGATATCGCAGTCCTGTTGAATGGATGCAGACCATTTCACCAGGGTTTCCATTAGTTTCAGCTGTTCAATATCCTGGAGCGCCCCCCGTCCCTTCAGCACCGTGGCCGGGGCGCCGCCGAGCAAAATCAGCGGAGACTGGGCCATCTGGGCATTTTTAATGGCAGTAATGGAATTGGTGACGCCCGGGCCGGCCGTGACCGCCGCAACCCCGGGTATCCCGGTTAAACGGGAGATTGCGTCCGCCGCAAATACGGCGGTCGGTTCCTGGCGAACGTCGATTACCCGAATTCCCGCATTTTTGGCGCCCACCAGAATCGGGGAAATATGCCCGCCGCAAAGCGTAAAAATAAATTCAACTCCCTGCTGTTTCAACACCTGCGCAATGCGCTCTCCGCCATTTCCCATCTTTCCCTCTTCATTTATCCGAAGTTGATATTAAAAAAATGGTCCTTATATTACTTATATCATATTTCAGATATTTATAAACTATAAAAATATGATATAAAATCAGATGTATAGATAAAAAATACGATCGCATTTTGAAATTTTTATCTTTTGGGATATAATACAGATGTCCTTGTCAAATCCGGTTTCATGATACCTTTTAACCAGCAGGCAAAAGGAGATTTGAATGGAAGATTCAAAAAAAATTATCAACACCGGTCTGCGGGGGGTTACTGTCGCCAGCACCCGCATCAGCCATGTGGACGGGGAAGCGGGCAAACTGATTTATCGGGGGTTTCCGATCTTTGACCTGTCGGATAAAACCAGCTACGAAGAGATTGTTCACCTGCTCTTGTATGAATCCCTGCCCACCGAACAGCAGCTGATTAATCTGAATAAACGGCTGACCGACCAGCGCAAAGTTCCGGAAAAGCTGATTGCCGCTTTAAAAACCCAGCCCGAAGATGCCCTGCCCATGGATATCCTGCAGGCTGCCGTTCCCATGCTGGCAGCGGGTGATTCCAATGCAGCGGAACTGACCATTGATAATTCCCAACGCATTGCCGAAAGCCTGATTGCCAAAATTGCCACGATTGTGGCTGCCTGGCACCGTATACGAAACAATCTTGACCCGATAGCCCCGGACCCGTCGTTAAACCATGCGGCCAATTTTCTTTACATGATGACCGGTCAAAAACCGGACGAAACGATGGCCCGGTTTTTTGACACCTGCCTGGTGCTGCATGCCGAACACTCATTTAACGCGTCCACGTTCTCGGCCCGGCAGATTGCTTCCACCCGGGCGCACATGTATGCCGCGGTTGCCGGTGCCGTGGGCTCTCTTTCCGGCGAACTGCACGGCGGGGCCAATACTCGGGTGATGCAGATGCTTCAAAAAATAAATTCCGTTGACGCCATTGATGATTATATCCGGCAAGTACTGGAAACCGGCGGCAAACTCATGGGACTCGGGCATGCGGTTTATAAAACCGGTGATCCCAGAGCCCGTATCCTGGCCCCTATGTCGAAAAAACTCGGAGAACTCAGCGGCAACACCAAATGGTATGACATGTCCATTGCCCTGGAGGAAAAGGGCAAAAAGGCCTTTAAGGAAAAAAAGGGAATCGATATTTATCCCAATGTCGATTTCTACAGTGCGTCCTTATACCATTACATGGGAATTCCCATGGATCTGTTCACACCGGTTTTTGCCGTTTCACGGATTGCCGGATGGACCGCCCATGTCATTGAAGAACAGTTCGGCGGCGCTGATGCCAAACCGGTGCTGTACCGGCCGGCTTCCGACTATGTCGGCGACTACTGCGGCCCGGCGGAGTGCGAGTTTGTACCCATGGAAAAACGATAAGAGGATATTTAATAAGATGAGCCAGACCGTAACCTTAATTCCCGGCGACGGCGTGGGCCCTGAAATTGCCGCTGTGGTCCGGACATGTATGACGGCATTGGGTGCTGACATTGAATGGGACATCCAGGACGCCGGCGCTGCCATGATTGAAAAGGAAAACACGCCCCTGCCCGACCGGGTGCTGGATTCTATCCGCAAAAACCGGATTGCGCTGAAAGGGCCGGTGGAAACGCCGGTGGGCAAGGGGTTTCGCAGTGTCAATGTCCGGCTTCGCCAGGATCTGGACCTTTTTGCCTGTGTCCGGCCCTGCAAGTATTATGAAGGCATCCACAGCCGCATCACCGCCCCGGAAGCCATTGACCTGGTGATCGTCCGGGAAAACACGGAAGATCTGTATGCCGGCATTGAATTTATGAACACCTGCGGTGAAGAAGCGCCCTTTTTAAAATTTTTAAAAGAGCAGCAAGGCATTGTGCTGGGGTGCGACACCGGCATCAGCATCAAACCCATTTCCATTTCCGGGTCTGAGCGCATCGTCACCTTTGCCTTTGAATACGCCAAAAAGAACGGCCGCAAAAAAGTGACTGCCATTGACAAGGCCAATATCATGAAATTCAGTGACGGCCTGTTCATGCAGGCAGCTGAAGACATCAGTCATAAATATCCGGAATTTGCCTACGAACACAAGCTGGTGGACAACATGTGCATGCAGCTTGTCCAGTACCCGGAAAAATATGACGTCCTGGTCCTTCCCAACCTGTACGGCGATATCATATCCGACCTGGCCGCGGGCATTATCGGCGGCCTGGGGGTGGCGCCGGGGGCCAACATGGGCGATGACGTTGCGGTGTTTGAAGCCACCCACGGCAGTGCGCCGGACATTGCCGGACAGAACAAGGTCAATCCCACCGGCATTCTGCTGTCCACCGTACTGATGCTCAGGTACATGGAACTTACCGGCGCCGCTGACCGTTTGGAACAATCCATTGCCGCCGTTATCAAAGAAGGCAGGCATGTTACCGCTGACCTGAAGCCGGCCGGTTCCCCGGAACCACCAGTGGGAACCCGTGAAATGGGAAACGCCATAGTGGAAAAAATCAACGCGCTTTAAAAATTTAAAAGGGGATTAAAAAACGTCATGAGCGCAGGCAATACAAGACAAAATTCAGCGAAAAAGCGGAGCATACGAAAGTATGTGAGCATTTTGAGCTGAATTTTAACGCCGTATGGCCAAGCGCAATAGTTTTTCAACCCCTTTTTAATAGCCGAAGAACTTTTCCAGCCTTACATCTTCAATTTTCAGTTCTTCAAGGGCCTGGCTGATGCCGGCCACAAAATTCGGCGGCCCGGCCACCATAAAATGCTTTGACTGAAACCCCGGGATCTTTTCCGCGATAAAATCCGCGTTCATGCGTCCTTTGGGCCCGGGCCAGGTGTCGTCGCGAGTCATGACAAAAAATATTTTATCCAGATACCCGGAAGCTTCCATCTGGGAAAATTCATCATAGAATGCGGTATTGGCCTTGTTTTTGTTGGAATACAGCAGGGTAATTTTTCGCTTTTCCTCCTTTAAGACAAGGGCTTCGAGCATGCATTTAAAGGGCGTCGCCCCCACCCCGCCGGCCACCATCACAATCTCTTTTTCAGCATCTTCCGGAAGAATAAACTCCCCGTCAATCTTCACGATTTCCGCCGCATCACCCGGTTGCATTCCGGCAAGGGTTTGTTTGAAGCCGGTGTCTGATATCCGTGTGGCAATTTCAATTTTTCCGTTACCGGCATTTGATTTATTTTCCGGCGGATTCACAATGGAAAAATACCGCTTGGGACCTTTTTCATCCGGATACCGCAACTCCAGCTTCAGGCTCACATATTGACCGGGAACATAGGATATCTTCTCATCCGGGGATTCAAACGTAAACAGCAGGGTGCCGTCCGCAATTTCATTTTTGGTTTTTAAAAAAATCTTCATATTCATTTTCCTACCATTTGACGTATCACATACGGTAAAATCCCGCCGTGCCGGTAATATTCAATCTCCACCACCGAATCCAGGCGCAGGATGGTTTTAAATTCTTTCACCGTCCCGCTGTCTGAGATTGCTTTTACCGTGATTTCCTGTCCGGGAACAATTTTCTCGTCCAAAACCTGAATTTCAAAAACTTCTTCTCCGGTGAGCGCCAGGGTTTTTGCATTTTCGTTGTCTAAAAACTGCAAGGGCAGCACACCCATGGCCACCAGGTTGCTGCGGTGCATCCGTTCGTAACTTTGGGCTATGACCGCCCGCACCCCCAGCAGCAGCGTGCCCTTGGCCGCCCAGTCCCGGGAACTGCCCGTTCCGTATTCTTTTCCGGCAATCACCACCAGATCAATATTTTTCTGCTGATATGCCATGGCCGCATCATAGATGGACTGAATCTCGCCGGTGAGCAGATTTTTGGTCCATCCGCCCTCAGTGCCCGGTGCCAGCTGATTTTTCAACCGCATATTGCCGAAGGTGCCCCGCATCATCACTTCGTGGTTTCCGCGCCGGGATCCATAGGAATTAA
>JAABSL010000327.1 GCA_011390415.1 Desulfobacteraceae bacterium
GGCGAATTTGCCGATGCCGGCAGTAAAACGGAAAACCGCCTGGGAACCATCCGGGTGCCGGATGTGCGCATCGACCGGCTCAGTGAAATCTTTAAGCCCAAAAAAACCATTTACGCCCAGGTGGAATATTTTTTGCCCGGAAAATCTTCCCGGGCAAAAGATTCCGGAAAAGAAGACGCCGCCTGGACGGCCCTTCGGGATGCGGACGCTTTGATTCACGTGGTCAGAAATTTTAAACTGTTCGGCCTGGAAGCCCCGGACCCGGCCACGGATTTTTCCGTTCTGGACCAGGAACTGATTCTGCTGGACCAGGCCCAGGCGGAAAAGCGCATTGAACGCATGGATGCGGAAGCCCAGAAAGCCAAAAAACCGGATCCGGAAGAACGTGAACTGCTGGACGAATGTTATCAGATCCTGGAATCGGAAACCCCTCTGCGGCGGCATTCTCTTCTGGCCGGTGCCCGCAAATTAAGAGGATATGCCTTTTTTTCCGGCAAACCCATGCTGGTATTGTTTAACAATGAGGATGAAGACGACGCCCTGCCGGCACCGGACCCGGTTTTTGAAAAAGAAGAGTGCATGATCATCCGGGGAAAACTTGAACACGAGCTGGCCCAGATGAGCCCGGAAGAAGCTGCCGAGCTGCTCGAAGAATTTGACATCTCCGCTTCAGCCACGGACCGGGTGGTCAATGAATCATACAAGCTTCTCGGCCTGATCTCTTTTTTCACGGTGGGCGAAGATGAAGTCCGGGCCTGGACCATTAAAAAAGCCACGGCAGCGGTGGATGCCGCGGAAGTCATTCACTCGGATATCAAAAAGGGATTTATCCGGGCGGAAGTGATCTCCTATGATGACTTCATGGACGCCGGCTCTTTGGCAAACGCCAAGAAAAAGGGCACCCTGCGGCTCGAAGGCAAAACCTACGAAGTGCAGGATGGCGATATTATCAACTTCCGGTTTAATGTTTAATCAGAATTCAATGCGGCCGACCAGCCCGAGTGTCACGGTATCGGTATCAATATCGTCAGACACGCCTTCCGTATCCCAGTCTTCAAACCGGTAGTTGGCGTTAATATCCAGATGAATATGGGGCAGCAGTTCAAAATCAAGGCCTGCTTTTAAGGCATAAAACGGTTCATCGGCAAAATCGCCGTCCGCGTAATGGATTCCGATGCCCAGTCCGCCATAGATCAGGCCGCCCACGATGACAAAGGCCTGGGGACTGTAGACGGTTTCGCTCTGTCCGGTCAGCTGCTCATCGGCTACTTCCATGTCAAACTGAAATCCGAAAAGAGTGGGCTTATACTGATAGGACACCACCAGGGCAAATCCGTCCTCATCAATATCGGAGACATCAATATCATCAACGGTTGTCCAGTAATGACCGCCGAGGCCGATCCGGTGGTCCCCGCCATATGCCGGGGTAAAAAAACCCCACATCCCAAACAATACGACCATGAAGATAATCCCGCTTTTCATCAACCCCTCCTGACTCTTGGTTAATTGGACAATTTTTTGGTTCGTTTACAGACAAAGACCGGCAACCAGTAAACCTGAATATAATATAAATGAGCAAACCCGATTCTTACAATATTTATTCTCATAAAATTTTGACTTTTTGTAAAAGTGTCTTAAAATATCTTTTAATGTGAAACAATCTTTTTTCTTTTATCCCCGAAAATGATGAATAATTCAACAATTTCAATGAAAAAGGAGACTTCAATGAGCGCTACGGACAAAAATTTGATGGAGGCATTTGCCGGTGAATCCCAGGCCAACCGGAAATATCTGGCCTTTGCCAAAAAAGCCGACCAGGACGGCTATCCCCAGGTGGCCAAACTGTTTCGGGCCGCAGCGGCCGCGGAAACCGTTCATGCCCACAGCCATCTGCGGGTGGCCGGCGGCATCAACGCCACGGCAGAAAATTTGAAAGAAGCCATTGCCGGCGAAACCCATGAGTTCAAATCCATGTATCCGGACATGATCAAGGCGGCCGAAGAAGAAGGCAACACCCAGGCCGTAAGGACATTCACCTATGCCAATGAAGTGGAAAAAATTCATGCCGCCCTCTACCAGAAAGCCCTGGATAATCTGGATGCGGCTGAAAATGTGGAATATTATGTGTGCAATGTGTGCGGATACACCTGCGAAAATGAAGCACCGGACGAATGCCCGGTATGCAAGTCAAAAAAAATGGCGTTTTCCAAAGTGGATTAAGATCAGACCGACTATTCACAGAGACAACCGTTACCCTTGGCAATATGTCGGGGGTGACGGTTTTTTTTTGTAAAATTTTTCTTTGAGATTAAAATATAATGCCAGATGATACTGTTATCATGTCCACTTCCTGTATTTTCATCCGGGGTTGGGTCACACAGAAAGAACCCTTAAATAACAAAATTCTTTTCATAATTTAATTCAAAGCCATTGCTTGAGGGCCTACCCTATCTTGTGTCTGTTAAATTTTTAATGTAATCTCTATTTTGAACCATTATCTATCTTTGTAAAAACTTAAAAAATTTATTGACAGGTTTCAATATATCGCTATATTACGATTTATAATAAATTATAGGAGGATATATGAAGCCGTTTTTAAAGGTTATGAAGGCCCTTTCAGACCCCAGCCGGGTCAAGATCATGAAAATGCTTCAACATCGTGAGTTGTGTGTTTGTGAGATCCAGTCCGCCTTAAAATTTGCCCAGTCGACTACCAGCAAGCATCTTCAGATTCTGGAAAATGCCGGTTTGATCACATCCAAAAAAGACGGCTTGTGGGTAAACTACAGTCTCTCGGATGGGAGCGAAAGCCCCTATGCCGCCAGCCTCATCGGCAGCCTTAGACATTGGCTGGACAATGACCCTGAAATTCAATCATTGATGGCGCAGTTGCCGGATATCCGGCGAGAAATTATTTGCAAGCGATAATTTCAGGTCGTTTATAAATCGTTATAAAGGGATTTGACTTTTTTTAAAAAGATTGTAGGCGAAAAGAGCATGCCTTTCCAAACCAATGTAAAAAGGGAACATAAATTCCATGGCCGGACTGGGCGGCATTGCCCTGGGGGCGGGAGCGGCTATTGCCGGCAGTTGCGTGGTGGGCACCATTATGAGCGGAGTGGCGCTCATGAGCGCGGGAAATGTTATTTTTCTCGTTACCGTGGTGCTGGCCAACTGGGCCACCACCTGGTTTTACCTCATGGGCGGCGGGTTATTTGACTCCTAATTAAACGAATAAGGAAATTAAAAAAATGAAGGAAAAAACAAAACTCTTCTGGCTGGTGGCCTTGTATCTGGGGGCGTATTTTATCCCCTGGGCCGATCCCGTTATTCGCCAGGCCGGGTTTGAAGCATTTATGATGCTCCAGGAATATGCCAGAGAGCATGTGCTCACCTGCCTGATTCCGGCGTTTTTTATTGCCGGCGCCATTGCCGTGTTTGTTTCCCAGGGCGCGGTGCTGAAATATTTCGGGGCCCAGGCCAAAAAAGTGCTGGCCTATTCCGTGGCATCGGTTTCCGGCACCGTTCTGGCAGTCTGCTCCTGTACCGTACTGCCCCTGTTTGCCGGAATTTACACCCGGGGGGCCGGCATCGGCCCGGCCACTGCCTTTCTTTACTCCGGCCCGGCCATTAATGTGCTGGCCATTGTTTTGACCGCCCGGATTCTGGGCTGGCAAATGGGGCTGGCCCGGGCCATTGGCGCAATTATTTTTGCCGTGGTGATCGGCCTGACCATGGCCTTTGTTTTCCGAAAAGAAGATGCCGAGCGGGCCGCAGGAAACTTTTACCTGCCGGATGAAGACGATACCGGCCGGTCGCTCACCAAAAATGCGCTTTACATGCTGACCATGGTCCTGATCCTGGTATTTGCGGCATTTGCCAAACCCGGTCCGGATGCGGCCGCGGTGTGGAAAGGCATTTTCGCCGCCAAATGGGCGGTCACCCTTATCCTGCTGCTCATTCTGGCATGGATGCTCAAGGCCTGGTTTAAAAAAGATGAACTGGTATCCTGGGTGGACGCCACCTGGGGATTTATGAAACAGATTTTTCCGTTGCTGGCCATCGGGGTGATCGCCGCCGGATTTCTGCTGGGGCGGCCCGGCCACCCGGCCCTGATCCCGGAAGCATACATCGCGCAGCTGGTGGGGGGCAATTCCTTGTGGGCCAACCTTTTTGCTTCGGTTGCCGGCGCATTTATGTATTTTGCCACATTGACCGAAGTACCGATTCTGCAGGGCCTTTTGGGCTCCGGCATGGGAAAGGGTCCCGCTCTGGCCCTGCTGCTGGCAGGTCCGGCCCTGTCTCTGCCGAACATGATTGTTATCAGCGGCGTGCTCGGATTTAAAAAAACCGCGGTTTTTGTTACCGTGGTTGTCATTATGTCCACCATTGCCGGAATGATATACGGTGCGTTTTTCGTTTAAACACCAAAGCAAAGAAAGGAACAAAAAACCATGGATATTAAAGTATTGGGACCCGGATGCCCGAAATGTACACAAACAGAAACTATTGTCAAGGAGGCGATTGCGGAAGCCGGCGTGGATGCCGTTGTTGAAAAAGTGACCGGTGTCATGGACATTGCCGGCTACGGCGTATTCGGCACCCCGGCAGTGATTGTCGACGGCGAGGTGAAATGCGTGGGGAAAATCCCCAAAAAGGAAGACGTGATTTCCTGGATTAAGAAGTAACAGACGGAGCCAGGTATGACTGAAACATGCTGCGACGGTGGAAATGATGTGATGATTCTTTCCTGCTCGGGCGGATCCAATGTGGGACAATTGTCCAATCAGGCGGCTGTGGAATTGACCCGGGAAGGATAAGGGGAACGGTATGTTATTAACCGGCTATACAAAAGAAATTTTCCGCCCCGAATGCAATGCCAGTTTTGAGTCCGTGCACTGCAAGGCGCATTTGAACGAAGATGTGGGCGAGGCCCTGCCCTATCTCAATGCGGTGCTGGGCGGAACTCAGTATTTTGTCGACCCGCCGGCAGTGATGTTCCACCACCACGGCCGGATCATCAAAGTGGGAGCCCGGGAAATCGCCATTAATGCCTTAAAAGACGAGGAGGAAGCGGACCGGGTGCTGGAATGGCTGAAAACAGAAATCAACCAGGCATGGGAAAACCGCGACACGATTCCCCCCTGTTTTACGGGAAAAGAAATGCCGAAACTCCTTGAAATTCTGAAACTGCTGCCGAAAACCAACTGCAAAAAATGCGGCCAGCCCACCTGCATGGTGTTTGCGGCCCAGGTGAGGGAAGGCGGGCGGGGGATTGATGCCTGCCCGGATCTGAGCGCTGAAAACCGCGAAAACCTGACTGCGTATTTGTCCGGATTTGAATTTGAATAAACATGAAGATTTAAGCATAAAGGAGATCCTGTATGATGGAATCCACCATTAAAAGACTATCGTTTCTGGATCGGTACCTTACCCTTTGGATTTTTCTGGCCATGTTCATTGGGGTGGGCAGCGGCTATTTTCTGCCGGAGGTGAAAAATTTTATCAACCGGTTCACCGTGGGCACCACCAATATCCCAATTGCCATCGGCCTGATTCTGATGATGTATCCGCCGCTGGCCAAGGTGAAATACGAAAAACTGGGATTTGTGTTCAGAGATGTTAAGGTGCTCGGCCTCTCACTGGTGCAGAACTGGATCATCGGACCGATTCTGATGTTTGTGCTCGCAGTGACTTTTTTGTCCGGATATCCGGAATACATGGTCGGGCTGATTCTCATCGGCCTGGCCCGGTGTATCGCCATGGTGATTGTGTGGAACGACCTGGCCGACGGGGATACGGAATACTGCGCCGGCCTGGTAGCGTTTAACTCTATTTTTCAGGTGCTGTTTTTCTCGGTTTACGCCTATGTTTTCATCACTATTTTGCCGCGCTGGCTGGGAATGGAAGGCATGGTGGTAGACATTACCATCGGTCAGATTGCCGAAAGCGTGTTTATCTATCTGGGTATCCCGTTTATTGCGGGTCTTTTATCCCGCGTGATCGGTTTGAAAACAGTGGGCGCGGAACGGTATGACAAGGGATTTATTCCTAAAATCAGCCCTATTACCTTGATTGCTCTGCTGTTCACCATCCTGGTCATGTTCTCACTCAAAGGGGACTACATCGTCAAGCTGCCCCTGCATGTGGTTCAGGTTGCCATCCCGCTGCTGATCTATTTCGTGCTGATGTTTTTCGTCTCCTTCTGGCTTTCCAGAAAAGTCGGAGCCACCTATGAGCAGACCACCACGCTGTCGTTTACAGCGGCATCGAACAATTTTGAACTGGCCATTGCTGTTGCGGTGGCGGTTTTCGGCATTAATTCCGGGCAGGCCTTTGCCGCGGTGATCGGTCCGCTGGTTGAGGTGCCGGTGCTGATCATGCTGGTCAACGTGGCCCTGTGGATGAAGCGCAAGTATTTCCCCTATGCGCTCAATACGCCCACCGGGGTGTGCCATCTCACCTGCAAACCTCAATGAAAAAAATGGCAAAGATGGGAATTATGCAAATTTTAATCATCGGCGGGTCGGACGCAGGCATCAGCGCGGGATTGCGGGCAAAGGAAATGGTCCCGGAGGCGGATGTTACCGTGTTGGTGAAAGACAGATATCCCAATTTCAGCATCTGCGGTCTGCCGTTTTATATCGGCGGGGAAGTGGAAAACTGGAAAGATCTGGCCCATCGGGACATGGATCAATTAAAAAAAACCGGCATCCGCTGGCTGCTCGGCCATACGGCCACCCGCATTGATCAACAAGCGCATCAGGTTATTGCAGTGAATCCGTCGAAAAATGAAATTGTGTTGCCCTATGATAAGCTGATCCTGGCAACCGGTGCTGCGTCCGCCCGACCGCCGATTCCCGGCGCGGATCTTCCGGGGGTGTTTTTTCTGCGCTTTATGGACGATGGTCTTGCGGTTCAGGAATATCTGGAAAAATTTCCCGTTCGCCGGGCCGCCATCATCGGCTCCGGATATATCGGCATGGAAATGGCCGATGCCCTGCATCAACGGGGCATAAACGTGACGCTCCTGGAAATGGCGGATAGCGCGATGCCCTCATTTGACCGGCAAATGGGCGCCTTGCTGCAAACCCGCCTGGAAGAAAAAGGTGTCCGTGTGGAAACCGGGATAAAAATTACGCGAATCGAACAGCAGCCCTCAGGACTGAAGCTGAATGCGGGCAAAGAAACCTTTGCGGAATCGGATTTTATCCTGATCGCTGCCGGTGCGCGTCCGTCTGTGGAACTGGCCGCGGAGACACAAATTTTTCTGGGAAAAACCGGGGCCATTGCAGTGAATGAAAAAATGGAAACATCTCTAAAGGATATCTATGCCGCCGGCGACTGCGCGGAAACACACCACCGCATGACCCGAAAATACCATTACATGCCCCTGGGCACGACGGCCCATAAGCAGGGACGCATTGCCGGAGAAAATGCCGCCAACGGAAACAGCATTTTTAAAGGTGTTGTGGGCACCCAGTCCGTCAAGATTTTAGACCGGGTGGCAGCCCGCGCCGGGTTCCGGGATGTTGAGGCCAGAGCCAACGGGTTTGATCCAATGACGGTTTTTCTGGAAACCCCGGATCACAAGGCCTATTACCCGGGTGCCTCCCCTATGCACATCCGCCTGACCGGGGACCGGAAAACCGGCCGTCTTCTGGGTGCTCAGATCATCGGGCATCATGGCGCGGAAATATCCAAGCGCATCGACGTTGTGGCAACAGCCCTGTATTCCGGGCTCATGGTTTCGGATCTGGCAAACTTTGATTTATCTTATACGCCGCCGCTGTCTTCCCCCTGGGATCCCTTGCAGATGGCGGCGTTTGAATGGTGTAAACAATTAAACAACTAACTCACAGCAATTATAAGGAGATTTACATGCAAGTTAAATGGAAAAACACATTTATCTTTTTCTGCCTCATGATTTTTACAATGGTAATTTGTCTTCCCCTCGCCGTCGCACAAGAAGCCGCTGAAAACGGGACCAAAGATCCAGCAGCAGTCGAACCGCAGCCCCATCATCTGGTGGTCACGTATTTCCACACCACCTTTCGGTGCCCCACCTGCCACAATATAGAGAACTATTCAAAGGCAGCTGTTTATTCAAATTTTGACGACGAGTTGAAAACCGGCAAACTGGTCTGGCGGGTCATCAACGTGGATGAACCGGAAAACAAACATTTTATCAAGGATTATCAGTTGTACTCCAAGCATCTGATCGTCTCGGAAAGCAAAGACGGCAAAGAGGTCCGGTGGAAAGATCTGGAAAAGGTCTGGACGCTGGTTCGGAATGAAAAGAAATTTGAAAATTATGTCAAAACCGAAATCAGCGACTGGTTAAAGGAATAATTATGGAATTCGGCGCAGCCCAGATATTTTCCGTCATCTGGCTCGGGATTCTCACCTCCATCAGCCCGTGCCCACTGGCCACCAATATTGCGGCCACCACCTATATCAGCCGCCAGATCAAGTCCCCGTTTGCAACAGTAATGGCGGCCGTTGCCTATACCATCGGGCGCACCATTGCCTATGTGCTCATCGCCAGTGCGATTATTGCCGGTCTTATTTCCATTCCGGGTGTGTCCATGTTTCTTCAGGCGCATATGAACAAGATCCTGGGACCGGTTTTGCTGGTTACGGGTCTGTTCATCCTGGAACTGGTGCCACTGAAATTTCCGGCAATGAGTTTAAACAACGATATGCTCAAACGAATGGGTGACGCCGGCATGCCCGGGGCCGTGGCCCTGGGATTTTTGTTTGCCCTGGGATTCTGCCCGGTGTCCGCGGCTCTTTTTTTCGGCGGTGTCATCCCCCTGTCTCTGGAATTTCAGTCGCGGTTCTTTCTGCCCTTGCTTTACGGTATCGGCACTGCTGCGCCGGTGATCGGGTTTGCCGTAATCATCGCCTACAGCACGCGTTTTGCCGGGTTGTTTTTCAACCGGCTGGCCGTATTTGAGCGCTGGTTCCGCCGCATCACCGGCGCGGTATTTGTGCTGATCGGTGTCTATTTTTGTCTGAAATATATTTTCAGGGTGATCAATTTTTAAGCAACACGGCTCTATCGCCTGAACAAAAATATTAAGGCTCAGACTGTCGCTTCCCGGAATTATTCATTATCCGCCGGCGATACGGTTAACCTGGAAGCTCTGGCAAGGGATTTAAGGCCAGACATCTGGAAGACGGCCTTGCCGGAATGGCTGAGTACCTGCGCGGAGACCGGGCCAGGGATTTTATGACGGATCGTCGGTAAAATAATACATTGGTCGGAACGATGAATACAGCCCTGATCTTCCCGCTTTAACCCCCTTGATAAATGGTCTGGTCAGGCTGTGTTGGCAGACAGGAGGTTCACACATGCAGATTGCCAATATTTCAGAAACAAAGGCCCGGTTATCCGCCTTGATTGAAAAAGTTATTGGAAATGTTTACAACCATCCCTTTCAGCATTCCTTATTCAATATGCAATACCACGGCAAAACAATTGAAAAACGCCCAGACCGGATCTCCTTCACCAAGATTTAAGTCTCGGGCGCCGGTTGCCGAAACAATGGCGCAAAGCTCTGTGCCGTCGGATAGACGCACAACATATTCCGCATTCACTTCACCTTTGGACAGACGCGATATTACCCCGTAAAATCGGTTTTCAGCGCTGCACAACGGTTCTTCTGCGCTTTTTTGGAGGATCACCCACGGCGCTTTGACCTCCGCGACAATCATATTGCCTTTTTTGAGCCCAAGCCGCTCAAGGCTGCCAATGGTGATGACGGTGTTTATGGTGTAACCGCTGATGGTGGTCAAACAGACCCGGGCCTGAATATCGCCTTTCTGGATCTCCTGAATTTTTCCGAAAAAAGCATTTCGGGCGCTGGTTTTGCGCGACGCCTCCCGGTCCATGAAAACCCGGGTTACCTGCCGGATTTCCGTTTCCGAAAAAGAAACATAAGAAGATGTCAGATTCGGGGTGGAATGCCCTAAAATCATTTGGACCACGGGCAGCGGCATGTTACCGCGCATCAGTTCGACCGCCCTGGCTTTGCGAATCATCTCCGGTCCTCCCAACCGCTTTGGAAAACCACAGTCCCGGGCGCGCTCATAAAATTTGCGACGGACAAATCCGGGATCAACATAAAAAGCCTTATTCAGTGAATCCTGAAAAAACGGATCAACGAGGATTTTTTCGATCTCATGGGAAAGAGCTTCTGAAATCTGGACCTCCCGTGATTTACTCTCCGTTTCAAGACCGCTATTTTGAAAGAAAACAGCTTTCTGCTTGATATCGATGTCCGCAGAGGGATTCAAGGCCAGCACTTCATTCAGCTTGGCCCCGGTATAGCGAATGAGGAGAAAAATAATCAAGATCCGCTGCCGGGACAGGCGAACATCCGCGCGCCGGGAATGAGCGGCCCATTTTCTGAAAGACGTTTCCAGCCGATCCAGTTGAAAGGAATCCAGGCAGGAACTATCATCGGCGATTGCCACGATGCGTCCGTGGTCCGGTTTTTTTGATATCAAAGGCTGGTGATCGGCATTTTGGGGTGGGGGTTTAATTTTCATGCTCACCGGATTTTTAACGGTTTTGGGATACAATCGCATGTGTTTCGATTGTCTATAGCATATCCGATTCCATAAGGCACGATCAAAAAAATCTTGACGGGAGACCGGGTGTCCTGCAAAATAGACACGTAAAAATTAATTTTCGTGTTTATATCACAATTAAAATTTGCCGGGGAGACAAAAAATGGTCTTTCAAACCGCCGGGATCGAAATCTCACCTTTTATTCCGCCATTGGTCGCCTTTGCTATTTCTTTTTTCACCTCAATGGGCGGGGTCTCCGGGGCGTTTCTCCTGCTGCCGTTTCAGATGTCGTTTCTCGGGTACACCAATCCATCCGTGAGCGCCACCAATCAGCTTTTTAATATCGTGGCCATCCCCAGCGGGGTCTATCGGTACTATAAGGAGGGCCGGATGGTGTGGCCCCTGACCTGGATTGTCATCACCGGGACCTTACCCGGTGTCTTTATCGGCGCGTTCGTTCGCGTGGCATATCTTCCAGACCCCCGTAATTTCAAGCTGTTTGCCGCTTTTGTCCTGATTTATATCGGGCTGAAAATGCTTCGGGACCTTTTAAAGAAAAACAAAACCGCCGGCACCGGGGCGGATAGTGAAAAACGATTTCAAGAAATGGTGCGCCGGCACCGCCTGAAGAAGGCTTCCGCGGATGGTGAACAGCAAGAGAATCTGCCGGCGGTCAAAGTGATCCGTTTTAATCTGCGAAGACTCGAATATTCCTTTTACGATGAGGTTTTTGATGTTTCATTCTGGGGGATTTTCTCCCTCAGTTTTGTGGTCGGCATCATCGGCGGCATCTACGGTATCGGCGGGGGTGCGATTATTGCGCCGTTTTTCGTCACCTTTTTCCGGTTGCCCGTCTATACCGTGGCCGGGGCCGCGTTGATGGGAACATTTGTCACCTCCATCGCCGGTGTGATCTTTTATCAGGCGATCGCCCCGTTTTATCCCCACATCTCCGTGGCGCCGGACTGGCTTCTGGGGCTTTTGTTCGGTGTGGGCGGCATGGGCGGCATGTATCTTGGTGCGCGCTGCCAGAAATTCGTGCCGGCGAAAATGATCAAGTGGATGCTGGCTGCGGTGATCATTTTTACCGCCTTAAAGTATGCCGCTGCATTTTTTGGGTGACAAATTTTTTCCAAGTCCATCGATCCCGCTCGCCGGCGACATGCTCCCGCTGAAACCGAAAATCAGAAGGTTGCTAATGATCTGCCGGCCCCGGATGAAGTGGAACCGCATTAATTGACAAAAGAATCAGGCTATCCTTTGACAGCCGCAATGGTTGCGGAAGCCACATACTCTTCAATTCCGCTTCCCGGCACCCAGTTGCGGATAAATGATTGGCTTTCCATTTTGGGTTCGATCCGAATGCCTGCGAAACCGGCCTGAAGCAGCATAGATTCCAGATCCTGGATCGAAGATGCCCCAGCCACGCATCCGACATGAAGCATCATGTCTTTTTTCAGGTTGTCAGGGAGTTCAACAATTGCGACAATATCAGAAATGGCCAGGCGCCCTCCGGGTTTCAGAACACGAAACGCTTCGCTAAAGACCTTTTTCTTTTCCGGCGAGAGATTGATCACGCAATTGGAAATGATGACATCAACAATGCCATCTGAAACCGGCAGATTCTCAAGCTCCCCCAAACGGAAATCAACGTTTTTGAAGCCGGCCTGCTCAGCATTTCTCCGGGCTTTGGCAACCATTTCGGCGGTCATGTCAACACCGATGACAAATCCTTTGTCGCCGACAGCCCGCGCTGCCAGAAAACAGTCAAATCCGCCACCACAGCCCAAATCAAGTACCACTTCTCCCTGCTTCAAGGCAGCGATGGCCTGGGGGTTGCCGCAGCCAAGACCCATGTTTGCGGCTTCAGGCACAAGAACCACCTCTTTGTCGGAATAGCCCAACCCCATTGCAATATTTGCAGCTGTTGCTTCATCGGCCGCCCCGCAACAGGATGAACCTGCGCAACAACCGGTTTTTTCTGATGTCGCAATTTTTCCGTAATTTTTACGAACAGCGCTGCGAATCAATTCATTTTTTTGTATGTTCATTTATTTTTTGTCGCCTATGAGTATAACGATCCATGGTTAAAAGCAGAGACGCTTTATAAATTTTTTATAAAATATTTTTTCCTGTGAGACAAGTTATCATCAAAGATTTAGCCAAAACGCTAATCTTAATTTTATTATTTCACTTCAAGACCCGGTATCGATTCTCACGGTTCTCTTGAGCA
>JAABSL010000328.1 GCA_011390415.1 Desulfobacteraceae bacterium
TTTCATTTTTCCCTCCTTGAACGAGAGTCACCGGCTGAAAGCCTATTGAGGCAATTTGTTAGGTTTTGCCCTGGAAGATCGACATCTGTAAGTGCCCTATATTCGTCGGTTGGGTTGAGTAAACGAAACCCAACAAAACGAAGCGGGCTCAACCCAACCGACGAAATTTTGTTTTTACATCCCCGCCAGTTCCGTTTCATATTTCTCCACCCAGCCGTCGGCCCCGCATTTTTTGAAAATCTCTATGGCTTTGGTCAGGGTTTCCTTGGCTTTGGGGATATCATTTTTTCTTTTGAACAGATCCGCATACAGGGCGTAATCGTTCGCCAAAAAAAACATCATGCCGTTTCTTTGGTCGGCCTCGATGGCTTGCCGTATCAATTCTTCGGCTTCGGATGAATGATTATTATCAATGTTTAATAATGTTTCAGCCAGATAAGTTCGCATCGAGCCTTCAGCGGCTTTAAAGTGGTTTTCAGGGATCAGTTTGTAAAAGGCTTTTAAATCAATATCCTTTTCATTATTTGATACCATAGACCGGGCGATGGCTATTTTGTTTATATTTTGAAAGGATGGCATATATTGAATCTTATTTGCCAGTGAAAGCGCTTTCAAATATGAATCTTTTGATTTTTTGTAATTGCCAAGTTCATAATAGACATCTCCTAAATTTTGTTGCGCAATTGATCCCCAGGAAAAAAGGTTGAGGGCCTCACATGCATTTGCACCTTCAATAAGGTATCTTTCTGCATCTTCTAAAAGCCTTTTGCGGTAACAGGAAACTCCATGAAGCGTGAATGCTTGTGACTTTGATAAAATATCGGCGCTTTCTTCAGCTAACCTCGCGGCTTCACAACTGGTTTCGTAGGCAGAATCTATTTTGCCCTGAAGATTAAAAACGTAACTTTGCGCACTTTTAGGCAAAGCGATGCCCCATTTGCTGTTGGCTTTCTCGACAATATCGATGACGCTTTGAAAATTTGAGAAGGCTTCATCAAATTCAGCGCTTAAACCCAGCAACACGCCAAATTCCGACTGGGCCCAGACAAGGGAAATATAATCCCCCGCTTCCCGGGAAATTTCTATCGCTTTTTTAAAGTGCTTGTATGCTTCAGGTATATTCTCCGTGGTCATAAAGTGATAGGCGCCTTCGATCATATGCACACGGCAGATTGACTTTTGGTACCCCTGTTTTAAAGCCGTTTCCAAAACCGGCGCAACGACTCGCCTTGCCTGTTCGAGAAAATACATCTGCAAATAATAAAAGCCTAATAACGTTCTTACATGTATTTGCTTTTTCCGGACATCATCCGTGAAGGGAAACCTTTCAAGGCAGGCCAGTCTTTCTTTCCCATAAGTCACCGCATCGGCAAATGACGCCTGCTTGACGGCCTTCCGGCAAATCAGCTTGCAGTATGCTTCGCCTTTTTCAAAATTATCGGCCTGAATAAAATGATCGGATAAAACTTCATAATATTCTTCAATATTTTTCTTGTTTTGGGATTCAATGGTTTGTCCGATTTTTTCGTGAAGGATTTTTTTTCTTTTGTCTAAAATTGAATCATAGACAACCTCCTGTGTCAGGGCATGCTTGAAGATATAAGTGGAATGCGGATATATCCCCCTTTCATAGATGAGTTCCGCGTCTTTAAGTGCTGACAGGCGGGACATCAATTCCTTTTCAGGAAGCGCCGCCACCTTTTGAATCAACTCATAACTGAATTCCCGTTCTATGGCAGATCCGATCTGGAGCAGTTCCTTGGCGCCTTCGGGCAGCGAGTCCACCCGGGATGTGATCACTTCCTGTATGGTTGACGGAATAGCGACATTCCTGATATCTTTGACCAGGTGATATTGTTTTTGCGAGGCTTCAATAATTTTTAAATCCTTTAGCGATTTGATAAATTCTTCGATAAAAAACGGAACCCCTTCGGTTTTTTCCAGCACCAGTTCCTCAATTGCTCTGTCAACTTCAGCCTCGCCCAGGAGGTGGGATACCATGGCCAGGGTTTCCCGGTTGGAAAGTCGGTTCAAGTTGATCTGACTGTGATAAGATTTGCCGCCCCAAGTAAGTATATACTCCGGTCGATGGGTAAATATCAGAAAGATCTGTGCGCCGGAAATATTTTCAAGCAGGGTTTTCAGATATTCCTCTGAACTTCGGTCAATCCAATGCAGATCTTCAACTGCAATTACCAGGGGTTTTATCTCGGAACCCTTCAGCGTAATCATCCGGACCGCCGACATCATACGGTCTTTTCTGGCTTCCGGGCTCATATCAATCTGATCGATACCGCTGTCTTTGACAGACAACAGCTCAAGCAGATAGGGCAGTGTGGAAGCTTGATCAACACCTATGGTTTTGAGCCATTGGGAGACTTTATCTCTGGTGGTTATACAATCATCTGTATCCAGGATATTGAAATTTGACTTTAGAATATCGATTACCGGATGATATGCAACGTTCTGGCTATAGGAAAGGCATTTGCCCTCCAGAAAAGTCAGATCTTGACTGGAAATTGCTTTTCTGAATTCATATAAAAGCCTTGATTTGCCCACCCCGGCTTCTGCCATGATTGTAAAAGCCTGCCCCCGGCCCGCCCGGGCACGTTCAAATCCGTCCAGAAGAAGTTCAAGCTCGCGTTCTCTGCCGATAAAAGGGGTCAGGCCGCGTTCCGCGCTCACATCAAAGCGGGTCCGACGGTTGCTGGCGGCGATGACCCGGTAAACTTCAACCGGGTCTTTTTTCCCTTTAATCGGTTTGTCCCCAAGAGATTCAAACCGGAAAAGTCCTTCCGTGAGTTTGAACGTGTCTTCGGTGACATAAGTGGTGCCGGGTTCGGCCATGTTTTCCATCCGTGATGCCAGGTTGACCGTATCGCCAACAGCCTTAAACTCGACCCGAAGGTCATTGCCCAGCGTTCCCACCACAACTGGTCCCGTATGAATACCGATTCTCATTTTGAGAACAGGCAGGCCCGGGTGTTCCTGTCCCAAGCTGTCATTAAATTTAGACATTTGTCGATGAATAGCCATGGCCGATCGGATGGCCCGCTGCGGGGCGTCTTCAATGGCAATGGGCGCGCCAAATAAGGCCAGGACCCCGTCACCGGTCATCTCATTGACCGTGCCCTCAAATTCATGGACTTTATGAATGAGGATTTCATAGACCTGGTCCATGATTGCGTAGGCTTCTTCCGGACCCAGGATTTCAGAAAGGGATGTAAATCCGGCCATGTCGCAAAACATGACTGTGACCTGTTTGCGTTCCCCTTCGATCTTGTTTTTCTGGGCCAGAATTTTTTCGGTCAGACCCTGGGGCAGGTAGCGCTGGATTTTTTCCAATTTATCATCAAAGGATATTTCTTGCGCGAGGGGCTCATGGGATGAGGGTATTGATAATTCCAGCCCGCATTCGCCACAAAATTTTCGATCTGATGGGATCTTTGAGCCACATTCCGGACAGACTATCTCAAATTTGGTCCCGCATTCTTCACAAAATTTAACGCCATCACGATTTTCAAAGAAGCACTTTGGGCATTTCATTTTTATTCACCATTATTTGAAATCATTTTATTCCAAAATATACACAGTGAACGAAGAAAAACCGGGACAGAATCGATAATCAGGTGTGCTGATTGTAAAAAATAGGAAGAAAAAGTTTTTTGACTGTATAGGGATAGATACTTTTTAGTTTACGGAGAAGCAGATAAGTTTGTCAAGAATCTATTTTTATAATATAATTGGTGTGTATGCCCTGAAATATACACTCTATAAACAAGAGGTTTGAACTTATGAAATATGCAACCATTTTCTTTTTGATTATTTCCATCTTTATCCCGGTTTCCGCCCTGGCGCAGGAAAAAACAGGCCCGAATATGGTAATTGCCGAGCCTGTATTTGATGCAGGCAGGGTGGATCAGGGAACCACCGTTACACATGATTTTATTGTCAGAAATACGGGCGATGAAGCGCTTTTAATTACAAGAGTCGACACCGCCTGAGGCTGCGCACTGGCCGATTTTGACAAGGCCATCGCTCCCGGCGGGAGCGGTAAAATATCTCTGGCAGTTAAAACTGATGCCTATTCCAGTCCTATCAAAAAGGGGGCTAAAGTCTTTTCCAATGATCCGGATAACACTGAGATTTCGATCCGGATAAAGGCCCATGTGGTCAACTATCTCAAGGTCAGCCCCCCCAATGTATATATCCGGAAATCAAATGACGCTTTTACGGATGCTGTCGCAACCATTGCCACAGACAGGGAACTCCCCCTGAAACTGGAGGTCGCATCCTTTACTATTCCCGAAAAGGTGGAATATACTATTGATGAAATTGTCAAAGGTAAAACATTCAAGGTGACATTCTCTCAGATCCAGAAATCAGATGAGGCGTACAGCGGGCTTTTAATTCTCAAGACAAATTACAAGGACAAACCGACCTTGAGAATCTTTGTAAAAAGCAGATTTGATTAAAATCCTGTTTTCCGGATGGCATTTTGTATTGCGGGCGCAGATGCCGGTGTCCAAATCAATGGAGCCGATGCCCCGCTTGTCCGCCAGAATAATAATGAGGGTGGGGGCGCCCAGAAAGATGTCGTAATCCGGATCGCTGGTAACGGTGTTCATTCCGCCCCGGGCCTGCAGATAGAGGCTCTTGCGGCGGATCTGTAAAGTAAATTTCTGTCCTGAATTTCTATGAATGAAACTGATCTCCGGCGCATCGCAGGTTTTCCATGGTTACCCCTTCAGAGGATGCTCCGCCAGGGATCGGATGCGTCGCACCGCAATGGCGCAGACAAACCAGTATGGGGCCATAACAAGCGGCATATCAAAAATTAAGCGGCACGTGTCATGAGAAACAGGTTCGATGCGATGGCCGGTGGCTTTTAAACCATAAATACGCCAGGCCCATTTTTTTTCGTAAACAAATTCTGAAATCTCAAAAGGCACCCAGAAACCGAATGCGGTCTGAACAAATCCCCTGGAACCGGATTCGATAAATCGATTGCGGCACCGGACATTTTGCACCGAAGGCCCCCATTCCGGCCAGGTGTCAGTATCTGTTATGATGCGCCACACATCACGAGCCGGTGCCCGGATGGTGACGCCTGCTTCAATGAATTGATTCATTTTTTTTACCGTGGCGGCCATTGCGAATAGCCCGCTCTCTTTCATACTGTCGCCGTCTTAACCTGCCTTGAGGCATCCGGTATTGAGTATTGTGCTGTATTTGCTTTTATCCGCTTTTAATGTAAAAATCAGCAGGAAACCCATTACGCAGAACATAGCACGGGGGAGGAGATTTGGAAACCAAAGAGCTGAACAAGGATCGCATTTCAGGTGCTCTGTACGGGATGTTTATCGCTGACGCCCTGGCCATGCCGGTACACTGGTATTACGACAGGGATGCCCTGAAAAGGGATTACGGCCGGGTGACCGGTTATCTGGCACCTGAAAATCCCCATCCGGATTCCATTCTGTGGCGGTCTGCCTATACCCCCCCGACGCCGGCTGCGGATATTCTTCACGATCAGGCACAATACTGGGGGCGGCAGGGCGTCCATTATCACCAGTTTCTGAAGGCGGGCGAAAACACGCTCAACGTGAAGCTCGCCCGGGAGTGCCTGGTGCTGCTGAACCTTCACAAAACTTATTCTGCTCAAGCCTGGCTGGAACATATGGTCTGGTTCATGACCACGCCCGGAACCCACAAGGATACCTACGTTGAAGAGTATCTGCGGCATTTTTTCACCCGTTATGGAAAGGGAAAAAAGTTGATGGATTGCGGCCGCAGGGATGAGAACCATATCGGCGGTCTGGCGCTTTTTCTGCCGGTGCTCATTTCCTTTGCCGAAAACCGGGACGATGCCAGAAAAACCGCTCTGCAGCATCTGGCCCTGACGCACGGCGGCCCGGCCATGGCCCTCGGGGGCGGTCTGATTGCGGATATTCTTCTGGATCTGCTGTACGGGATTCCCCTCAACACAGCCATTGTTTCCAGAAACATCTACAACCAGCAGCTGAAAACCCTGCTGGATTTTGACGATCAGGTGGTTGTGGGACGGCATTTTTCTCCGGCGTGCTACCTGCAGGATTCGATTCCGGCCACTCTTTTCCTTGCGCTAAAATACGCCGGTAATCCACCTGAGGCATTGATTGCGAACACCATGTGCGGGGGCGACAATGCGGGCAGAGGCGCTGTTCTGGGCGCCTTGCTGGGGGCTGCCCATGGCATGAGCGCCTGGCCGGAACAGTGGATTCAGGGCTTGCTGAATCCCCCGCCGGTTCCGGATTAAAAAAATTGTGTCCGGTTTTCGGGAAATAAAAGGAATAAAAACCGATACATATTGATAATATTGGACAAGAGTTGATCTCAAATCAACAGATATTGAAAGGTTTTTCGGATATCTTCATGCAAAATTCAGGTAATAATATGGTACGTATGGATAATTCTTAATAATACCATTGATCCCGGGCAGATCAATGACGGAGAAGCACGCATGGGACAAAAAAAGCAGGCAAGACGATGGGTGGTGATTTTTTCAGGAGGTCTTATTCTCCTTGTTCTCCTCGCTGTTCTGGGAATCCGGTTGCGGTATGGCGGCGGAAAGACGGATCTTCCGGACAGGACAACAATGCCGGTTTTTTCAGCCGATAGCCTTGAAACAGTGGCACATCTTTCCGACCCGCCCGGAAATCTCGCAGTTTCAGAAGACGGACGGATATTTTTTTCCCTGCACCCCGAAGGCCGTCCGGATATAAAGGTTGCCGAACTGGTTAACGGCAACGTCAGGCCATACCCTTCCATGGCGTTTCAGGGCTCCGGAAACCTTGATGTGTTTTTTGATACCGTGTTGTCGGTTCGCATTGACAGTCAGAATCGTCTCTGGACGCTGGACCTGGCCAACCACGGCCTGGGGCAGCCCCGGCTGCTGGCATTTGATCTTGCCACTGACCAGGTGGTTCATCAATTCGATTTTCCGGATGCCCTTGCCGGTTTCGGCTCCCATTTAAATGATTTCCAGATCGATCCGGCCGGAGACACCATTTTTATCGCCGATGCATCCATCCTTGCCAAATCACCGGCAATCCTGGTCTATGACATCAACCGCAAAGCGTGCCGGCGGTTGCTTGAAAAACATCCCGCAGTGATGCCTGAACCCTATATTCCGGTGGTTCAGGGCATAAAAATGCATATATTCGGCATTTTTGCCGTCCGCCCCGGTGTGGATTCCATTGCCCTGGACAAGTCCGGGAACTGGCTGTATTTTGCGCCGGTGACCAATAATTACATGTACCGGATTCAGTCCCGATATCTGAAAGACGAATCTCTTTCCGCAACCGATCTGGCGGCCCGGGTGGAGGTATTCGCATTAAAAACCATGAGTGACGGCCTGACCATGGATGTAGAAGACAACATTTATATAACCGATTTGGAACACTCCGCCATTGTCCGGCTCACCCCGGAGGGCCGTCTGGAAACCCTTTTAAAGAATGACCGGCTGCGATGGCCCGACGGGCTTGGATACGGCCCGGACGGATGGCTCTATATTACCTGCAGTGCGTTGCATCAGGTGATCGGCAGGACGCCGGGATTCATATCGTCAAAATCACCTTTTCAGATTTATCGCTTTAAACCCGGCGCGCCGGGTATTGCCGGGCAATGATGTAATGCGCAAAAGGGATTGCTGCGGTCTTGCCGTCCCTGCCGCGCCTGCGGCGTGGTTCGCAAAGACAAGACAAAGCGCTGCCGGCAGCAGAACGTGCTGACCGTTTCCCGGCAGATATTTTGTTGAACTAAATCCTTTCGAAATCAATTAAAGTGGCTTTCTAAAAAAACGCCATCCTCAGGGTTTACGCCGTATTTGACATGGCATCTACAATGACCTAATCTTATAAATAATAGGCGGCTTATAAACAGGGAGTCGGTATTTAAACAGCGGCCATGATTTTGGAAAAGGCATGCGCAAAAATCCGGAACCAACAAATCTTGAACAACTGCTTGACCGGATCAGCACGGCGGCGCGGGAAAAAGGCCCGGTTTCGGTCAATGATCTTTTGAATGTTCTGGGCCGCCGATCCTTTGGCCCCGTATTGCTCGCCGCGGGTCTTGTTACCCTGGCGCCGCTGATCGGGGATATTCCCGGCGTACCAACGATTATCGGGGCGGTGGTGTTTCTGATGGCCATACAGCTGCTGCTCGGCCGGAAACATTTCTGGCTGCCTTACTGGCTGTTGAGGCGGTCGGTGGAAAGGGACAAGTTGTGCAGAGTCCTTGAGTGGATGCGGTCTCCGGCACAATTCATTGATCGATTTTTGCGGCCGCGGCTCACGGTTTTCGCTCATGACGCGGCGGCCTATGCCATAGCCGTCATCTGCATGGTCATTGCGGCGGCCATGCCGGTAATGGAGGTGGTGCCTTTCAGTGCCAATGCCGCGGGTATTGTTCTGACCATATTCGGTCTTTCCTTGATTGCCCGTGACGGGCTGCTGGCATTGATCGCATTTATAATGACAGCAGTCACCGCGGTTGCGATTGCCCTGTATATGGGCTGATTGATCAAGGGCATATATTTTTAGTTACGTTATGGAGTTTCAGCAAATTTTATGAGAATTATATTAAAAACATTACTAAATCCCACCCGGCTTTTGGCTGCGGTATTTTTTCTGACGACCGCTGTTCCGGCTTATGCTGTTAACCCTCAGGGACCGCATGCAAACGCCATGGCGGCAACAAATGCGGATATTGCGCTGCTGGTCGCCTTTGTGCTGCTGGCGCTGATTTTTTCATTTCTCTGTTCTATCGCGGAAGCAGTACTTTTGTGCATTACCCCGTCATTTATTGAAGGGCTGAAAAAAACAAAACCCCGGCGCGCCGCTCTTTTGGTTCGACTAAAGCAGACCCATGTGGATCGTTCCCTGGCCGCTATTTTAACATTAAATACGATTGCGCATACGGTCGGCGCCATCGGCGCGGGGGCCAAAGCAACCATTGTGTTTGGAAGTGCCTGGTTCGGCGTGTTTTCCGCCGTGATGACCCTGATGATTCTTTTTCTTTCCGAAATTGTTCCTAAAACCATCGGCGCCATATACTGGTCAAAACTCACCGGTCCCATGGTGTTTTTTATCAATATACTGGTAATGACCCTTTATCCCATTGTGTGGATTTCCGAAGGCCTGACAAAATTTATTTCACGCGGCAAGAATATGCAGCTTTTCAGCCGTGAAGAGTTCCTTGCCATGGCATCGCTGGGTGTGGAGACCGGCCAGATTCACAGCAAGGAATCCAGGGTGATTCAAAACCTGCTTCGTTTCGAGTCGTTGAGCGTGGCTGATATCATGACGCCGCGGACCGTAATATCGGCACTTTCCGAGAACATGAAGATCATCGACTCTTTAACAAAAGTCAGCACCGCCCCATTTTCCCGCCTGCCGATATACGGCGCCAACATTGACGATATCACCGGTTTTGTGCTCAAAGACGATGTCCTGATTTTTTCGGCCCAGAAACGAGGGGAAGAACAATTAAAAGCATTAAAACGCGAAATCATAGCCATTCCGGTTTCGGTATCGTTAACCGCGCTGCTGGACCGTTTTCTTAAGGATCGCCAGCATATTGCCATTGTGGTGAATGAATACGGGGTCACCGCCGGGCTGGTGACGCTGGAAGATTTAATTGAGACCCTGATGGGTATGGAAATTATGGATGAAACAGATGATGTTGCGGATATGCAGGCCCTTGCGCGGAAGCAGTGGGCGAAACGCGCTAAAATTATGGGCTTTGATACGGATACCTTACCCTGAGTTGGGTGTCCTGAAGATAACGGTATATTCAATATCATTTTAAGATCGCGAATTTCAGGATATTTAAATAGGAGGCAGCAAAAATGCGGAAACGTTTGAAAAAAATCCTGTTGCTGTTTGATGCGGCGATCGAGGCTGAGAAAAAGTTTGAGTTTCAAAACGCCAAACAATATTACCGGCGAATTACCTCCCACTATCCGGAGAGTCCGGAAGCGGAAATTGCCAGGGACCGCATCGAGGATATGGATGCCCTTTCCAATGAGAAGCGGATCTATCGCCGGATTCACCGGAATGCCCGCCGGGTGCTGACCGAAATCGGCATTGACATCAGCAACAGCCCGGAGCTGATGGAGATTCTGATGCAGGCGGATGCCATTGATCTTGAAAATGATAACGCCCTGTTTATTCCGTTGAAAGAAGACTATCTGGAATACTGTCTGGACCAGGTGTCCACGGATCTGGCAGCTGATCCCGGTGAGAATGCATTCGGCACCGGCGCCACCCCGCCGTTTTTGCTCCGGCCCGGAAGGGATGATCTGGCGCCCGCCAGCCGCGCTGAATTTGAAGCCATCGTTGATACGGCATGCAAATATACCGACAGCCTCGGCATATTCAGCGTGCCGGTGGCAACGGATAAATCCATTTCGGATTATGAAAGCGCGCAATACATGGACCGGTTTTCAGATTTGAAAATGATTCACACCCGGAATATGTCTGACGACGAAGCCGCTTTTTTTGCCGGGCGGGACGACTGGCTCGACGGCACCAGCCTGATCACTTCTCTGACCTTTATGCCCTCCATGGTGAAACCGTTTTTACGAAGCGTCCGGCTGGGAAACAATCTGCTGCTGCTGGATCTCACCATCGCAGGCTCCACAGGGCCTTCGAGTCCCGAGGGTCTGCTGACCCAGATCCATGCCCAGGTGTTGTTTATGATGGTACTCGCTCAGACCGTCAATCCCGGCATAACCTGTGTCCACGGCGGTATACCGGATGTCCTGGGCCTCGGGGGCGATCTCAGCTACAGTGATCCCGGCCAGCCCCTGATTAATTCGGCCATGGCCCGCTTGAATATGTGGGTCACCGGTTTGCCGTCAGCCCAGTCCGGGGGCAGCACCAGTATTATCGATGATATTCCTGCCGCGGTCGTAGAATCTGAACGCAGCCGGAACACTTTGCGGCAGTATGGTGTGCACATATTGCGCCATGCCATGGGCGCGCTGGGCAGCCTGAACTATTTCAGCCTGGAAAAATTTATAGAAGACTGCAAAAGGGAAAGGGCCGCACGAAAGGTATGGCTTAATATGCGTCATGATTTTGCCGTGCCGCTGTATGTGCCCGAAGACCCGCATGTGCTCAAAGGCATTCGTGAGATTGTGCAGAAAGGTGCGCCTAAAAATGCGGATCACACCCTTCGAAATGTTGATGCCTTTATCAAATGGCGCAAAAAACTGTCTGATGCTGCTGAAAAAAAGGATTACTTTCCCGAATTGCAGAATACTTTGCGGGATCACAGAAAGCGGCTGCTTCGGACGTCCAGCGAAGAGACGGCCGGGCAGCTTCAGGAGACATTTTTTGTTAATGAATAAAAAATATCCGGGAAACGCCAAATTCGTTTAAAGGAATATTCTTATGAGGCCAATTGACATGACACCCTATCAGCCATACGCAAAGATGGGGAGCACTTGCGAATTAAGGGAAATCAGGAATAAAAAAGTGGTCTGGCCGCTGGTCGATCATATTGATTTGGATAATCCGAATTTCAGGCTCCGGACCATCACCCATAGCGATCTGGATGCAGTGGCCGGGCTTTGGCGGGCTTCTTATCCGGAAGTATACGGCTCCGTGCATGAATGGATTTTAGATCCGGACGCATATAAAGAGCGGGTTGCGTTTGCCGAACACTGGGAGGAACACGCTGCGGCCCGGCCCCATGCGGTGATGGTGGGAGAAGATCTCAACGCCGGCAAAATCGTGATGTCGAGCATTTATACCAAGTGGGATCAAAATCTTCAGGTGGAGGCCAGTTTTATTGCCATCCATCCGGACGCCCGAAAGGGCAGGATCGCCGGCAGTATCTGGTCCAACCTGGCTTCGTTTTATCAATGGCTGGAGGCCTCCGGTGCGGAATATGTGACCGTGTTTTGTGAGACCTGGCATAATATTACCCAATATATCTGGTTTAAACGCCTGGGCTGGAAAATCGCGGGTATTTTCCCCGGCAATTACACCCGGTGGGCCGGCGGCAGCAAGGAATACCGGGGATGCACCATTCATTTTTACCGGTTTTTAAATGACGGAGATAAATTTTCAGCCCAACCGGGGGAGTGGGATCTGATGCCCGAAGTAAAAGAATTGTGGAATTTTATGGAAAAAATCAATGCCGAATCCAGGGAAGAAGGGTTGTAAACAGATTTTTATCAATTGCCCGGACAGCCTGAAATTTATCCGGGAGGGGCAGGATATTATCACGGGTGACCGGTCGGAAATATTCGAAAAACCGTTAAAAAAGGATTTAAAAAAATGAACGCACAAAATGAACAAATTCAGGCAATCAAAAAAACTGCCATAGAGGTAATTACAAACCCGGCCGGGTTTTTCCGGAATATGCCGATTACCGGCGGGTTTGTCGAACCGCTTATATTCCTTGCAGCCATGGGAGTTATTTCCGGCCTCATCCAGGCGGTTTTCTCCATTGTCGGACTGGGGATGCATGTGTCCTTTTTTATGGCACTGGCGTCAATTATAATTGTGCCGGTGCTGGCGGCGATTTTCGGGTTCATCGGCGCCGGCATTTTCTTTGTTGTCTGGAAACTCATGGGATCCGGCCAGTCCTATGAGACCGCAT
>JAABSL010000329.1 GCA_011390415.1 Desulfobacteraceae bacterium
GCTTCAAACGTTTTGTCGTGAGAGCCGTATTCTTCAGCCTTTTTAGCCATCAGACCGACGTTTGACACTGTGCCCATGGTGGCCGGATCAAACTGACCATTTTTTTTGGCATCTTCTATGATCTCCTTATACATGGTGGCATAGGAGCGGTCGGGCACTAACGCGATGCAATCCTGAAGCTGATTGTCACGATTCCACATCTTGCCGCCGTCGCGCACGATGTTGGGCATGGACGCATCAATTATGATATTATTGGGCACATGGAGATTGGTGATGCCTTTTTGTGAATCGACCATGGCCAGCTCCGGCTGGAGCGCACAGGTCGTCTGAATATCCGCTTCGATCTCGGCCTTTTTGTCCGCCGGAAGCCGGTTCAGCTTTTCATAAACATCTTCCAGTCCGTAATTGACATTCACCCCGATTTCCTTGAGTGTGTCGGCGTGCTTTTCGAAAGCATCCTGGCAATAGACGGACACGCAGCCACCGAACATGATCGGATCGGAGACCTTCATCATGGTGGCCTTGAGATGCAGCGAAAGCAGAAGGTCCTCTTTTTTGGCCTGGGCCATCTGCTGCGCGTAAAATTCGCGCAGGGCGGCGACATTCATGTGTGTCGTGTCAATGACTTCTCCCGCAAGCAATGGAAACGGTTTCTTGAGAATTTTGATATTGCCCGCCTGATCGACAAATTCGATTTTCACATCGCAGGCGTTTTCCATGGTGGCAGACGTTTCATGGGCATAAAAGTCCTGGTCTTGCATGTGCGCGACGCGGGTTTTTGAATCTGCGGGCCAGGGTTTCATCATTTTATGGGGATGCTTTTGGGCAAATCGCTTGACTGAAGCCGCCGCCCGCCGATCCGAATTCCCTTCCCGGAGAACCGGATTGACGGAGGAGCCGAGAACGGCGGAGAAACGTTTTTGCAGCGCTTTCTCTTCATCCGTTTTGGGCTCTTCGGGATATTTCGGAATATCATACCCCTTTTCCCGCAGTTCTTTGATGGCAGTTTGAAGCTGGGGAATCGAGGCGCTGATGTTGGGCAGCTTGATAATATTGGCATCCGGTTCCTGGGTCATCTCACCCAGTATGCCCAGGTAGTCAGGTATTTTTTGGTCTTCAGTGAGATTTTCAGGAAAATTTGCAATGATTCGTCCGGCCAATGAAATGTCTGCCAGGTCAATCTCTATATCAGTGCCTTTGGTGAAGGCTTTCAGAACCGGAAGAAAGGCCCGTGTCGCCAGGGCAGGGGCCTCATCCGTATAGGTCCACGTAATTTTTGCCATTGTTAAACCTCGTTTTTTATTGTTACGGTCATGCAGGGGGGTGATCTTAATCAATTAAGGCTGTAACACTAGTCTTTGCTTGAAAATCTGTCAAGTGAAACCTATATTGAGCGTTTTAAATTGGAATTAAAAAGTCTGGTTATCCACTTAACTCAAGTTATTGTTACAAAGAATATGAAAATGGCTGTCATATCGAGGAGTGAGGAACGAACGACGAAGCAATCTCCCGGTTTTTCAGGGGATTGCTTCAGTCGTTCCGTCCCTGCCACGCCTTTGGCGTGGTTCGCAATGACAGTAAAATATGAAATTCCTACCCTTGATCAGCTCAACTTGAGTTAAGTGGATAACCAGATAACATTTTTTTATAACGGCTAAGAGTTTGCATTTGATTTTTAAAATGATATAAATGACAGTTTATTTTTATTATTGAACAATATAAGGAGGTTATTATGAAAGGTTATAATGTTGTCATCATATCAGGATCAGATAGTGATTTGCCGCATATCAAAAAAATTCAGGAGGAGTTAAGTAAATTTGAGATTCATTCCAATATCAGAATCTGTTCCGCCCACAAGCAACCCGTTGTTTGCGAAAATATGATCACGGAATTAAATGAATCATCCGTACCGACTGTTATTGTATCCATTGCAGGAGCAACGGATGCATTGTCCGGGGTTTTGTCATTTCACAGCGTTCATCCGGTAATCAGTTGTCCGCCTGATAAAACCAATTTTTTTTCATGCGTTGACAACCCCCCTGGAAGTTCAAACTCGTTAATCTTAAGGCCGGCCAATGTGGCAAAACATATTGCCCAGATGTTGTGCCTGGTAAATGCGGATTTGAAAAAAATAATCCTGGAAAAAAATGAACAGAAAATTTCAAAATTAATGGAAGCGGACAAAGAAAACAGAGGGTGATATGTGCTTTAATATGAACGGATCATAACCGATCAATTCCTCAGATAAAAACCGATGGCCTTGTCAGAGGAGCTGATCAAACTCTCCGGACTGGTAAACTCCACACCCAGAAGATTCGGCGGAATCATTTTCCGGATCACTATTTCCTTTTCTATCCGGGTCTGCTGCGGGTCATCCAGTTCGAATGCGACAATCAGCCTTTCGCCCACCTCAAAGGTTTTTGGGGTAACGATCTGAAGGAGCAATCCCTTTTTGGAGATGTCACGAACCTTGATCTGCGCAATATTTCTGCGTCCATCGATTACTTTTCCGGGGAGATCCACTTTTTTTCTGTAATATCTGCGCCGTTCCAGCAGGGCAACCATTTTATGGCCCTTCCTGCAGTCTGTTCCGTCACAGCCCACCGCATGTTCGTTTTTACAATAACAATGCCGGCACTTAAAAGTGAATTGGATTTTTATCGGGCCTTCTCTTTTTTTATATTTGGTTGTATCAATGACTTTTGTCTTTTCACAGTGCGGGCATGTGAGGGTCGCTGTGTTGTCACTGCTGATATATATTTTTTTCATAGGATCAATTGTAATTTGTTGAGTATCAATCGATGCGACTTTTTATAATCTGCTTATTATTATATTCATTTTATGAGTAAAACAAGGGGAATCCGGGGAATACAAGCGAAGCGGATAACCGGAAAGATTATTTTTTCAACTCCCAGACACATGAATCCTGGTTGTGTGCCGGAGGCGCAATCCGGAGGAGGTCAATGCCTATATTTTTCTGAAGCATGCCGCACTGACAGCAAAAATAAGGAATATCTGATCGATTAAAAGACCAGGCGTGAGGGGCGGCGGTTTTCCCCAATCCATAGGGTTTGCGCTGGGTGAAATGGGTGACCATCAGCGGAAAAACCGATCGAACAAGCGGTTCGGGCAGCGGGAGATGATGCGATAAAAAGGTAATTGATTTCGTTTCAATATGTTCCCGCCATTTCCGGAAATTTCCCAGCGGTTTGTCAGCGCCCGCCCTTAAGAGGCGCCCGCCGCTGCCGCAGGGATTTAACGTAAAGATGATTTTTGTATCTGTTTCTTTGATCTGAAATTTTCCCGGACAATATCCTGTGCCATTGCAATTGTCCGTGCCGAAAATATGGTTGGCCAGAAATGCCGCTTTTTCCCTGATGGGCATCGAAGAAATCGGTTTTACAATCTGACGATTGACGCAAAGGTCATATTGATGGCTAAGGGCCATGCCTAATGCGGTTTCCCCGTCCGTTTCTGAGATAAATGTGAGGGTGGATGCCAGCATGTTGACATACAGATCATGAAGCACCAGAAACTCACCTTTTACTTTCCGGCAAAGTTTCAGCGCAGTTGTTGCGTCACCCGCCGTCAATTTTTCAATGATCCGATCCGTCATGGGGCGGGCCATTTCCAAAAGTTCATTTTCTGTAAAGAAGGGTTTTTCCCGCTCCGGATACGGACCGGTTGCGATGGTTTTTTGGGTTAATCCCATCCTTTCGTAATAGTGTGTCGGCATATTGTTCGGGTTCTTGTAAACATGCCAGGCGCAGGTGTCTGAATCATCCACGGGCGGGTCCACCGGCCAGAGCAGGGCCCCGTAAGTCGATTCATAGGGAAGAATCTCATTTAAAAACGGACAATGGATACAGTAATAGGGAAATTCTTTTCGGTTATATGTCCATGGATGCCTGGCTTCTGAGCGTTTTCCCCCGGCACCGGCGGCGTACCATCCTTTTTTCCACAGGCGTGATCCGCTCCCGCACGGATGAAGATGAAAGGTGAATTTATCGTTATCTTCAGTGATAGAGAATTTGCCCGGATGGTCACCTTTACCGAAGCAGCTGTGCGCCCGCCAGGATCTGGCCAGAAGATAAACCGATAAATGCGGCATGACTTGCGCGGCGGCGGCATCAAAAAATTGTCGTTGCGCAGACCGGGCGAAAATATATCGGAACATAGGATCAATGGCATTTTCGCCGAAATGGTCTCCAATCCAGCTCCATAATACGGTGCAGCTGTCAGCAAAAAAATCGTGCAAAAGAATTTGCGATCCTGCCATTTCTTCTGTCAGCGCGATGGCCCCGTCAATATCACGGTCACGAATGCGACGCTTGATCCGGTCGGGATAGGGGATGGCAAGCTCGATTAATTCCTGTTTTGTGAAAAGGCGGTTTTTCATCAGATTAAATCTTGTCGGCAATATGACTGACTGCTAAAAAAGAATTTGTACCCCCAAGGAGTTGCAGTATCTTAACATCCCGCATGATTTTTTCGATTCCGTATTCGTGCATGTACCCGTAGCCGCCGTGAATCTGGATAGCATCCATGACTATTTCCATGGCCGCATCCGTGCAGAATATTTTGGCCGGCACGGCGTCTGTGGCCAAAAAAGGAAGTTTGCTTTTTTGATCTTCAAAGGCCTGCCGGTAGGCGGCGCTCCCGGCAGTTAATTTCATGTGCATATTGCCGAGCATGCGTTGGATTTCCTGATGCCGGATAATCTGTTTGCCGAACTGATATCTTTCTTCTGCATAATCCATTGCTTTTTCAAAGGCACGCCGGGCAGCACCGACGGCGAGAGCAGCGGTAAACCCATAAAAAACAGATCGTGCGGCTTTTAACATTTTTTCGGCGGTTTGTCCGTCGGCAATGATATTATCATTTGTTATCGTTACATCATTAAACAGGACCGGGCCGAACGCGTTAATTTTCAAGCCCGGCAGTTGGAGCGGCTCACCGGTTGTAACCCCTTTTGCCGACCGGTCAACCCAGACGCATTGTGTCTTTTCCGAATCACCGGTTTCGGCAAGAAACAGTATGAAACCATCCGCCAGATCAATACTGCCGGTGATCCGGGATGTACCGTTGATGATGACGCAGCCGTTTTTTTTAATCCATTGAAGACTGCTGTCGCCGGATTCCGGAGGAAAAATCACGGCAGCGATTTTTGGTAACGCATTCTTATCGGTAAGTTTTGTAAAAAATCGGTTTTGATGCTCATCCTCGGCCATCAGCAGGGGGATGCAGGCGGTAAAATGATGGGCATAAACCGACGCGATGCCTGCACATTCTCCGGCGAGAAGATCCAGGATAAATGCGCAATCAAGGGGGGTGCATCCGCCGCCGCAAAAATTTTCCGGAATCGCGAGAAACGGTAAATCCAGCTGACAGCTTTTTTTCCAGATTCCAAAAACCCAGTCGGCATCCGGCGAAAAATCCGCGTCAAGACATGTTTTCCGGATTTCATTTGTGGCAAATTTTCGGCATTCGCCAATAATTCTGCTGATGATTTCTTCGGTCATGTGACGCCCTGTCGTTTGTATCAGAGTAACGGAATTATTTCATTTTCAAGCAAATCCAAACGGTTGGCCTGATTGGTGCCCTCATAAATCTGTGTGATTTTTGCGTCCCGGAAATATTTTTCAATGCCATGCTTTCGGGACATTCCTTCAAGTCCCACAATATCGGCCACGCGGTTGGCAACCTTAACTGCAAGGTCAGTGCCGGCCACCTTAACGGCCGATCCGTGCTTGACAAAAGCTTCCACTGTTTCCTCGCTGACCAGTTTATTTTTATAAAAGGTGCCGGCGCTGTCTAATATTTTTGTTTGGGCAAGTTTTTGCAGTGATTTGCTGAGCAGAAAATTCTGCGGCAGAATTTTCAACGATGTCTTGATGGGCAATTCTTCAAACATGCGCCAAACATGATATGTATCTAAAGCGATGGCGAAGTTGTAGCAGGCGTGCCGGACGATCATAATTTCTTTTACTATATCTGCAATAATGAACCGGACCCATTCTTCGTCAATTAACCGATGAGTGCCCATTTTTTTGTGAGCGGCAAAGTTGATGGCCTGTGCAAGGGCGCCGCGCGCCAGGCCGAGACCGGCCACACCAATAAATCCCCGGGTAATTGAAAGGATTTCCCGGGTATGTCGAAGCCCCCGGCCGGGGGGTTCCCAGAGATTTTCCTCAGGCACAAATACATCTTTAAAGATAATTTCCGCGGTCTGGCTGGCTTTCTGGCCGCATTTCCGCTCAACAGTGCCCACGGAAAACCCCTTTGTGTCGGTCGGGATCAGGAAAGTGGCCATGGACTCTTTCGGCGCGGATATGTCGAAGCAAATATTGGCGATCACATAATGGGCGAGGCTGCCGTTGGTGATAAAACATTTTGTCCCGTTGATTATATAGCCTCCGGGAGCTTTTTGCGCGTGGGTGGATGGTCGCATGGTTGCCATGGCGCGGCCGTGTTCCATATCCGTTCCGGCGGAAGGCTCTGTAATGGCCCAGGACCAGAATAGCGGTTCGCCCTTTTTCTGAGCATCCACCATATCGGCAATGATTTTCAGGACAATGCCGGTACGGCATTCCACCATGGCGCCCAAAAGGCCGAATGTGTTGAATGTGATGTTGCTGGCCGATGCCAGGCAGACGCTGGACAGTTCTTCAACCAGCACTGCATTGGCAAGTGCGTTCCAGCCCAGACCGCCCATTTTTTCAGGAATGGGTGAAATGTTTAACTTGATGTCGTTGGCTTTTTTCCAGAGATCCCAGTCAAAATACCGGGGATCCTTGGTGCATTTTTCATCGATTTCAAGAACCTTCGGCAGCATTTCGTTTCGGGCAAACCGGCGGGCAATCACCTGGGCGTTCTCAGCACTCTTGATGTATGCCGGGCAATGTTTGTTAAGTTTGCCGAGTGCCGGCAGTGTTGATAACAGGTCGGGCGCATCTGCAAAAAGGCCGAATTTGATGTCCGAAGGTGTCATGAAGTTTCCTTCTATTTCTCCTCATACGTTTTTTCAAGAAATGGCGTTTTCTTGCTGCTCCGTTCCAGGGTGTTGGGTTTTAACCACTCGACGGACGGCCGGATTTTTAAAAGCGTGTGCATTTTTTCTAAAAGTTGTTTCTCAATCTCCGGGATATCTGTATCCCGGGTGCCTTCGGTATATTCCACCTTGAGTTTCATGGGCGGGACGATGCGCGGCGGCGGCTCATCGAGGACGATGCGGAAGGCGCCGGTGAGATGTTCCGGCATGGAATGGATGACGCCTTCAATGGCGGCCGGGTAGACCGGTACTCCTTTGACCTTGAGCATGTCATCGGCCCGGCCCACGATTTTGTAACGGAACCCGCTTTTGCCGCATGGGCAGGGATCGGTAAAGACCTGGTGGATGTCCATCATGGTGAACCGCATGTCAAACCAGACCGCCGCCTTAGGGTTGAGAGAAGTCCCCACCATGATCCCGGTGGCCCCATTCTCCATGGCAACCGGCGCTTTGGTTTCCGGATCGACGAGTTCGTAGTAGGCATAATCATCCGCCAGCCAGTGCATTCCCTGGTAAATATCGTGGTCGCAGGAACATCCGTAACCCGCGCCCGCATCAAAAACCCTGGCACCAAATTCGGTCTCCAGTTTCCGGCGGACCTCGGGAATCCCCGCTCCCGGTTCCGCACCCAGTATCAGGGTCTTGATGCCGAGATTTTTGATCGGCATATTGAGCACTTCCGGACAGCGTTCAATCAGATGCAGCGCCAGTGACGGGGTGCCGGTAAATACATTGACCTTGAACAATTGAATGAACTGCAGGATCTTTTCCGTTCCCGCTTCGGCACCGATGGGGATCATCATAATGCCCGGAAAATTTTTATACCACAGCAGCTGAGGCGTTCCGGCCGCGTGCATGCACAGGCCGAAGCAGAGGCCGATCCGGTCACCCGGCCGAATTCCCATTCGCCAGGCCGCCCGGCTCATTATTTCCTGGGCATCGGCAATGGAAGCGTTAAAATTTGGATAGGGCGTAGGGATGCCTGTGGTGCCGGATGTGGTGGTTAGCAGATACAGGTCGTTAAACCGTTCCTGGCCAAACAGTTCGATCATCAGCTTGTCCATGTCAAACCCCACCTCAGTGATGATCTCCCTGATTTCCGTCTGCCCGGCTACGGGGATGGCGGCGGCAAAATCATCGAATGATTGAATATCATCCGGCCTGACCCCGGCTTTTTCCAGCCGTTTGCGGTTAAAAGGGGTATTTTCATATTGCCATGCCAGTGCCTTTTTCAGCTTTTCCAGCTGAATATTTTTCATCTCAGGCGAATTAAGCCGCGGTTCAACATCCATATTCCAGTATTGTCGATCTGTGTTTTCCATTTGTCCGTCCCCCTATCGTTTTAAAATATGAAGCGCCATGGCAGCGGCATCTACACCCAGAATTCCTCCGCCGTTGTGTGTCATTCCGACCATGGGTCTGTCGGCCTGACGTTTGCCTGCGGTTCCTCTCAATTGGTGAACAATCTCATGGATCTGGGCCAAACCCGTAGCACCGATGGGATGGCCCTTGGTTGTGAGACCGCCTGATGGATTCGACGCCAGGCGGCCGTTGATATCCAGTTCATTGTTATCAATCCATTCCGGAGCGTCTTCTCCGGGTACAAGACCCAGTTCGATGAGTGATATGATTTCCGATGGTGTGGTGGCGTCATGGACCTCCACCACATCGACCTCTTCAGGACCGATACCGGCTGCTTCAAATGCCCGGGGCGCCAGCCGTCGGGTGAGGGTGTCGCTGATATCATCACTGATCCGACCGCTGCCCACAACCGATGCGGCGACCCAGACCGGCGGCTGAGACATTTTTTCGGCCATTTCCTTTGAACAAATGATCACCGCGGCAGATCCGTCGCACACCGGCGAACACATCATCCGGGTTAACGGGAACGCTACATCACCGGAATTGAGAACGTCTTCGATGGTAATTTCTTTCCGGTACATGGCGTTCGGGTTGAGCGCTCCGTTTTTATGGCCTTTTACGGACAATCTGGCAAAGTGATCCTGGGTGAGGCCATATCGGTCCATGTATTTCCGGGTATAATAGGCGTACATGTCCATGAAGATGCTTTTGCTTTTCCCGCTGTCAGCAGAAAGAATCGATTCATCCTCGCCCTGTTTTTTTTGAAAATCTTCGAGCATTTTTATGGCTATTTCGATATCAACGGCTGTGCCCAGCGCCATAAAGGATTTGAGCTTATCCGCATCATAGAGTTTTTCAAACCCAACCACCAGCGCACAGTCATGGATGCCGGCCCCGACCGCTGTCCAGGCCAGGTTCAGGGCGGATGACGAACTGGCGCAGGCGTTTTCAACATTATACATGGGAATCGATTCGATCCCCATGGCGCTCAATGTTACCTGGGCTTTGATTTGTTCCTGCCCGGTCATGAGACCGGGGACCGCCGATCCCACATAGGCCGCCTCAATAATATTTTTATCGATGCCGGCATCTTCCAAAGCGCTGTTCACCGCTTCTTTGACCAGATCCTTGATCCCTTTTTCCGGGTATCGACCGAATCGAAGCATCCCGGCACCAACAATCGCAACGTCACGCATAAAAGACTCCTTGTTTGCATTCATGTTCATTTTAAATTGTAAATAATTTAAATATTGATGTATTCCAAGATCCGGTGCCTGGCATCGTCGATGGCGTTCGGGTTGGTTATTGCAATCCGGATCGCATGGTTCGGACAAAATCGCTCACAGCGTCCGCAGCCGCGGCATTGAGCCGAATGGACCGCTCGGCCGTCCTGTATGGTGATCGCATCAAATCCGCAGGTTTCCAGACATGTGCCGCATCCCTTGCATTCGTCGGTGACCTCGATGACCAGGCCTTCCAGTGGTGTCATGACATTGTCTAAGTAGTGACCGGGAATATGCTTGAGTGCGGTCATCATGCAGCAGCAATGACAGCAGAAGCAGACCGACAGGAGCTTGTTTTTATCGGGGGTTAAAAAAATAAAATTATCCACCCGGATTTTTCCGGTAATGGGAACCAGTCCGACTTCAGCGGCCCGTTCCACATGGGCGTGCGCGGTTTCGCGGGAGACACGGCGGCTTACGCCATGGGGCAGGTGAAGCGCGGTTTCGCCCATAAACAGGCACCCGATTTCATTTGTAAAATGCTCGCACTTCCTTGCCAGGCGGCAGCCGCATTTGTTCATGATCACATGGATATCGGATTTATCGATAAAATCATGCACCACCTTAATGGGCAGTACCTGCTGCGCGGCTTCCCCTAAAGATTCGTTAATGGGCAGGTAAGTCATGCTGTTTTTTTTTGGATTCATCCAGGGGATCAGGCGTCGGAGGCCCGGAATTTTGCCGAGTTTGAAAAGATGCAGCACGGCCATGGTCGGCCGGGTGCGGGGACCGCTGGAAAAGACCCATGAAAGGATTGATTGCCTGATATTGTCCGGGGCGTCGGGTTCCCGGGATTTGAGAAAATCGGAGAATGTGGCCGCCGATGTCCATCTGGGACGCCAGTCGGTGGCCGCTTTGAATTTATCGCAGTTCATGAAAATGGTATAGCGTCCCAGCGTCACCCATCCGCCGCCGGCCGGAAAAATCCGCAGGAAAAATCCGATCGTGGCCAGCCACTTTAACAGGAACGCCGGTATCGGTACAATAATAACCCCGGCCTGTTTGAACGCGGAAATTGTTGAAATTGCATCATCCGCCCCCACGTTGTAAATTCCGGGCAGATCTCTGGTAAAGGCCAGATAAAGGGCTTTTCCCAGGTCTTCTTCATGAATATACTGATTGTAGGCAACCCCCGGCGGCAAGGCTGAAATCTTCATGGAAAATAATTTTGAGAACATGTTGTTAATGCCGGGGCCGAACAGCAGTGCCGCCCGGATTGTCGTAAAGGTAATATCCGGATATTTTTTCGCATAATCAGCCACCAGTTTTTCAACATCCACCTTGCTGGCATTATAATAACTGTCCTTGTGCTTAAAGGGCATCCGGGCTTCAGTGATACCTAAAGGATTATGAATATTCGCACCATAGACCGTGGCGCTGCTGGTATAGACAATTTTTCTCACGCCGGCGGCCACGCAGGCGTCAAACACGTTTTTGCTGCCGTTGATGTTAATGTCGGACGTGGCCCTTTTATCGCGGATCTCGCCCACAATAAACGCCATGTGAAAGACCGTATCCGCGCCCATCAGGATATCACTTAGTTTCGGACTCCGTATGTCCTCCCGGAAAAACTTGACCTTGGTGTATCCCCCCTTCCAGGGTGTGTTATCGATTCCGATAACATTATCAACTTCGGGATCCGCTTCCAGCTTCGGGAGCAGGGTTGCGGCGAAATAGCTGTTTATGCCGGTAATGGCGATTGTTTTGCCCATGTAATTATTCCCATCAATGAATATGTGAAAGAATATCCGGGTCAGATGTTATTTTAAGTTGACCGTTTAGTCAATAAAAATATGTAAAGATGAAAAAATTTTGCTTATAATAATAAATTATACTATTATTACATATATTTAAAAATATAAAAGCATCATGAATGTTTGTGTATAGTTTAAGTAAGCGCAAGTCATTTACTGCTGGCAACGAGTCCACTGAGGATGAGTTGCGAAACGGTTTCCCATACAGCCGGCGAAATTGCCTGACGGTCAAACACATGCAGGGTATTTAAGCTTTCCATAATACCGATAAAGACGGTTGCTGCGATTTTCGGATCGGTTTTTCGGAAAAGGCCCTGTTGGATGCCGCTTTCAATATCGGATTCAATGGGGCGTCGGATGGAATGATATGTCATCTCGCCCAATGCCTGTATCTTCGGATCGCTGGTTTCCATGGCTTCCTTGCTTAATTGCAGGATGGCGCAAAATTCCTTTAAAACGGGCAGTACCATCTGGGCGCGGATTTCAAGTCTGTTTTTTGCGTCATCGATCTTTTTAATGCGCTCCCATCCGGTGGCAAAAAGTTCGTTAAATATCCGGGGGACGCATTCTAAAAACAGCGCTTTTTTATCTGAAAAATAGAAATAAAATGTGCCCTTGCCCACATTCAGACTCGTCGTAATGTCGCTGACCTTTGTCTGCTTGTAGCCCTTGTTTCGAAACAGGTGGGAACCGATGTCGAGAATGCGCTCCCGGGTTTTTCTGGCCCGGTCTTTTTTGGGCAGCCGCTGTTTGAGAACAGTCTCATCCGATGACTCTCCAAAAGCATCAATTTCTGAATGTGCATTTTTTTCAGGTGAATTGATTTTCTCCCGGATGGCGGTGATCGGAAGTCCTTGTTCGCGCGCTTCTTTTATAAAGCGAAGCTCGTGGAGGTGTTCTTCGTCATAGTAGGACATTGTTTTGCCGGTTTTGTGAGGCGCATGCAGCAGTCCGTTCTGGAGATAGAAGTGAATCGTGCGGCGGGAAACGCCGGATTGTCTTTCTAGTTCTGCAATACGGATCCATTTTTGATCTTCCATGAAAATATCTCTCCGGTATGTAAGGGCCGTGGAAAGAAATAATTATCCCATCTGACTTGCCTGTTGGCCCGTATTCTTTGTTGCGATGAAGTTCATATATCTCGATATGCTCGCTCCATCGCGCCTTGAATACGAAC
>JAABSL010000330.1 GCA_011390415.1 Desulfobacteraceae bacterium
AATGCGCTGGAATATGTTATGGCATCGGCCGGCACAGATCCTACGCTTCATCACAAGCATCTTCATCCCAAATACCGTGCGGAAATGCTGCATCTGGAAACCGGGTCTGCAAATGAACCGGAAGTCCAACCGGAAGTCGATTTGAGGGGGTACCCGGATATCAAAGCGGATACCGATGCGGATTTTCCTAAAATGCCCGAGTACCGGGATGGTGCGGAAAAAAAGTATTTACAGGCCCTTCTGGCAAAAGCCCGGGGAGATCGAAAAGTCGCCTGCCGTCTGTCCGGCGTTTCCCAGAGCCGTTTGTATGCACTGCTCAAGAAGCATGACCTGTCTCTTGCTGTGAATTAGTGTCCATCCATAAATGGCCAATTTCCCCGATATCTGCGTTGTGCTCAAAATTTTATCCTCGAAATATCAACCATATGTCTGTGGTAAAATTTTTCGCACGCCTTGATCTCGACCAAATTGGCCTATTTCTGGATGGACACGAATTAGCAGTCAATAAAATATTCCTGAAAAGAAGAAAATACCGTTCCTGTTTCCAGTAAACAGGAACGGTATTTTCTTCTGGAAAACCGGCATTTTTTTTAAGTATTTGTAATTATACTGTAAAATAAATAATTAGAATTTGGCACATAACTTGCTGTACCTATGGCAACAATCATGCACTCAGATTTTTGATATTACGCGCTGTTAACCGGTATTTGATGAAAAGGAATCGATCTAATGATGAGTTTGCCTCTGAGAAGCAGTCACAAACTGGACATCCGGCCCAATCCGAACGGAAGTGGATTAAACATATGTGTTATTGAAGAAAAGGGGCTGGTTGTGTTCGGCATGAAACTGATCCGAAAAATCGCCCGGATTCCCTTGATGTTGTTTTTCAGGCGATAAACCGGGGATTGTGTTTTTATTTGTTTAAGAAAAAGATAGTGATCAAAAAATAGGATTGCAAAGGGTAACGCCCACTATTTTTCATGGCAAACTCCATGAAAAATTTAATATATAGCCCGGGTTTCATCGGTGTATACAGCTCAGGAACCCGGGCACTTATTTATTGATAGAAACCCTGATTTTAATTTTATTTCAGGAAAAATATTAAAAAGGAGTATGCACCAATGAGAAAAGCACTGGAAGTTACAAAAATGGCAGTCGCGACTGTCAAAGCGTTTGTTGAGTATCAGATATTTCATCGAAAAAACAAAAATGTTATCTAAGTTTTAATTTTTCTTAAAACCGGATGAGAAAATTCATCCGGTTTCAAATTTTCCTCCAAAGCAGCTGATAAACGAAGGGTGGCGGGAATTGATTGTTGAATCAATTCCCGCCATTTTTTTTATTCTTCTAACCCGGGTTCAAATAAAGGTCCCTGAGACAACCGCTTAGGTCCAGTTCTGAAATATTCCTTTCTTTAATGACCCTGTCCACGTATAATCCGTTTAACCCAAATTCAGCACAGGCATCATTATTCTTTAAAATCCGGTTGACGGACATATTGTGTCACGGGTGAAAACCGCTTTGCTTCATCAAAAAACCGCTATGAGAAGATTTTTTTATTCAGTCGTTGTCTGGAGTTTATTCCTATTCGCCGCGGCCGCCTCAGCGGAAGAACTGCGCGTTGTGTTTATTAATCCCGGATTTTCGGATAAAGACAATCCCACGGGCGGTTTCTGGAATTCCGTTTCCGCATTTATGACAGCTGCGGCAGCGGATTTGGACATTGATCTGGAAATCGTCTATTGCGACCGTAACCATATAAAAATGAGGCGCATGGCGGAACAGGTGCTATTGCGGCATTCCCCGCCGGATTATCTGGTGGTGGTGAATGAAAAACTGTCCGCTGAACCCATTGTGGCGGCAGCCGACAAGGCCGGTGTAAAGACATTTGTTATTCTGAACCGGTTTGAGGACGAACAGTACCAGAAAATGGGGCCGCCTCGAAGCAAATATAAACACTGGATCGGCAGTCTGATTCCGGACAATCGATTTGCCGGCTACCGGATTGCAGCGTTGATGATAGACCGGATGATACAGGCCGGAATCCGGGACCCGGACCACCGGTATCAGATCGTCGGTTTTTCCGGGGATTATATTACCCAGGCCTCTATCGAGAGAGTTGAAGGCTTAAAACAGGCGGTTGCCGAATATCCCAATGTTGATCTGGCCCAGGTGGTTCCCTGTAACTGGTCAAAAGATGAAGCCAGGCAAAAAATGCCTGAAATCCTGAAGCGGTATCCTGAAATCGACGCCGTATGGGGGGCAAATGATCCCATTGCCATCGGTGCAATAGAGGGCGCGGCCGCCGCCGGTCGAAAACCGGGAAAAGATATTTTTTTCGGCGGGTTGAACTGGGATCCGCCGGGGCTTGCGAAAGTGCAAAGCAAAGAAATGGTCACAAGTGTGGGCGGTCACTTTATGACCGGCGGATGGGCCCTTGTTTTGCTCTATGATTACCATCACGGGCATGATTTTGCAGACGCCGGCACCCGGCTGCGGTATAAAATATTCGGGGCATTGCACAGCGACAACATTGACAGGTTTTTACGTAAATTCGGTGACCGGAACTGGGATAAAATTGATTTTACAACCTATTCCATGGTATTGAATCCCAATCTCAGATTTTATCACTTTGAAGCAGAATCACTAATGGAAGCGGATATTCATTGATCCGTATACCGGTTTTTAAATGAATGGAAACAGATGAGATTTATTTTTCTGAAAACATTAATCGTTTTTGCCGCCGGCTTCTGCCTGTTTATTTTTTTATATCATCAGCATCAGGTGCAAAACACGCAAAATGCCGTCAAAGAGCATGCCAGAATTGTTGCCGGATCGGTGTGGGACCTGAATCCGCAAGCGTCCGGAGAATATCTCCGGGCAGTGGCCATGAACAATCACTATGAATATATTGTGGTTGAAGATGTTGACGGAAAAGAATTTATCAAAGTGCATCCGCCGGAAATCAATGCATTTGAAAAGAAACTGGTCAGTCTGAAGCTGATACCCCGGAAAACGGTTTCCGCAGATATCTTTTACGATGAAGAACTGATCGGAAAAGTCAAAGCCCGCTGGCTGGACAAGTCGGTATATGTGTATGCGTATGCATTTTTGGTTGCCATGCTGCTTTTTGTCGTTGTCCAGCTTTACAGCCGGATTCTCAATGCCAAAAAAACCCTGGAAAAAAAGGTGGACGAGCGGACCCGGAATCTAATTCAAAAAACGGAAGAACTGCAAGCCGCCCAGGAAGAGCTTCGATATTCCGAGGAACTGCATCGGGTAACCATTGGCAGTATTTCCGACCCGGTTTTTATTACCGATGACAATCGCAATTTTACCTACATCGGCGCCAATGTGTCACATCGCCTGGGATATTCGGTTGATGAAGTTCGGGCCATGGGAAATATTAAAGCCCTGGTCGGCCGCCGGCTGTTTGAGCTGGAAGCGCTGAAACGATCCGGGGAAATCAGAAATATTGAAAGCAGAATCACCGGAAAAGACGGAACAAAACATATCTTTCTTACCAATATTAAGTATGTATCCATTAAGAACGGGACCATTCTGTATACCTTTCATGAGATAAGCGATCTTAAAACCGCTTATGATGCCCAGGCGGAAAGCGAAAAATCCTACAGAACCCTTGCCGAGAATTTGCCGGGCCTGGTCTATCGGGTGTTCCTGAATGAAAACAACCGGATTCAGTTTTTTAACCATATGCTTGAGCCCATGACCGGTTATCGGGAAGCGGAACTGACCCGCGACACTGTGTGTTCGGTCGGATTTAAAATCGTGCCCGAAGACCGTGAAAGGATTGCTTCCGGCATTCAAAGAGCGATTGCTGAAAAAAAGCCGTTTGACATGGAATATGCATTTTTGCATAAGTCGGACGGGCTTAAATATTTTCATGAGCGGGGTCGGCCGGTGTTCGATGAGGCCGGCAATCCATTATATATCGACGGGGTCATTTTTGATATTACGAAAAACAAGGAGGCGATCTATAAGCATCAGGAACTTGAGAATCAGCTGCGCCAGGCTCAGAAGCTGGAGGCCCTCGGGGCCCTTGCCGGCGGCATCACCCATGATTTCAACAATATCCTGACGTCCATTTATGGGTATTCCCAGCTGGCGCTTTTGGAAATGCCGGATGACAGTAAAGTCAGAACCTATCTTAAAGATATGCATGACGCCGCCGATCGGGCCAGGGAACTGGTCAAACAGATTCTCACTTTCAGCCGTCAGGAGTCACAGACCCAGAGTCCCGTTAACGTGGGGATTATTGTTAAAGAAGCCCTGAAATTGCTGCGGGCATCAATTCCGTCAACCATTGAGATCCGACAGAACATTGACCGAAACTGCGGGAGCGTTTTGGCGAATCCGACCCAGATCCATCAGATTCTGATGAATCTGTGCACCAACGCCTACCATGCCATGCGGGAAACCGGCGGTGTGTTAAGTGTATTTTTAAAGCCGGTGGATATCGCCGGGGGTGAAGTCATAAACGGCATTTCATTTACGGCCGGGCCCTATCTGCACCTTGAGGTAAGTGATACCGGAGCCGGCATGAGCGCTGAGATGCTGGACCGGATATTTGAACCCTATTTTACCACAAAGGCACGGGGGGAGGGAACGGGAATGGGGCTTTCCGTGGTGCACGGGATTGTCAAAACACATGGCGGAAATATCACCGTAAACAGTGAACCCGGTCAGGGCAGCGCCTTTCATATCTATTGGCCGGCGATTAAGCAGAACGCGCCCGTGGAAAAAACGGAGTTTACGGAATCGATTCCCAGAGGTTTTGAAACCATAATGCTCGTTGACGATGAAGAACCCACCCTTCTTGTAGAAGAGGCTATCTTGAAGCGACTCGGCTATCAGGTTTATTCGTTTTCAGACCCGCTTCGTGCCCTGGCCTATTTTCAGGACCGGGCCGACCGGTTTGATCTGGTGGTTACGGATATGACCATGCCCGACATGACCGGCGCGGATTTTTTTAAACGGGTCCGGGCGCACCGAAACGATATTCCGGTGATTCTGTGTACCGGATACAGTGAAATCATTACCGAGAAAGCAGCAGAAAAGATCGGCATCAGCGCCTTTGTCATGAAGCCGATCCAGATTAAGGATTTTGCCGTAATTCTCCGAAAATTGCTGGATGAAGCGGCCGGCGGGAAAGAAGCGAACTGAAGTATAGTTCTTCACCCTGTGTTTTATTTCCAAAAACCACTATCTTCTCTGTAATTTTTGACAAATTCACTCATTTTTTTCCAGCACCTCATCCGCCCAGCCCATTGCCGCGATCATGGCTGGAAAACCGACAGTTGTCAGGGACAACAGAACCGCATGGTGGATTTCTTCGGCGGTGCAGCCGGATGCCAGGGCTTTTCTCGTGCCGGACATCACCCCGCCTTTGGAATTCTGGCCGATGGCAATGCCGATTTTGACCAGATTCTGGGATTTTTCATCCAGCGGGCCGTGCTCGCGGCATGCGGTGGTCAGCTCTTCATACTGCCGGTGAATCTCTGAAAAATTTTGCTTAAATTTCATAAACGGTTTGGGCAGGTACATGATGCATCCTCCTTCTTTAATGTTATCAAAACGCTTAACAATATCTGTCCATCGACTGTCTGAACTCTTTGATTATTTCATTTCTCAGGTTTTCCGGTGCCAGCACCACGGCTTCCGCTCCCAGCGACAGAATCCAGCGTTTGAGATCCTCCCAACCCGATGTTTCGATTTCCAGCACCAAAGAACCGTCCGCATTTTCCGTAATTGTCTGATGGTGGAAAAATTTTCTTTCCCGGATATATTTGGCCTGTTTTTTGGAAACCCATAATTGCAAAGACACCGGATCATCGTAAATAATATCAAAGGATGATTCCAACAGCTTTTCCGGGTTAAAGTTTTCCGGGTACACAAAGGTTTCTTCTGATTTTTCAAGTTTTTGGATTCTTTCCACCGCCAGGGTCCGGATGGTGTCGTGCTTGGGCACCCGGACAAAAATATACATACCCCCGTTGCTTTCGAAAAAATGAAGCGGCTCGATTAAGTACTGCTTTTGCTTTTCATCATAAAAAGAAAAATAGGTCACCATACAGATTTTCTGGGTCAGGATGGCGTCGGCCAGGGTGTCGATGATTTCTTCCCTGCCGGAATAATCCTTGGCAAATTTGGACTGGGGGATAAACAGGGTCTTGATTTTGTCCAGCTGTTTGAATACCGGCCCCGGCAGAAACGCGCCGATTTTTTCAAATGCGGAAAGGGCCTCGGCTTCCAACCGGGTGCCGCTGTAAAGGGATGCTTCGCCCTTGAGCAGGTAAAGCGCCAGCATTTCGGAAAAAGAGAGTTTTATTTCCGGTACCGAAATATTGGGCATTTTTTTGACATATTCGGATTGCAGTCGCCATTGTTTGTTTCTCTCATCCGGTGTTTTGTCGTCATACACGGGAAAATGCATGCTTTGCAGGGTTTCGATGATCCGGTAGACGGAACGGCGGTCGGTGCCGATTTTTTCACACAATTCATTGATGGTGGCGCCTTCGGGACGCGCCAGCAGATCCACGGTTTTTAATAATTTGACCAGCTGTCGTTCTCTCATAGGGGTGGCAATACCTGAATTACATATAATATTAATCAGTTATAAGTTTCGTTGCGGCGAGTTAGTTTGTTTTTGTTATATTTTCAAATGGTTATAAAAAAATAAAAAAAATTTACCAAGTGTGGCCAAAACCGCACACTTGCCGTTTTATGATCTTTTTAAAAAGAAACAGAAAAATTGAATCATAAAATTAAACCGGAGGCATCATCATGAAAAATAACAAAACAGGAAATATCATCACAATAGCAAATCATCCGGCATTTGAGAAGAACGAACTGACGGTTGCGGAAAAAACCGCGCTGCCAGTGGATAAAGATATGGACTTTATTGAAACCCTGTTCCGTTTTCTGGGAGATAAGCGACACACGGTGATTGCATTTATCCGGATGAAGCTGGATAACCGGCGACGGAAGATTTTTACCAATGAACTTGAAATGTGCCAAAATTTGAGACAACAGGCCCGGTGCGCCAAAAAATATATCAGCCACCTGAAAGTCAGTGATGCCAGGGCTCTGTTCATGAGCCTGCCGGAGATGCTGCCCGGAAAAATCGAGGCGCTGACCTATCATGGAGAAGCATCTCCGGAAAACCGCCTGATGAAATTTGCCAGAACTTTCGGGCTGACGGATGACGATGCCATTTTCTGCATGGTTTTCTTTTTAATGAGCCGGGCGGATACGGGCGAAAGCAGCCGGGGGCGCGCTGGGCAGGCGATTTGATTTTAACCGGAAACGAGCGGCTGCCGATCTTGCCTTATCAGTTGCGGCAACCTCGGCAACCGCTCAACTTCCAATATAACCATTTGACTTTTGGAATATATTTCTCTAATCTACGAATATCATTTTTCGTTATACAAAATTCCCCATCCGGAAAATGGGGACAACTGCCTCTGAAATTCCTTTTTTTATTCAGTACATCTCCAGATCGGATTCGTTTGATTCACGGCGAAAAATTTATGCCCGCACCTCTCCGGAAAAAAACAAGGGTTCATTCTGTGCCGCTGTCTATAAAACCGAGTTTTTCCGGTGAAATGTTAATTCAAGTCAGGAGAAAATATTATGCGTCAAAAGTATCTGATGATCCGGGATGATTCTGAAAACATGCTCACAATAAAAGAGTATGCGGTTATTGATAAAAATTTGAAAAAAGTCACGACTGCCAATTTGCGGGAAAGTGATTTTTTTCTGATGTACGAAGAAACCTATGACGGCCATATGATTGAAAGCGCCATTGCCGGAGATGAAGATCTGGTCGGTACATTGCGGACCGCTAATTTTTTTCCGGCCTTGAATTATGCCACCGAACTCGCTGGGGCCGTAACCGCACTCTATGGTGCCAAAGACGGCACTCAGACCGAACTTTTTTTTGATGACATGATACCCGCGGTTTGAGTTTCTCCGTTAGTTATTTTTTTCCGCATCCCTAAAAATACGCTGCCCGAAGAGTTTCCGGCAAATAACCGTTCATCCCGATGGGCCCCGCCTATAGCCATTTCCCCGCGTTTTTGTCTCTTTTGACCGTTTCATATAAAATACCGAATAAATGATTGAAATAAGAACCAAAAAAAAATAAACTGATTCTTTCAAAATCTGAAACACTCAATTTCAGGTTGAATTTAAGATCTGACTAATCGAAGGACTTATAAACACACCAGCGCAGGGGGTATAATGGAAAACGGGTTTAAAACATTTGCCGAAGTGATCAGTTTTGCAGTGATGCGGGAAGAGGCGTCCCATGATTTTTATAAGGATCTGGCGGAAAAAACCGCGGATCCATTTTTAAAGCCGCTTTTTTCTGAATTTGCCAAAGATGAACAGAAACATAAACAGGTATTGCTGGACCTTGATACCGGCGCGTTGGATCAGATGCTCGAAAAAATAGTGGCAAAACAGGAAGATCTGGGGATTGCAAAAAATATGGAAGCAGTTGCGCCGGATCCGCAGATGCCGTTTGGTGATGCCCTGATTCTTGCCATGAAGCGCGAAGACAAGGCGTTTGAACTGTATTCGTTTCTGGCGGAAATTTGCGAAGATGATGATTTAAGTATTTTGTTTCTGGGCCTTGCCAAAGAAGAAGAGCAGCACCGGACAAAAATTGAGAAAACATACCAGTCACTTTTTGGCGGTGAAAATGTTTGATATGACTGATTAAAGATTTTTGTGGTGCATAAAATGCACCCTACGACGGTCAACATTTTCAATACCATCGTTAAAGGCGCACTTTGTGAAATTTTGTCTGGGAAAAGTTTTGGATAACACCGGCCGGTAGCCCATGTGTCGGAAAAATATATGACAAATCGTAGGGTGCATTTTATGCACCAAAATGGCTTCGTCCGAATTCTTGGAATATTATTTATGTCGAATTATCGTCGTGCGGATGTGAAAGGCGGAACCTATTTTTTTACTCTGGTCACATTTAAGCGGCAGAAAATACTCTGTGAAAATGACGTTCGCAGCGCATTGCGCGAAGGTATTCAACGCGTCAGACTGGAAAATCCTTTTCATATCAATGCCTGGGTGTTGCTTCCGGACCACCTTCATTGTATCTGGACGCTTCCTTCGGGTGACCATGATTATAGTCTGCGATGGGCAAAGATAAAACGCTTTGTTTCAAAACAATGTAAGACTTTGTTTTATCGTGATGATTTAATGAATGAAGCGAAACAACAGAGACATGAATCAACTGTCTGGCAACGACGCTTTTGGGAACATTTGATTCGTGATGCGAAGGATATGAGAAATCATATGGATTATATTCATTATAATCCGGTGAAACATAATATGGTGGCGAGCCCAAAAGAGTGGCAGTTTTCGACATTCCATGGGTATGTTAAAAACAAGGTGTATGATGAAAACTGGGGAAGTGGTAACATGATTGATATCCAAGATGATTACGGCGAGTGAATTTTTAAGGCCGATAATAGCTGTGGGCGAAAAATTTTGTGGTGCATAAAATGCACCCTACGGCGGTCAAAATTTCCAATACCATAGTCAAAGGTGCACTTCATGAAATTTTGTCCGAGAAAAGTTTTTGATAACATCGGCCAGTCTGCCATGTGTCGGAAAAATATATGACAAATTGTAGGGTGCATTTTATGCACCAAATTTTATAATTGGATAAGAGGATGATATGAAGGAAAAAACACAAAAAAATGTTCGTGCGGCATTTATCGGAGAAGCCAAGGCCTATTTCCGGCTGCTGGCATATGCGGAAAAAGCGGAAGAAGAAGATAATCTGCAGATCGCGCTGCTGTTTCGGGCCATAGCCGAGGCGGAACGGGTGCATGCCACCCGGAACCTCAATTTAATGAAGGATGTCGTTGTCAAAGACACGGATACCAACCTGGAGGCATCCTTTGAGCGGGAAAAATCCATCAGTGAAAATGAATATCCGGATTTTTTAAAAGATGCGGAAGACGAAGGCGAAAAAGCCGCTGCCGTCGTGTTCTCCCAGGCACGGGACGCGGAGGAATATCACGCCAAATTGTATGAACGGGCCATCTTCCAGTCCATGAAGGAGGATGTGAAAGCCTATCAGGTGTGTCAGGTCTGCGGGTATGTAACGGACAAAAAAGCCCCCAAGAAATGCCCGGTCTGCGGGGCACCGCAAGAGAAATTTAAATCGGTTACACCCTGATTCAATCGGGAATAGTTGACGGCTTTGTAAAAAGTCCAAATTCTTTGTTGCGCTGCATCCCTCGCTGCTTCAACGTACGCTAAGTACTAATCATTGCTCGGGATTTGCGCGCCTCGAATTTGGAGCTTTTTTCTTTACCGTCTGAATTCGATTTTTTACGGTTTTATCAATAATCAAATGGCTGAAAAAAAGAATCCGCTAGATCGCCTGAAGGAAAACGCCACGGAAATCATCCTGGAAAGTATTTCCGACGGGGTGTTTACCGTGGATCACAACTGGAAAATCATGTCGTTTAACCGGGCTGCGGAAGACATTACCGGCATTTCCCGCGAAGAGGCCATTGGCCGACACTGCTGGGACGTTTTCCGCTCCAATATGTGCGAAAGCAACTGTGCGCTGAAAAAAACCATGCAGGAGGGAAAGTCCTTTATCAGCAGCGCGACGTATATTATCAGCAGTGAAAAAAAAAGAATCCCCATCACGGTTTCCACCTCCCTGCTAAAAGATGCGGACGGCAACGTGATCGGCGGCGTGGAAACGTTCCGGGATCATACCCTGGAAGAAGCGCTTCGAAAAGAGCTTGCCGGCAGTTACCGGATGGGAGACATTGTCAGTGCCAGTCCGGAAATGAAAAAAATTTTCAGTATTCTGCCACAGATTGCCGAAAGCGACAGTACGGTGCTGCTTGAAGGCGACACCGGCACCGGAAAAGAACTGACCGCCCGGGCGATTCATAATTTGAGCCCGCGAAAAGATCATCCGTTTGTGGCCATCAATTGCGGGGCCTTGCCGGACACGCTCCTGGAATCGGAACTTTTCGGGTACAAAGCCGGTGCGTTCACCCATGCGGTCAAAGACAAGCCGGGGCTGTTTTCCATTGCCAAAGGCGGCACCCTGCTGCTCGATGAAATCGGGGACACGAGTGCGGCCTTTCAGGCCCGGCTTTTGCGGGTCCTTGAAGAACAGGAATTTCAGCCGCTGGGCGCCGTGAAAAAGGAAAAAGCCGATGTGCGGGTGATTGCCGCCACCAATAAAAATCTGTCGCAAATGGTAGGGGACGGCACCTTTCGCCAGGATCTGTTTTACCGGATCAATGTGGTGAGCATCACCCTGCCGCCGCTGCGTCAGCGGATGGAGGATATACCGCTGCTGATTGACCATTTTATTGCCAAGCTCAACCGGATCCGGGGAAAATCCGTGGCCGGTATAGACCGGCAGGCCCTGGAAATGCTGATGGCCCATGATTTTCCCGGCAATATCCGGGAGCTTGAGAATATCATCGAACACGCCTTTGTGCTCTGTTCGGAAGGTGACATCAATCCGGGCCATCTTCCGGCAATGCTTAGCCGGCCGCCTGTCTCCGGCGGCAAGTCCGGATCCGAAGACCCGCCGCCGGGTGATCCGGATCCGGATCCGGTCCGGTCTGCGGAAATCATGATGATTAAGCATGCCTTGAAGCGCAGCAACTATAACCGCAAAGCCGCGGCAGACGATCTCGGCATGCACAAAAGCACGCTGTTTCGGAAAATTGAAAAACTGGGCATCCGTCTTCCAAAGGTCGACGGACGGACCCGGAATTCCCAAAGCAACGACTATCCCATCAAATAGCCTGTAGAATAGCGCATCAGATCCTCCATCCAATTGAATCTCAGGGCTTGGTTTTAATTTCGGCCATTCAATATAAAATGGTCCTGAATTTTGGCACAAATTCGTAGGTCGGCTTTCCATAGCCGACAAAAAATCCATGTCGGGATATGAATCCCGACCTACATTTGGCCGAAATTAAAACCAAGCCCGACACTCAACCATGGCCTTTGACGCATATCGTCTCAATTTTGCAACTCATATCGTCTCTTTTTTGCGATTCCGACATCATCCGCGCCTACCGTGAAAAAATGAATAGTTTCATAAATTTCTGTAATTATATATTATTTTTTAAATAAGCGATTTGTTTTGTATGCTGGCACAGGTAATGCACTAACTATGATTGCCTGTTGCCTGAAATCAGATAGATTTTTCAGGCAATAACCAATAAAGAAACGGTGCAAATATTGATGAAAGTCGCATTGACGGCCTGGGGAGACAGAATCTCGCCTGTTTTCGATTCTTCGCGCACACTGTTGATCGCGGAAATCGAAAATAATGAAATTGTCGACAGGCGGCATGAAGCCTTTTTTCCTGAAATGTCCTGTCGCCTGGGGGACGTATTGAACCGTCTGGGAATTGATGTCCTGATTTGCGGTGCCATCTCGCAATTTCCCGCGGGTATCATCGAAAACAGCGGTATTCAGCTGATTTCGTTTGTCGGCGGCAATGTTGAGCAGGTGCTGGACGCATATGCCGGGGGCATGCCGATTGTCCCGGAATTTTCACAGCCCGGATGCGGATGGCGGC
>JAABSL010000331.1 GCA_011390415.1 Desulfobacteraceae bacterium
AGGCCACGCGTCCATGCGGGGCGATGTAGAGAATCATGCTGGTCAGCAGCAACAGAAGAAAGGACATAAGGGCGGTCAATGAGGTGATTCTCTGCAGTTTCAATGTTGTATTCTCCCTGTTCGATGGTATCGGATGGTTGGGCAGTATATTCTTGAAATTCAGACCGGATCAGCTGCCGGACTCCGGGAACCAGGTTCTGGCATTGTCCCTGAGAATGAATTTCTGGACTTTGCCGCTGGCGGTCATGGGAAAAGAATCCACCATGGCCACGTATTTGGGGATTTTATACCGGCTGATCTGCCCCCGGCAGAAGTCGCGAACGTCTTCAGGCATGCAATTGCTTCCTTCTTTTAAAATGACGAACGCCCCGACTTCTTCGCCGTATTTGGCACTGGGAATGCCCACCACCTGAACATCGAGAATATCTTCCATGTTGTAAAGAAATTCCTCGATTTCCCGGGGATAAATATTTTCCCCGCCCCGGATGATCATGTCCTTGTGGCGGCCGGTGATGGAAACATATCCGTCTTGGTCCATGACGGCGAGATCTCCCGAATGCAGCCACCCGTCTTTGTCGATGGTTTTGTCCGTGGCGTCGGGCATGCTGTAATAGCCTTTCATGACATTATATCCCCGGCAGCAGAGTTCACCCTGTTCACCGGTTCCCACTTTTTCACCTGTGTCCGGATTCACGATTTTTACCTCAATGCCGGGCATGGCGCGTCCCACGGTTTCCACCCGTTTGGAAATATCGTCCTGGATCCGGGTCTGGGTAATCACCGGAGAAGCCTCGGTCAGACCATAGCAGATCGTCACTTCATTCATGTACATCCGGTCGATCACCTGCCGCATGACATTGATGGGGCAGGGAGATCCCGCCATGATGCCGGTCCTCAGGGATGAAAAATCAAACTTGCCAAACAGCTTGTGGTCCAGGATTGCGATGAACATGGTGGGAACTCCGTACAGGGCGGTGCATTTTTCCTGCTCCACCGAGGCCATCACGTTCACCGGGTCAAAGGTTTCAAGAATCACCATGGTGGCGGCGTGGGAAACGGCGGCCAGAACCCCCAGCACGCAGCCGAAACAATGGAACAGGGGCACCGGCAGGCAGAGACGGTCTTTGTGGCTGAAATTCTGGTTTTCACCGATCCAGAATCCGTTGTTGCCGATGCTGTTGTGGGTGAGCATGACACCTTTGGGAAATCCCGTGGTGCCGGAGGTGTACTGCATATTGACCACATCATCCGGATCCAGAACCGCCTGGCGGCTTTGGTAGTCCGCATCAGGGGTCATGACAGCCATGGCCTCGACCTCCGGAATGGAATACATGCCCCGGTGCTTTTCATGCCCCAGAAAAAACACCCGTTTTAAATGCGGAAATTTTTCACTTTTCAAAAACCCCCGTTCACCGGCTTTCAGTTCGGGGATCAGTTCGTAAAGGGTCCGGACATAGTCCGTATCCTGGTATCCGTTGATAATAAATATGTTTTCACTTTCGGATTGTTTCAACAGATATGAGAGTTCCGCAGTTTTATAATTGGTGTTGACGGTCAGCAGAATGGCCCCGATTTTTGCCGTGGCAAACTGCAGGGTGACCCAGTAAGGAATGTTGGTGGCCCAGACAGCCACTTTTTCGCCCTTTTGAACCCCCAGGGCCATGAGCCCTTTTGCCACGCGATCCACGGACTCGGAAAATTCCCGGTAGGTCTGCCGATAGTCCCGGTCAACATAGATAATGGCCTCATTGTTCGGGTGCGCATCAACCGCCCGGTCGAGAATCTGGCCCAGGGTGGTATGCTTTAAAAGATCGGGTTGCATCTGTTTTTCCTTTCGCCTCTGGTCTTCTTACTCCGGGATATACAGCACCGCGTAGATGGACGCTTTATCTTCAGATTTACAGCTCACATAATGGGGTACAATGGAATTGTAATAAATGCTGTCCCCGGTCTTGAGATGATGGGTTTGCTGACCATAGATGACTTCCACTTCACCGGAAACCACCACAATGAACTCTTCTCCTTCATGGGAGGAGCGTTTTTTGTCTATGGCGGATTCAGGAAGGATTTCGATGAAAAACGGTTCCATATGACGATCGGTTTTGCCTTTGCCCAGGGAATAGAATTTGAGTTCAACGGGCTTGTCCTTGTCCGGCAGCATGTGAATTTCTTCTTTGGGGTCATCTTTGCGGACGATCAGGGGATCCGGGCTGACCTGGTCATCTAAGAATGTTCCGAGACGGACCCCCAGCGCCCTTGAAATTTTCAGCAACGGCCCCAGTGACGGAAAAATGTCTTCCGTCCAAAGCTGATTTAAAAATTCAGTGTTCAGCCCGGTCTGTTCTGCCAGATCATCCACACTTATATTTTTTTCCTGCATCATTTTTTTTATTCGTGCACCGACTTTTCCAGATTTCATATCGACTCCTTTGTTGTCAAAATTAATTGAATTTTTCTTTAATACAGCTGATGACGTTTGTAAATGAATTGACGGGATTTCCTGAAGGTTTTTTGATTTTGGGGTAATGTCCGGAAATATCGGGTAATGTCCGGACATAAAGTACGGATGGGCGCAAAACGGGGGTGATGTCTCTTTTCAGACCAATTTATCCTGAAGTTCGGGATCGTGGAAAGTCTTTTCTTTTTTGATAATCGCCTGGATATCGGGGTTATAGTGCGTATACGGGGTCTTTTTTTTAACGTTATCCGCTTTCGGCCAAAAAAGACGATTCCCGGCTGGATAACAGTTTCCTGATCTTCGGAATTGCTTTGTCCGTAGCCGTTTCCCCGAGCTGAACATGCTGGTGGCCGATATCATGGGTAAAATAATTTTTCCAGGCACACAGCTCCTCCCGGAAGTTTTCCGGTTCAATGACCACATCCGACGTTTTAACGGAATGCACTGCCAGGTAATGACGCAGCAGGTCAAGGCTGCGGGAGGATACAGCGGAAATGGAAGAAATCTGGTCTTTTGTAAATAATCCCGTAACACGGCAATTATCCAGATTTAATGAAATAACGATGTCCGCTCCCATCTTCCGGACAACATCCGTGGGGACCGGATTGCAGAGGCCGCCATCCACCAGAATCATGTCATTGTAATGAAAGGGCGCAAAGATGGACGGAACACCCATGCTGGCCCGAAGTGCGGGGGCAATTTTTCCGGACGATAATACAATTTCCCGGCCATTGATCAGATCCGTGGCAACCACTCTTAAAGGGATCTGTGTGTCCTGAAAGTCCGCATCCCCCAGCCATTGTTTAAAAAGCTGCTGTACCCGGAATCCCTTGATGAATCCGCCATTGAGTGTCAATTCAAACATGGAATGGAGCTTTTCTTTTTTTTTACCCACTGTATATATTTCAAGCTGCTCAATATCCCGGTAAAGGGCGTAGTGAGCGCCCACCCAGGCGCCGATGCTGGTGCCGGCAATATAATCAATGGGAATATTGTGGCGCATCAGAGACTTGATGGCCCCAACATGGGCCAGTCCCTTGATTCCCCCGCTGCCCAGAGCAAGACCTACTTTTTTCCCGTTGCTATTCATCAGCCATCACAATTTCGCCAGTCCGGCAAAAGTTGTTCCCATGATGCCCTCTTTTTGACGGGTTGAGACGGGCAGCCGGTCAATTTCTGCCATGATCGCGCCATGATCGTACAAATGGTCTTCGGCCGGATATCCAAAAGGGCCGTCCGTGCCGTAGAGGCATTTTCCCGGGCCCACGGCATCCACGGCTGCGCGGCGGAGGGGTTCGTCCAGATAGGGGCTGGACAGATCAATATAGACATTTTTCCGCCGCTTTGCGTCGTCCCATAGTTTTTGGTAATGAGGAACGCCGGCATGGGCATAAATGATTTTAAGATCCGGATGCTTATCCGGAAGATACTGATAATCCCCGTTGTCTTTTTTGCCGCCCAGGTGAATCAGCAGGGGCAGATCTTTTTCAACGCACAGGGCCGCAGCATCGTCTAAGATACTCACCGGGTATTGATGCCAGAAGGGATGGCATTTGACGCCGATCCAGCCAGGGAATGATGCATATTTTTCGATAACCGCGACAGAATTTTCGTCTGCCGGGTTGATGAAAATCCAGCCCAGAAATTTGTCGGGATGGGCGGCAAGGGCCCCGGCCACCACTTCATTGTCCGGCAGCCGGTCAATATCGTAGGTTTTGCCCAGAATGGAAAATTGGCCGCTTTTGGTGACCGTGCTTTCATAGGCCACCTTGCCCAGCGGCTGACAGAATCCGGTCAGCAGGTTCCGGACAAAACGGGCCAGTTTTTCCGCCACCCCTTCCACATGAAACGGGTCCACCATGGGCGCGATCAAAGCGATTTTATCAATTTGAAATTCTGCCATCTGATCGAGCAGCCGATCCATGGTTTCCATTCGTTCATCCAGGTGGTAATGCATGTCAATGATCATTTTTATCTCCCTTTAACCGTATATAATTGAAATCATCAATATTTCACCTTGATTTCAGATGGCAACCGCAAATTCCCAGTTCATCTCTATGGCCAGCCAGTGGGGCAGCAGCATGGTTTCCCGGGAAAAATCCGGACGGTTGTTATTTACGGGATTTTTCAATTGATCGGAAAACCGGGTAGTCGCCGTCAAAACAGATGTCATCGTGATCGGTCGGGATCTTGCAGCAGACGGCTCCGATGGAAAACGGCAAAAAGAAGCAGAAGAACATACAAAATGGGTCCGGCAGATGAGCGGCCGCATGGCATATGCCCGGCATGCCCCGTCAACCAGCAGCGGACAATATGGCTTCGTTGTTTGGGAGTCGCCAGAAAGCCTTTCCCGCCGGTCTTCATTCCAGATATGCCATTGCCGGGTACGCAATTTAAGTGCTTGTATTTCCCGGACTGAGAATTCGCGTCGGATAAATTGCCCCAGGGCATGGGCTTCGGCGCGGTTGATCAGAATGTACTGGTTACAGCACTCGTAACAGCCGAGGTGACAGGTCGGATGGATGCCGTTTTTGCTGCGAAGGGAAAACAGTTCGCCGGCGGCTGCTTTATCCACCTGGTGATAAATGCGGGCGACAAAATCTTCTTCCGGTGTATGGGGGAAATTAACCGCGGCGTCATTTGCCTGATTATTCAAACCGCTGTTTTTAACCTGGGCCATGTTCTTTTCTCCTGGCCGGATAGGCCTGCAGTAGGGGACGCAACAGTTTATAATTTAAATTATGGCACTTTCAGCAAAAGGGTACAAGGTTAAACTCATCTGTGCAGTTCAGCTTTTTATGAAAAACAAAAGAAGCAAAGCACCTTTTGACATATCATTGGGCTGTTGACTGTGCCGTGAACATAAAAATGAACCATAGAGTCATGCGGTTGCCGGTACTGCCGTAAAAACAGCACGTTTCATTCGATTCATCGGGTAAATTTCCAAAAAAGCATTTAAGTTTCCGGCATTTCTAAGGGAATATGCCATTTTTTCATATACTTCCATACCGATGTCCGGCTTTTTCCCAGGCGGCGGGCCACTTCTGCTTTATTCCAGCCGCATTCATAGAGCAGTTCCAGCAGCCCGGATCTGGATACTTTTTTCCGGACATGAACTGACGACGGGGGGGGATTTTCGGCCGCGATGGGTCGGAATTCCATCTGCCGGATATCCACGGGCAGGTCAAAAATACTGATTTGTTCGCCTGTGCATAATACGAACGCATGTTCAATGGCATTTTCAAGTTCCCGCACGTTGCCGGGCCAGTGATAATCCATAAATACCCGCAGGGCATCGGATGTTACATCCTTAATGGACTTGCCGGTCTTTTTGTTGAACTGCTGAATAAAATGCCGGGTCAGCAGCGGAATGTCTTCTTTTCGTTTTCTCAAAGCAGGGATGTGAATGGGGAATACTTTAAGCCGGTAATACAGATCCTCCCGGAAAAGACCTTCGCCCACCAGCTGGTAAAGATCTTTATGGGTTGCCGTGATGATCCGGATATCCACATACCGTTTTTGCGATTCTCCCACCCGTTCGATCTGCTTTTCCTGTATGGCCCGCAGCAATTTTAATTGAATAAACGGGTTGATGTCGCCGATTTCATCCAGAAAAATCGTTCCCCCGTCCGCTTCTTCGAACCGGCCTTTCCGGTCGATGTGGGCGCCGGTATAGGCACCTTTCACATGGCCGAACAATTCACTTTCCAGCAGGGACTCGGACAGCGCGCTGCAGTTTACGGTGACCAGGGGCTTTTTAAACCGGTCATGGTTATAATGAATGGCGCCGGCCACCAGCTCCTTGCCGGTGCCGCTTTCACCCTGAATGAGAATGGTGGCGTCGCTGTTGGCCGCCGCCCGGATCGCCTTGAAAACATCCTGCATGACGCGGCTTTTGCCGATCAGGTTGCCGAATTGATGAATTTCCAGCAATTGCTGCCGGGCTTCATCCACTTTTTGCCGCGCCAGGGTCAGTTCGGTCAGGTCGGTAACGGTTTCCACCACTCCGATGGCGGCATTGTTTTCATCTTTGACCAGCCGGGCGTTTTTAATGACTGCTACCGAATGGCCGTTTTTGTGCATCAGTTTGCATTCCAAAGGGTCCACGGTCCCTTTTTGAAATATACCGCACGCCTTGACATCTTTGGGGCATGACTGATCAAAACAGCTGGAAAACTTAAGCAGCTGGCAGGTCCGGCCGATGGCTTCTTCGGCCGTATATCCGGAAATTTTTTCCATGGACGGATTCCAGGAACGGATGACACCGTTGGCGGTGAGCGTAAAAACACCTTCCGCCATGGAATCGAGCAGCAGATTGGCAAACTGGTGGTCCCATATTTCTTTTGGTTTGGTCATGATCGCCACCGAATGAGCGTTTAAAAACGTTAAGTAACGTTACTTGTGTTAACTTTTTAAGTATCAGCTCTGAATTAATCCGGTCAAGTATAATGTTAAAAAATTTTATTTTTACTGATTTTATTCCATATTCATCTGGCAAACTATCGATAATATATTTTAATAACAAGAGTTTATATTATTTTTCAGGTAGCGGAGTCCCGTGCTTTATTCCGGATTATGATGGCATATTCATCCTATGGCACGAAAATTGGTTTGAAAAGAGTTTGATCCTGAATTCAGAAAAATTTTTATGGAAATCCGGCAAACTCATGAACAATAAATCTAAAAGAACACCCGCGGAATTTCAAGCGCAGCTGAATCAGGGCATTGCCCTGGTGAACTTCGGGGTGAGCTGGTGTGCACCGTGCCGGATTCAGGAGACAATTGTCGATTCGCTTTGCCGGCGATATTTGCGCCGGGCTGCGGTGGTGGTGATGGATCTGGATGAAAACCGCCACCTGGCGGCAGACTTTTTCATTCAACGTGTGCCCACCCTGATTCTGTTTAAGAACGGAGAGGAGGTCTGCCGGTTTGTGGGCCTTCAAAGCGAAGATACGCTGAGTAAAGCAATTGAGCAGGTGCTCAAATGACAAACAAGCAAGCGACAAAGGGACGCTTGAATCTCTACCTCCTTAATGTGTTCCCTTTTTGAGCAGCAGATTAATCACCTGCCGGCATATCAGGTGATTAATCTGCTTTAAATATTTCGGGAATATGAAGGATGCGCTTGATAAAAATAAAATGTTGTTTGCTGTTTTTTTAGTTCTTGTTGCGGCAAGTATAATCGTTTTTGAAAGGAATAGAAGAATGATGTTTATAAAACAATGGGTTTTGGCAGTTTTTCTGGTGCTGTCGGCCGCATTGCCGTCACTGGCATCGGATCACGCGGACTATGTGTCCGGAGATTACGCATCTCCCGGCGCCGTGACCCGGGATTGTATGGGATGCCACGCGGATCAGGTCACGGATTTTATGGAAAGCGCGCACTGGCTGTGGAAAGGGCCTACGCCGTTTCTGATCGGCCATGAAAATGATACCCATATCGGCAAAATTAACCTGATAAACAATTTCTGAGTGAACATCGCCTCCAATGAGTGCAGTTGCACCAAATGTCATGCAGGTTATGGATGGACGGATGATTCTTTTAATTTCTCAGACCCGGGTTCAGTAGACTGCCTGATATGCCATGCGGACCCGGCCCTTTATTCGAAAAGAAACAATAGATGCGGATACCCGGACAAGGACGTGGATCTGGCAGCGGCAGCCAGAAGCGTTGATCTTCCCGGGCGCTCCAACTGCGGGGCCTGTCACTGGTATGGCGGCGGCGGCAACAACGTCAAGCACGGAGATATGGGCAACGCCCTGGCATCCCCGGAACCGGCCCTTGACGTGCATATGGGGGGCCTGGATTTTGCCTGTCAGGAATGCCATGTGACCGACCGGCACCGCATCTCCGGCAGCAGCACCACGTCTTCGGTAAGCGAAGGCGTAGTGGCCTGCACGGACTGTCATGACCCCCGACCCCATGACGCGGCCTCTCCGCTGCTGGACCAATTAAATGATCATTGCGATGCCGTTGCCTGCCAGACCTGTCACATCCCTCAGTTTGCTAAGGCGGACGCCACCGTCACGCTGTGGGACTGGTCCAAAAGCGGCGACCAGGACAAGCTGCTATCAAAAACAGAGAACCGGGAAGCATATCTGAGCCGGGAAAAAGGGCTTCTGGTCAAAGAAAAAAATGTCCGCCCCTTTTATGATTGGTATAATGGGAAGCATCACCGCTATTTAAAGGGCGACCCGGTAAAACCTGACACTGTGACCTGCATGAACCCGCCGGACGGGGATATCCATGATCCTGCAGCCCGGATCACGCCTTACAAGACTATATACGGGGTTCAACCGGCGGACGCATTATACAAATATCTGATCGTGCCCATGCTTTTCGGAGATGGATATTTCAGGCATTTTAACTGGCTTAGATCCGCTGAACAAGGCATGACGGCCGCCGGCCTGAAATTCAGCGGCGATATCCGTTTCGTCGGCACTTGCATGCGCTGGCGGGTAAATCATGAAGTGGCCCCGGCCAAAGACGCTCTGTCGTGTCTCGACTGTCATCGTCCGGACGGGGCAATGGATTTTACGGCTTTGGGATACAAGGGAGACCCCGCGGCCACCGGCGGCCGGTTTGCAGCGCCCCATGCCGAAGCAGATTTTTCAGGGGGGCACCGCGCATTTTCTGCTGGAAAAAATTTTATGGGCCCTTGACGATGAAATCAAATATCCCGTGCGCGGGGAACTGCGCAAAGGAAAGAAAATACTGCGCATTTGGTGATTTGTGTAAAATGACAGGGCTTATTCAAACAGGGAGCTTGGTGCCGGCGACGTTCTCTTTTAGAAACAGGCCGCGTAATTGAAGCATTTGCGAGCAAATTGACATAATCATCAATTCATTATAACTTAAACTCAGCTGGTGGAACTGAGGGAGGCGATATGGAAAAAGGTCAAAAACTGGTAATTGTCGGGTGCAGCGGCGATGGCGGGCCGGCGGCCATTGCAGCAGGGCCGGCGCTGCAGAAACTGAATTGAGCGGTATTAAATCTGGCGATGAAGAATAAAACCCAAAAAAAACCTGAAAAGACAGCGTCTCCAGCGGAAGAGAATCTGCCGGCACCGGCGTCTCAAAAAGCCGGGATTGTAAAACGATTTCTGGACTGGATTGCCAGAGGTGCCAAAAATACCTGCCCGACCTGACAGATCAAACGCTGATGCTGCCGGGACGGCAGCAGGAGAGGGAAGCTCGGCCCTTAGCGACAGGCTGAGAATTATTTCTTGGTTGCAGCCGAAAGGCGTTTGCATAGCCGGGATTTAAAATGATAATGTATATATATCATTTTGGTTCCGGCTTTATTTTATGGCCTGTCAAAAAATTTGAGTCAGAATTTAAATAGAGGAGACGAATGGATGAAATTTCTGGTCATCGGCGGAGATGCGGCGGGCATGAGTGCTGCCAGCAAAGCCCAAAGAAAAAATGAAAATTTGCAGGTTACGGTGTTGGAGAAAAATCATGACGTTTCATTCAGTGCCTGCGGCATGCCCTATAATATCGCGGTGCCGGAAAGACCGATAGAAGATCTGGTGGTGCGTGAGGCTGAGGTATTCAGGCAAAAACAGGATATCAACCTGCTGACCGGCCATGAGGTCCAACGCATTGACCCTGCCAAAAAAGAGGTCTGCGGCGTAACGGACCAGGAGAAACCATTTTCCTTTTCCTATGACAAGCTGCTCATTGCCACCGGAGCCGCCCCTGTTACGCCGGATTTTGCCGGATACGATCTTCCGGGAGTCCTGTCATTGAAAATCCTCGATGATGGCCGGAAAATCAAGCATTGGCTGGCTTCCCATCCGGTGAAAAAAGTGGTGATCGTCGGCATGGGCTATATCGGTCTGGAAATGTGTGAATCCCTTCGAAAATTAGATCTGAAAGTCGACATGGTCAAACCGGATCCGGTATTTGTGCCATGGACAGATCCTGAACTCTCCAACGTGATTCAGCAGGAAGTGGAATCCAACGGCGTCCGCCTGCATCTGGGTCAGGCGGTTAGAAAAATTGAGACTTCAGGGGCTGGCCTTTCTGTCGTCTGCGACAAGGTGACCCTTGATGCGGATATGGTGCTGGTGGCCATCGGCATCCGGCCCAACAGTGAAATCGCAGCGGCCGCCGGAATTGAAACCGGCATAAGACAAGCCATCAGCGTGGACCGGTTTATGAAAACATCGGATGAACATATTTATGCCGCCGGTGACTGTGCGGACGCTTATCACGTGGTGACCGGCAAGAAAGTCTGGATACCTTTAGCCCTGCGGGCCAACCGGGCCGGGTGGGCCGCAGCGGATAATGTCTGCGGCGGCAATACGGAACTTGACGGAGTCGCGGGTACTGCTGTGTTCAAGTTGTTTGATCTGGAAATATCCCGAACCGGCCTGACCGCGGCAGAGGCAAAAGAAGGCGGGTTTGATCCGGCGGAAGTGGTTGTTAAAACGCGGTCCCGGGCCCATGCCCATCCGGGAGCGGTTCCCATTCATGTTTATATGATCGGAGACAGAAAGACCGGGCGTCTGCTCGGTGCCCAGATGGTGGGCAAAGAAGGAGCCGCCCATCGCATCAATGCCGCGGCCGTGGCACTGCATGCGCAGATGACTGTTGGGCAATTCACCCAGGTTGATCTCTCCTATGCGCCGCCCTTTGGCCCGGTATGGGATCCGCTGCTGACAGCGGCCAATCAGCTGGTGAAAAAGCTGTAAAGGGTGTTTCTAATCACTTCTCAAATTCAGTTACAGGGCAAAATTCCAAAATGATGCACGAACAATTCGAATCCATTGTCAGACAGATCAGCAGCGTCCTGATGGGCAAAGAACCCCAGATCCGCCTGGCCCTGACCTGCCTGTTTGCCCGCGGGCATCTGCTTATCGAGGATTTGCCGGGAATCGGCAAAACCACCATGGCCAAAGTGCTGGCCAAATGCCTGGGCCTTGATTTCCAGCGCATCCAGTTTACCAGTGACATGCTTCCCGGAGATATTCTGGGCGTGTCGATTTTCGATCAGAACGCCGGCACCTTTCACTTTCATCCCGGCCCGGTGTTCACCCAGGTTCTGCTGGCCGATGAAATCAACCGGGCCACCCCCAAGACCCAGAGCGCCCTGCTCGAAGCCATGGAAGAACAGCAGGTGACCATCGAGGGTGAAACCCGGCCCCTGAAACAGCCCTTTTTTGTGATTGCCACCCAGAATCCCCTGGAGCATTCCGGCACATTCCCCTTGCCCGAATCCCAGATGGACCGGTTTCTGATGCGCATTAAACTGGGATATCCGGACCGGGCCGCGGAAAAACGAATTTTAAAAGGTGAAGGCGCCCAGGCGGTCCTGGATGCCATGGATTCCTGTATGCTGCATGATGATGTGTTCACCATCCAGGCGGCAATCAGCCGGGTCAGCGCCTCGGATGCGTTTATCGAGTATTTGCAGGATATCATTCATTTTACCCGGACGTCTCCATTGTTTCATGTGGGACTGTCTCCCCGGGCGGGCCTGGCGCTTCAGCAGGCTGCCCGTTCATGGGCCCATCTGCATGGCCGAAATTACATGATTCCCGAAGATCTTCAGGTGGTTTTGCCCTGGGTGGCGGGGCATCGGCTGCGGTCCCGAAGCGAAGGGCTTGAAATACCCCGCGGTAAGCTTAAAGAAATTTTTTCTCAGGTGCCGGTCCCGCTGTGATAAAACTATTTCAGGAAAAATTTGGCCGGAAACGGGAAACCGACATCCTGCCGTTGTCTTTTAAACGAAAGCGGCTGTATATCTTTCCCACAGCTTACGGTTTTTTGTTTCTCGGCATTCTCCTTGCCATGCTGCTCGGTTCCATCAACTATAATAATAATCTGGGATTTATGCTGGTATTTCTGCTGGGCAGCATCACACTGATATCCATCATCCATACCTACCGGAACATGCTAGGCATTAAAATTTTTTCCGCCT
>JAABSL010000332.1 GCA_011390415.1 Desulfobacteraceae bacterium
GTTGCCGAAAAAAAAAACCGACTGGCTAAAAGAAGTCGAAGACCATGTCAGCAAGCTGGAACAGCAGTTGAACAATGTCTCCGTATCTCTATCCAAGTTTAAGGCACATGAGTCTTTGATCCGAGGTGACCTGGAAGCGGCTCTGGTTAAAATTGACAAAATCACCCAGAAACTGGGAGAACATCCCGAAGGCTCAGCCGAGCAGGCGCAATTAGAAGACCTGCAACGGCAATACAAGGCCGAAGCGCTGGGACTTGGTGAAAAGCTGAAAGTCATTGAACAACGGCAGGGTAGCACTCGGGCAGCTTACCACCAGCTCAGGGCTGAGATACAAAATATTTGCGGTCAGCTCGACGACGCCAGGGCGCGTTATTACACGGCCGAAACCAGACATACCCTTTATGGGGACGCCAGCGGTGTCAGCAATGCGGACGGGGTGAGTAAATTCGATCATCTTTTTGATCGGATCAAGACAATGGAATCCGAAGCAGAGGCATTTTATGAGCTTGCCCCGCTTAAGATGAGAATCGACGGGGAAGTCAACCCCTAAGGCCTCAAAAAATTTATAGTGACCAATCGTTCAATCTTCATAAATAATAATGATCAGCCAACTTTTTCAAAGAGAGGTGTTTAAATGAATTTTTTCTCACGTGTCCGGACTATTTTTAAAGCCAATGTCAATGCCACTTTAGACAGCCTGGAAGATCCCGTTAAAGGCCTGGAAGTCATCATCGAAGATATGCGCAGAGAAATAAGCTCCGCCAAGAAAAAAGTAGCCTCATCCATTGCCCAGGAAAAATGCCTGAAAATTGAACTCGAGGAAGCCCGGGCGGCTGTGGGCAAGTGGGAAGAGAAAGCAGCGACCGCCGTTAAATCCGAAAGAGACGACCTTGCCAAAGATGCGCTTAAGGAAAGGGGAAAAGCACAGAAAAAAATTACCCTGCTCGAACCTCAGTGTGAACATTTTCAACAGGAGAACGCGCGACTCAAAAATGAGCTCAAATTAATGGAAGATCATTACGAGGAAGCCCTTGCCAGAAAAGAGGAAATGGTAGCCAAGGCCAAAGTCGCTGATGCCCGGTCTTCCATGGTTAAAAATCCACCTTCTTCCCTGCGCAGCGAAGAAAACCAGGCGGCATTTTCCCGGGCGGAAAGAAAAATCAGGCAAAAAGAGGCTGAAGCCCAGGCCGCCAAGGAAATAAGCGATGCCACCCGTTGTTCATCTGAAAAATTTGACGAACTCGACCGGCTTCAGAGGGAGTCCGATATAGATGAGGAACTGGCCAAACTTAAGGCAAAAGTGAAACAATAGTTCACATTACGGATTTCCCACCGAAACGGTAGGACTCCGGGCAAAGCTGATGGTTTAAATGCAAATCGACGGATATGATTTACATGAAAAAATCGCTTCAGACGGCGTCGTTTCGGTTTATTCCGCAAGACGCCTGAAGGATGACGTCCCAGTCAGTATACAGGTACTCGTCTCTCAACAAAGGCCTGATGATTTGCTTCGTAGAAAAATGCAGAAGGAGTTCAGAAGGGCAGCCACTGTGGACTCACCCTATGTTCTCAAATACCTTGACTACATTGAGAACCGCGAGGTAACGGCCATTGTCACTGAGCAAAGACCGGCTTTAAACCTGAGGGCACGGCTTTCTTTATGCAACGGCCTGTCACTGGAGGAAACGATTCAAATCGGTCGACAGATCGCCAGCGGTCTTTATGACTGTCATTGTTGCGGTATTGTCCATCGGCAGGTCACCCCTGAAAATATCTTTATTACTCATAATAAAAATATAAAAATTGCCAATTTCGGTTTGGCCGGCATCGTCAATGCCACAACTCTCACAATGACCGGTGCGATAATCGGCGCACCGGAATATGTACCACCCGAATATCTTTATTCTGCGCCAAAAGATGTCAGAAGTGATATTTACTCGCTCGGCATTATCATTTGGGAGATGCTTATCGGGCAAAACCCTTTTGAAGGCGAAAATCTCACCGACATATTTAAAGAAAAAAACACTCACCCCCTGCCGGCCCCCTCTGCGGTAAATCCTGAAATTCCGCGCTGGATGGATATCCTGTTGGCAGAGATGACAGCTCCGGATCTAAATGACCGACCCAAATCCCTTCAGCAGGTAATAATTGCATTGGAAAAACGATTTCACATGCAACCGGCAAGACAAAAGACCAGGGGAAACCATTGCCTGGCCTGCGGTTATCCGGTCCCTGCTGTCCTGTGGTTTTGTCCGTATTGCGGTCAATCAGACCCGGAGACTCGCCGGATAGACCCGGAACGGTCGGTTTTGTTGATAAAAGAAGCCGACAATATCAAGGAGACGACAAAGTTTTTGGCAAAAACGTTTGGCGAAATCCCGGAATCGGAAATCAAGAAAAGAAACAGAAAAAAAACCGATATTCCGGTTATTGAAAATATCACCGCTTCAGAAAGCTGCTGGCTTACCGAAAGACTCCAGGATATCGGATGCCGTGTTGAGCTGAAACCGATGTCGGCATGGTATTTTAAAATTACCACCCTTGCTTTTTTTTTCTTTGCGCTGGCAATCATGGTCTTATTCCGGCCGCTTCCTTCTGCAACCCCTTCAAGCATGTCCTCTCTTTTTTGGGGTTTTAAACTCACCTGCTTTGGCGCTTTAATCGCAATGGGCCTTTACTGCCTTCGCTTGCATTATGCATCGCCCCGGGAAATCCCTTTAAAATGGTTAGAAGGCACTTTTACCTATGATCCGTTTTCAGGCTATTTACTGTCCGCCGATCGTATTTTGTCTTCGATTGTTTTGACACTCGCCACCCTTTTTATTCTCGGTTGGGCGTCAATTACCTGTCTGGCCATATTTGATTTCCTGCAAATACAAATTCTGAAAGGCTCATGGGGAGCACTGGTGGTCGATAATTCGTTTCTCTTGCTGCTGGCACAACTTGTCATCATAAAGCTTTTTGCGGGCGACATCTATACACCCGTCCTCTTCGACCAACGGAGGGCTCACTACCATAGCAAAATACGGAAAAATACAGATTTTCAATTATTCGAAAGACTCCGCAAACTGGTCATCGGCGTGCCGGATACAGATTTCCGGTATTTGATTGCAGAATGCCTCGAACATCGGCTTTATTTCAACCGCTTGAAAATGGCGGCGGCGGCGGCGTTACCGGAAGACCTTCTGGATGATCTGGAAGAAAGATTTCTGGCTGCGCTGGAATCCGTCTCTGCATTGGGTAAGGAAGTCCGGAAATATGCAGAGCCATCTTCCGAAGCTTACAGGCAGGGGGCGGAAAAGAAAGACCGGCTCGTCAAATATCATATCGAGCAATCTTTCGACAAGCCGTCCGCATCGATTATGGATGAGTGGAAAAAAGCACAGGACATGATCTTGAACCATGAAGTCGCCGTTGAGATGACCGCCAGACATTTCAACAATATCAGACTGATTGTCGGGAGTATGCATACCGTCACTTTGCAATTGCTCCCCGCCGGACATCAGAATAAGGCTGAACAACGGGATATCGAGTTGGGATTAACCATATTATCAGAAGCCTTGAACGCCGTAGCCGTTCAAGGCTGAAAATTAAGACTTCCAGGGTACTTCAAATGCAGAATCCGGAACAAATGGTTTCCATCGGTGCGGTATTGGATGGTGTTTATAAAATCATCTCCTGTGTAAACCGGGGGGCGCAGGGCGAGATATTCCAGGCGGTCAAAGTCGATTCCGGAAAAAAAGTTTCATTAAAATTCATTCATGCTGATTTTTATGATGATTTTGACACCGGTGCCTTGCGATTGGAACATGAATATAATGCCCTGCAGGCATTACAGGGCCTGCCCATGTTCCTGTCGTCCCAAAAGTTCAAAAAGAGCCCCGATTATGCCTATATTGTGATGGAATGGCTGGATGAGGTGCTTGATGGCGCCGATTTTATTGCTTCCAACACCCCGATCAGCTTTGAAACCTGGCTCTGGCTTGCCCGGCAAATCACGTCCGCTTTGCACGAATGCCATAATCGGGGCATTATTCACCGGGATATCAAACCGCCAAATATCTTAATAGGGGCCAAAAGCACCCTGAAGCTTATCGACTTCGGCATTGCCCAACAGGAACGGTATGTAAGGATCACGGAAAACGATCTCAATATGGGAACCATTTTCTATATGCCGCCGGAACAGATTACCGATGGCAGCTATGGTATTCCCGGAGAAATGTATGCGCTCGGCGTCACCTTATATGAATTCATTTGCGGGCGGGTGCCGTTTTATGCCGACACTCCCGGCGAAATAATGCAGAAAAAAAGCAATGCCGATTTTGTGCCTCCCTCTGTGATAAATCCTGACATACCGGAATGGGTGGATGCTGTTTTCAGCAGACTGCTGACCCCGGAGCCGGCTGACAGAATCCAGGGAACCCGGGAGCTCTTTTCTTTTTTATCCATTGAAAAAGTACCTGATGAAGAGCCGATTGTAACCCTTAATCCTTGTGATGGATGCGGCCGGCCATTGTGGAAGGAACTGCCTTTTTGCACCTATTGCGGAAAACTGTACAATCTGGATTTTACTTCCGGGGGATATGGGGTAATTGCCCGACAGGTGCAGGACCCGGCGCACCTTTTCCACCAGTTTAATCAACTCACGGACTCCAGCCTGCCCAGTTGGCGAAAGTCACTGTTTAAAACAAATTATCCCCATATTCTGCTTTATGGCGTCAGCAAAGAAAGCGCCACCATAATCTCGGAAACGCTCACCCAAGGATCCAATTTTTTAAGCGCGACGTCAAAGCCCTATCGGGATATGTGCCAGGATATGAAAGTGGGACTTGTCCAGGTGTGCCTGGGCGGTGCGGCTGCCTTTTCCCTTGTATGGGGCCTATTGTGGCGGAAACAATCAACCATGTTCTCCGGCACGACCCATTTTATATTTTTTCTGGTGACGATATCTTTTTTGATTATCTACACACTTTTGCCGCTTGCACCGGCCAGTAGGCTTGGCAAAATCAAAAAACAACGCGAGTGGCCGGCGCTTTCGCGGTTTCGGCAAAAAATCAAACGGCTCAGGGCCCGACGATTGCAGCAAAACGCATCTTCGCTGATAAGGCGAGTCATAATGATATTTGACAAAATTGACGGATTAAACGTTTCAGCATCCATCAAAAAAGAACTGGCACACAATCTTGACCAGTTGACCGGGGCCGGGCTTGATCGACTGGAAAATATGGATAGGGCCTCAGAGATGTTAAGAACATACCGGAAACAAGGAATTGATAAAAAAATCGCCGCCTGTGACAATGCTTTGCAATCCGCAGTCGACCCCGGAATAAAAAAAGAGCTTATCGATAAAATCGGTGAGCTTACCGCTGCCCGCTCAAAGCGAAACAAAATAGAGCAACAGCATGCAGAAAACGAAATCATTTTCTCTCATATCTTATCGGAATTAAACAGCATATATATATTTATCCAAAAAGGAAAATTCGAACAAATCAAAACCCGGCTTTCCGACATGCGGATAAGACTTTCCAGGCGAACCGAAAAAGCCCGTCAAGCAGACGGCGATTAGTCATAAAAAATTCGCCAATCCGGTTGGGGATGGAAATCACCCTTTAGCGATGGAACACATTTTTTAATTCCTCTTCGCTCAGCCTCTGATGAACTCGATGACTCTTTTCTGGTGTCAGGAGAGACAAAAATGACGGTCCTTGCAGAAAAACAGCAAAAAAAAATACTCATGACCGCAATCAATGCATCGCATCCGGGTAACTGAAGTCCAAATACCGATAAATAGAGTCCTGGATCAGGCCTGAAAAATTAATACTGACGTTGGTAGCGATTACTCTAAGCCATTCGCACAATTCTTCAGAATGATCTCACAAAAATTTGAAGTAAGGCTTTTATGAGGGTTCGTAGAGGTCATATGATTTTTGTACAGAGCATACAGTATACATATAAAATCATATTGATTATAATGTTTGATAATTACTGAGACAAGAACGAATATTAAATTGTTAAATATCAATATTTTTTTCCGGAATAAGGCTTTTTCGCTATAGATCGAGCTGAATCAATCTTCGATTATGTCAAGAAATGAAACTTTGGTGAGGTAAAGATAGTGTGCACCGCCAAAAGCCGCATCCCTATTGCACCTTACAATAGCCTGTGCTCGCTACTAAAATCTTTTTGTCTGTGCGTAATGCTACAGAATGTTTTCAATGTTCAAGTTTTTTGCTTGAGTTCTCCAAAACCTTCCTGAGAACTTTTTTAGCAATTTCCATTTCCTCGGGCGCGATGCCGGCAAAGATCTGCTGGGACATTTTATCCAATATTCCTAAAACACTGCTCTGAATTGCATAACCTTTTTCACTTAAATTTGCTTTTAGTGCCCGTCGATCTTCCGGAACATTTGAGCGATACACCAATCCGTCCGTTTCCATTCTGTCAACCAGGCCGGTTATGGTTGACGGCTCAACGCCGGCACATTGCCCGAGTTCGGTCAAATTCATTCCACCTTCAGTGCCCAGTTTACCAAGTATTTCATCCATTGATGCATTTGTCCATAAACACATCAAAGCCCCAAGATAGGAAGGCTTCACCTGTTGTAATTTATTTTTAGCCAACATTTTTTTAAGAGTTGATGTTACCGATAAAGCCGCTCTGGTTATCAAAAAAAATATGTCATTTTCAGGGGGTAAATGTTTCATATATTCCTCGTACAGAATCTGGTTTAGAATTTTTTCTGCAAGTGTCTTGCCATAATGTTTTTCTGTAACTCATTGGTTCCGCCAGCATAAAGAGACAAAAGGCCTTCCCGCAGCCAGCGCTCGACAGGATATTCTTTCAAATATCCCCTTCCACCGATAATTTTCATCGCGGCCAGGGATATTTCCTGCTGCATTTCAGATGCAAACACCTTTGCTCCGCAAATTTCTAATGTCGGCGTCTTGCCCGATATCAATAGCTCAACCGCGTTTGTCAACAGCAGGTCCGCTGCCTTTATTTTTATTGTCATATCAACGAGTTGATGGTTAATTAATTGAATTTCGTAAAGCGGTCGTCCCTGAACAATGCGTTGACCGGTGTATTCATTCAAATATTTCAGGATTGTCAGGGAGAGACCCACGCAGGAAGCAGCGATCATGAGACGCTCCACGGCGCCGGCAAAGGCAATCACCCCCCACCCAAGATCCTGCCCGCCGATGATTGAATCCTGCGAAAGTCTGACGGAATCAAAATTAATCTCGCAGCTCGCATATTCGTTTGTTGCGATTTTCTCCAGAGGAAAAATTTCTATTCCGCCGGCTTCACGCGGCACTAAAAACAGTGACATTCCCTTGTTTAAAGGTTTATCAGTGCTGGTACGGGCTACCACGAGAATATAATCGGAAACAACGGCACCGGTTGAAAGATACTTCCGCCCATGAAGCACCCAATCAGTATCTGTCTGCGTTGCTGTGGTTTTTATGTTTTGAATATCCGATCCGGCATCATGCTCGGTGAGAGAAAAACAGGTCAAGATATCACCCGTGAGAACCTTTTTGCCGATTTCTTTTTGGTGATCGTTGCCAAACGTTGTCAGCATCATTGCGCAAACATAATTAACACCTATGATATTGCTGATTGCGCTTGAATAGCCGCTCACGATTTTACCTGCTTCAATTAATAGACGAAAAGTTTCAGGGTCCTCAAAAATATTTAAGGATTCAAACCATCCGTTTCCTGCAAAATCCTTGTACGAACGCACCACCGACGTCTGATCATTATCGATTTTACGGATGATTTTCTCGGTAAGATGGGTGGTGCACCAGTCTTTTATTTCGTTTGATGAATTTGCTGTCATGCTGCCTCCTGCGTATAATTTTTTTGATATCGAATATTTTGTTATAAAATATTACGATATCGAAGTATATGCAAGAAAAAAATATGAACATGCATGGCAAAAAATGTATTTCGACATTAAATTTTTTCACTCTATTCAAAGCTTTGAAATGTTTGTACTATCAAATTAACGGGAAAAAAGAGGAGAGGTTGTTGCAGTGGGATTGAGAACAGCAAAACCGAAGTGTATCCTTCATACCGATACATTGAACCACGGTATTTCTCGCTATTCAGCGATTCACGAATGATTTTTGATTAAGTAATGAATCAGGTTATCTTTTGACAGCTTCAATCGTTGCGGAAGCAACATACTCTTCAATTCCGCTTCCCGGCACCCAGTTACGGATGAATGATTTGCTTTCCATTTTGGGTTCGACGCGAACGTCCACAAATCCAGCCTGATGCAGCATAGATTCCAGAGCCCGGATCGAAGATGCTCCAGCCACGCATCCGAAGTGAAGCATCTGTCTTTTTTCAGGTTGTTGATGTCATCATTTCCAATTGTGTGATCAATCTCTCGCCGGAAAAGAAAAAGGTCTTTAGCGAAGCGTTTCGTGTTCTGAAACCCGGAGGGCGCCTGGCCATTTCTGATATTAGCCCGGAGAAAAATTCTCCAGGCTTTTTAAAATAAATCACTTCAATTGCTGTTTACCGGATTTCAACAAGAACAAAGCAGTCCTGTTCCAGTTGATCCGACTTCATGATCTGGATGGTTTTGTTGTTGATAAAGCCCATCCCTTTTTTATCATAGGCTCCGCAGGGTTTTCCGTTAAACAAAATCCTGCCGGCCTTGAACAGAAATTCGTTGTCATCCACAATGGCTACGGCATATCCGTTTCTGGGAAAAACTTTTCCCCGGAATATCTTGTCATAGGTGATATCTGCGGAATGATCCGAATTGACAAATGTGGTGGTGGAGACTTCAGCCTCCAGAACATCATCTCCCAAATAGGTATCTGCAACCAGTTCCTTTTTCTTGTACCGCTTCCAGGAGTCAGACACGGGCGATGCATCCTGTTCACCGGTCAGGACCCGGGCCATTTCAATGAGCATGGAATTGGCGCCTTCTGCCAGCGCTGTCAGGCCCCGATCCGAAAGATCACCTTCAACGGCCAGGGCGGTTTCCATTTTAGTGGCAATCAACGACAATGCCACGATCCGGAGATATTTTGTCTTACTCTCATTATTCTTTCCTTTCCGGAGAAAAAATGGCCGCACGGATTTTAGCAATATCCGGAACTGCCGGGTGATCCATTTCAGAAAGCACCTTTGTGCGGTCTTTCAGGTGTTTTGTGGCGGCCAGCGCTGAGGCTTTGAGTATTTTGGCTTCATCTGTTTTGGGGTGATTGTCTTCAAACGAGCGAATGGCGGCAATGACATCCTGTTTAAACGGAAGATCCTGGATTAACGGATGGAGTATCATTATTGATCTGGCAGAAATCCCGCCGACCGCTGCGGCCGCGGAAAGAATGCCTAATCGATGGCCCAGGCTGATAATAAGGATTTTACCGAGAATCAATTCATAATCCCGGTGGGCCTTTTTGATCATGTCTACTGCCATGCGCGCCACACAAAGAGAGTGTTCCCGAAGGGAGATACCGGAACCGTTTTTTTCATTTTCCGGGTCATGGCTGTCAGAAAAACAATCTCCCTTATCGTCCAACAGGGTCAGTAAATGTACGATGACCGGTCGGGAGGTACCAATGGCTGCGGTATTCGGGCCAACATATGCAGCGTAAAATTGATTGATGTCGAAATTTTGCCAATAAGGCACAGGCAGATGTTGCAAAGATGATTCTGTCATTTCTTTTTCAGTCCACAGGCGGGCAAGGAGATTCAGCGGGATCTCCTTTTGCCTTTTTCGGTTTAATTTTTGTCTGAGTGTGGAAAACAATTTTTCCTTTCCAAAAACGTCAAAATAAAAAATGGTCTCTATTATGTATTATAGAATAGGGGGGTGTCGTGATGACGCCGCCGTGACGTCGCCATGACAGGGTTGAGCTGAAAATGATGCAAAATGATGTAAAAAAATTTTGGGGAAGATAAAAAAACCGGATACGCTAAAAAACATTCGACATGATAGGCTAATTTTGGTACATCATAATAAGCTAATTATAACACGTCCCAAAAAGCTAATCAGAGGAATTTTAAAATGGTTGCACCACATGAAAAACTTGCTGAATCTCTTGAGGCTTTGAAAAAACTCCAGGAAAGAGGTAATATTGCCATTCGTTCAAATGAGCTGACGCGGTCTCATCGTGAACTGCTGCTCAAGAACGGTTTTTTAGGAAAGGTAATGAAGGGCTGGTATATCCCCGTCAAACCCGAAGAGAGCAAGGGAGACAGCACTCTCTGGTATGCTTCTTTTTGGCATTTTTGCGCGTCTTATTTAAAGATGAGATTTGGCCAAAACTGGTGCCTTTCACCGGAACAATCACTGTTGCTGCATGTCGGCAACATGACGGTACCGAAACAATTGCTTGTCCGATCTCCCAAAGCCCGGAACAAGATCACCACACTACCACATGGTACATCATTATTCGATATCCGGGGAACCCTTCCCAGGGCAGAAAATGTATCTCAAAAAGAGGGAATGCGTTTGTTTTCTGTGCCGGAAGGACTGGTTAATTGCGGCGCTAAATTTTTTTCACGGAATTCAACAGATGCGCGGATCGCATTGGCCATGATAAACGATGCTTCGGATATATTGATATATCTTCTTGAAGGCGGACGATCAACGGTGGCGGGTCGTATCGCTGGTGCTTTTCGCAATATAGAGCGTGATCGCATAGCCGACAATATTATTAAAACCATGCAATCAGCAGGCTTTGATGTCCGTGAAAAAGACCCTTTTAAAAACACAAGCAGTTCGATTCTGTCGATTCGGGGACAATCGCCTTATGTCAATCGTCTTTACCTGTTGTGGGAAAAAATGAGAGAAGCCATTTTAGAAACGTTTCCACCGGCCCCCGGACCACCCAAAGATATCCATGCGTACCTGAAAGCAATGGATGATATTTATGTTTCCGATGCATACCATTCATTGTCAATCGAAGGTTATCGGGTCACTCCGGAATTGATAGAGCGAGTTCGAAAAGGTGACTGGCGTCCGAAGGAAGGCAATGAGGATCTTGAACAATATAACGCATTAACCGCGCGAGGATACTGGCAGGCTTATCAGTTGGTCCGGAAAAGCATTCAAAAAGTGCTGGAAGGTGAAAATCCCGGTCAGGTCTGTGAAGTGGATCATAGCGACTGGTTCCGTGAAATGTTTTCTCCTCTGGTTTTCGCAGGTTTATTGAAGCCAACAGAATTGGCCGGTTACCGGAATCACCAGGTATATATCCGGCAATCCATGCACGTGCCCCCGCGATTTGAAGCTGTGCGAGAATGTATGCCCGCATTTTTTGACCTGCTTGAAAATGAATCTGAGCCATCCGTTCGGGTTGTACTGGGGCATTTTGTTTTTGTCTACATTCATCCCTATTTGGATGGTAATGGACGCATCGGAAGATTTCTGATGAACGTCATGCTTTCTGCAGCGGGATATCCCTGGACCGTAATTCCTGTCGAAAAAAGGGACGATTATATGGCTGCCCTGGAAATTGCAAGCGTTGAGCAAAACATAAAACCATTTTCGCATTTCATTGGACATCTTGTTTCTGAAGGCTTGGAGATGAATACAAAATGAATGTACTTATTGAAAAAAAAGATCAGATCTTCACGGTTATCATCAATCGTCCGGAAGTCAAAAACGCCGTGGACAGGCCCACTGCCGAGGCACTTGCAGAGGCTTTCCGTGAGTTCGACCAGGATGATTCTTGTTATGTGGCGGTTCTTTGCGGTATTGGAAATACATTCTGTGCCGGCGCTGATTTAAAGGCGGGAGCCAGCCGGGATAACAGCCGATTCAATCGTCTTGAACCGGATGGGGACGGCCCCATGGGGCCGTCCCGGATGCTGCTTTCCAAGCCGGTGATCGCCGCAATTTCCGGGTATGCGGTAGCCGGCGGGTTAGAGCTTGCTCTCTGGTGTGACATGCGCGTGATGGAAGAAACCGCGGTTTTCGGCGTTTTTTGCCGGCGCTTCGGTGTTCCCTTGATTGACGGTGGAACCGTGCGTCTGCCCCGCTTAATAGGGATGAGCCATGCCATGGATTTGATTTTAACAGGGCGTCCGGTTGAGGCGGACGAAGCGAAAAACATGGGGCTTGCCAACAGAATCGTACCTCACGGAAAATCCCGTGAGGCAGCTGAAGAATTGGCCGCACAGATTGCCAAATTTCCCCGGATGTGTATGCGAAGCGACCGCATGAGTGCCTATGAACAGTGGGATAAGTCCTTTCAGGATGCCATGTTAAATGAATTTTATTGTGGCATGGAACCGATCCGGAAAGGAGAGACGCTTCACGGTGCAACAACGTTTTCAAAGGGTGTCGGGAAACACGGGGAGTTTTAACCGGG
>JAABSL010000333.1 GCA_011390415.1 Desulfobacteraceae bacterium
GCCTCATCCGTCATCAAATCGCCGTTAATAAAACGGGTGACCAGCTTGCGCTGAACCCAGAACTCGCCTTCATGTACGACCTGAATCGCTTTAACAATCTCTTTATTGTTCGTATTTTTGGACAGATACCCCTTGGCACCGGCCCGGATTGCTTTGATAACGGCCTGTTCATCTTTATCATATGTAATCATGAGTGCCTGGGTGGCGGGACTTTTTTGTTTGATGACAGCGATGACTTCAGTGCCGTTGACTTCGGGAAGGGCGATGTCTAAAAGAACAACATCAGGCTTCTGCTCGGTAATCACATCTATTGCCTGCAATCCGTTATTCACCGCTCCAATGATTTCAAAAGTTGCTTCGTCTTTTAGGATGAGTCGCAACCCTTCCTGAAATAATTTGTGACCTACTGCAATTAATATACTGACTTTCTCACCAGGCACCGTCATCGTTTTCCTCTCTGATAAGTATCAGTTAAAACATCGATTCAAGCCGGTTGATATTTTCTGTCTGAATGCTATAAATATTTATATTATATCTATTTAACCATCTTTTATATCATTGTTGCAAGATTAATTTAAAAAAATTTTGTTCAGAATATGTTTTAAAGGAAACTTTTCATACATCCGATCAAAAAAAGCCCTGGACATAAATATGTCCAGGGCTTTTTTTTGAACAATATAAACTAAATTTTAATCACTGCCATCAAATATCATAATACAGGAAGAATTCATGGGGATGCGGTCTTAACTGAACCGGCTGGACCTCGCTTTCGGTTTTATATTCAATCCAGCGGTCAATCACATCCTGGGTAAACACATCGCCTTTGAGCAGAAATTCATGATCGTTTTTCAAGGCGTCCAGGGCTTCAGCCAAAGATCCCGGTGCGGAGTCGATCTGGGCCAGCTCTTCCGGCGGCAGATCATAAATATTCTTGTCCAGGGGATCACCCGGGTCCATTTTATTTTCAATTCCGTCGATGACCGCCATCATAATGGCCGAAAATGCGAGATATCCGTTGCACGACGGGTCCGGGGTCCGGAACTCAATCCGCTTGGCTTTGGGAGATGCGGAATACATGGGAATCCGGATGGCCGCACTTCGGTTTCGGCTGGAATACGCCAGATTTACCGGCGCTTCAAAACCGGGCACCAGTCGTTTATAAGAGTTGGTGGTGGGATTTGTCAAGGCACACAGGGCCTTAAAATGTTTCAGAATACCACCGATGGCATACAACGCATCCTGGGAAACGCCTGCGTATTTATCACCGGCAAACAGCGGTTCCCCGTCTTTCCAGATACTGATATGAGTGTGCATGCCGGACCCGTTGTCTTCGAACAGCGGTTTGGGCATAAAGGTCACCGTATGTCCGTGGCGGTAGGCCACGTTTTTTAAAACATACTTAAACCATACCATCTGATCCCCCATCTCCAGAAGGGGCTTAAATCGCATATCAATTTCCGCCTGCCCCGCAGTTGCCACTTCATGATGCTGGCACTCCACATCAATGCCGAGATCTTCCAGGGTCAGCATCATTTCCGTCCGCATGTCCTGGAACTTGTCCAAAGGCGGCACCGGAAAATACCCTTCTTTGTGCTTTGGTTTATAGGCCAGATTCGGAAATTCATCCCGGCCGGTATTCCAGATCCCTTCCGTGGAATCCACGGAATAAAAGGCGTGATTACTGCCGGAATCAAACCGGACATCGTCAAAAATAAAAAATTCTGCTTCCGGCCCGATAAATACCGTATCCCCGATGCCGGTCTGCTTTAAATAGGCTTCGGCCTTTTGCGCGATATTTCTGGGGTCACGGGTATAGGCTTCCCGGGTGATCGGGTCCACAATATTTCCGATCAGCACCAGTGTGGGTTCTTCATAAAACGGATCGATTTTTGCGGTTGAGGCATCCGGAATCACCAGCATATCGCTGGCATTAATGGGCTGCCAGCCCCGGATACTCGATCCGTCAAACCCGTATCCGTCTTCAAAACTGGATGCTTCAAATTCCGAAACCGGTACGGAAAAATGCTGCCAGATTCCCGGAAAATCCATGAAACGGATATCCACCACCCGGATATTCTTTTCTTTTACCAATGCCAGTACTTCTTTTGGACTTGTCATTTAACTTTCCTCCTTGTTGAGTATCCCGTTGTTTAAATTACCGACCGCTCGTTTGAGATATCCGGTCTAACAGACTGCTAAAAAGTCATTTGCCAACCTGTTGACCGGACATCAGGTTCCCGTTTTTTACTTATGTAAAAATTTAACCGGTCAATGAAATTGACCATTGCCCGTCATCAGATGGCTTCAAGGCCCGTTTCACCGGTACGGACCCGAATGATTTGTTCCAGAGACATGACAAATATCTTACCATCCCCGATTTTGCCGGTGTTGGCAGATTTCTGGATAGTTTCCAGCACTTCGTCCACCCGGTCTGCGGCAACCGCAATCTCAATCTTAATTTTGGGGATAAAATCGACCAGGTACTCTGCGCCCCGGTAAATTTCCTTATGGCCTTTCTGGCGGCCATACCCTTTTACTTCGGTTATGGTCATTCCCTGAAGCCCGATATCACTCAATGCCTGTTTGACATCATCCAGCTTAAACGGTTTAATTATGGCTTCTATTTTTTTCATGGCACACCCTCCTTTATAAACTATTTTAAGTAAATTCAGCTAATCAAATACAAAACTAACCGATTTCAAATGCTCTTTCGCCGTGCAGGGCACTGTCCAGCCCTTCTACTTCCTGGTCCAGCTCAACTCTTAAGCCGCCGGTGGCAAATTTGGTAATATATACAACAATCAAGGTCCCAATCGCGGTAAAAGCAATGGTGGCGACAATTGATACAATTTGAATGACCAGCTGCTTGGGATTTCCGTAAAAAAGTCCGGATGCCCCGGAAATTGCCGGAGAGGCAAACAAACCGGTAGCCAGCGCGCCCCAGATCCCGCAGAGGCCGTGCACGCCAAAAGCATCCAGAGAATCATCATAGCCCAGCTTCAGCTTCAGGGTGGATACGCTGAAATAGCCCAGCACTCCGGCCACAAGACCGATTATCAATGATGCCTGAAGATTGACGAAACCGGCCGCCGGCGTAATGGCCACCAGCCCCGCCACCACACCGGAGGCGATGCCTAATACGGTGGGCCGTTTTGTAAAATACCATTCCGCAAACATCCACGCCAGCGCGCCCATAGCCGCGGAGGTATTGGTCACCAGAAACGCCGAACCGGCCACACCGTCTGCCGCGAGCTGGCTTCCGGCGTTAAAGCCGAACCATCCGAACCACAGCAGGGCCGCTCCCAGTGCCGTCAGTGTCACGCTCGACGGGAACATGGCATCCCGGCCATAGCCTTTTCGTTTGCCCAGCACCAGGGCCAGCACCAGGCCGGCAACACCGGCATTAATATGAACGACATTGCCGCCGGCAAAATCCAGTGCGCCCATTTCCCCCATCCAGCCGCCGCCCCAGACCCAATGCGCAATGGGGCAATAAATAAATGTCAGCCACAGGGTCGCAAACACAATCCAGGATGAAAATTTCATCCGGTCTACCACAGACCCGAGCACCAGGGCCACAGTGATGCCGGCAAACGTCAACTGGAATAAGACAAACACAAAGGTGGGAATGGACCCGGAAACACTGTTCACGTCAATTCCGTTTAAAAACAGATGATCCAGACCGCCGATCAGACCGCCGTGATCCGGTCCGAAGGTAAGGGTATACCCCCATACAACCCAGATAATGCTTCCCAGACAATAAGAGACAAATGTCATGGCAAAGGTATTTAATAAATTTTTATACCTGGACATGCCGGAATAAAACAAGGCCAGACCGGCCGGGGTCATCATCATAACCAGGGCCGTGGCCACAATAATCCATGCCGTATCTCCCGAATCAATGACATCCGCCGCAAAAGCCGATGAAATCGGCATTAATAGCAGAACCGCTGTCAGCAGCATACTTTTTTTCGTCATTTCCTTTCTCCTTTTAAAAAATTCATTTTTTTGTACGCAAATTAACCGTGCGCAGGTTTATTCGTTTCGTTTGTCCGACCTATGTTTTCCGGTTATCGGGCAAAACCGCCAGTATTTCTTTTTTTATCCGAGCCACGGCTGCCGGATCCGTTATTTTTTCTTCGCTTTCATCACGGACATAAAAAACATCCACCACCTGATCCACCTTGGTGGCGATTTTGGACACCGTGATATTGAGTCCCAACCGGCTGATGGCATCCGTGACGCTGTAAAGCAGACCTTTAAAATCATAGGAAAAAACTTCGATGATGGTATAGAAACTGGATCCGTCATTATTCACCACGACCCGGTTCGGGCGGGTGGCCACAAATGACTCTTCCCGTTTTTTGATCAGCGGTTTTTTTGCCATTTCCTCTGCAAGATCCATCTCGCCGGAAAGGACGTCTTGCAGATTCTTTTCCACCCGCTGCCATCTTTCATCCTCAAACAATTGTTCCGGCGGCGGATTGACTTTAAAAATATCCAGGGCAATGCCATTTTTCCATGTGTTGGCATGGACATCGAGGATGTTGATATTGTTTAGTGTAAACACCCCCGCAATTTTTGAAAATAACCCGGGACGGTCTTTTGCGCAGGTGGTGACCGTCCGGCTGTTTAGTTCCGAATCCCGGGCAACATCCATGACAAGCGGTTTGCCGGAAAGCTGATTATATAATCGGATGTGAGAAATAATGTCCTGGACGTCTGTATACATTATATAACGGGGCGACATTTGATCAAAAATGGTCCCGACATCTGCTCCGTCAAGGCTGCGACCGGCAGCCAGCACCTCTTTTCGTTTTTTAGCAATACGATTTACCACACTGGTGGTCGCCAGCTCTCCTTTTTCAAGGATGCCAAGTACCTTTAAGAAAAAATCCCTGAGCAGGGAAGCGGTCCAGCTGTTCCAGGCTTTCGGACCGGTGGCAATGGAATCCGCAACGGTCAGAAGATACAGCATCCGCAGGCGATTGCCGTCTCTTATCTGTCGGGCACAGGCAATCGCCGTCTCCTCATCATTAATATCCCGGCGGGTAGCGATTTTGATCAGCAACAGATGGTTTTCAATCAGAAACGACACCAGATCGATGTCCCGGGAACCATACCCCATGCGGCGCAGCACGGCAGCTGATATTTGTGCACCTGCCCGTGAATGGGAACCGTCATGGCCTTTGCCGATATCGTGCAGCAATGCCGTCAGCAGCAGTATTTTTTTCCGCTTTAATCCCCGGTACAGTTTCACGCAAAGCGAATCCGGTGCCTCGTTTTCCGATTCACCGAACAATTTTAAGGTATATACGGTTCGCAAAAGATGGCGGTCCACCGGATACAGATGATAAGCGTCATACTGAATCCGGTTGATCACATTTTTGTATTCGGGAATCAGGCTGACCAGAAAGCCGGTATTGAGCATCTGTTCGAGCACATTAAATGTGGGTGCCGGCAAAATCAGTATCTTTTCAAATACATTTCGCACCGACAGGGACATCCTGAACCGGTCATCCACCAGGTAGTTAAATTCCCGGACCAGGCGCTCGGCTTCCCGGCTGAGGGGAATTTTCAGCCGTGCACTGACCTCAAAAATTTTTATCAGCAATTCCGGATCATTGACGATGGTTTCCGGTGAATCAAAATTCAGGCGTTCTTTATACAAATGTATTCCGCGGGTTTCGCTGATTTTTTGGGCGCTCTGCCGCCACTTGCCCTTTTTCCCGTAGCCGAATTCATACAGGAACAACTGGAGCTGATTTTTGATAAACGCCATATGGGAATGAAGCATCCCGAGAAATTTTTCCACCGCGGATTCCCCTTTTTCATCGGAAAACCCCATGGACTCGGCCACCGGCCGCTGGTATTCGAAATAAAGCTGATCACATTTCCGGTTGGTCAACAAATGCAATTTGTTTCGCACATCCCATATAAATGAAAGGGCTGTCATCAATTCATTATATTCCAGCTGGGACAGGATACCCTGATACTCCAGATCCCGAATCTGCTGGAGATCATATTTTATTGCGGCAACCCACCGGAGGGTATGATAATCCCTGAGCCCGCCCTTGCCTTCTTTTAAATTCGGCTGGAGTAAAAAAGTGGAATCCCCGAAATCCTCATGCCGTTCGACATTTCGTTTAATCAGCCAGTCAATAATTTTCTTGGCGTTGCGTTTTACAATTTTACGCTCCACCTGATCCTTTAACCGGGTAAATACAGATGAAACACCGCAGATAAACCGGGCATCCAGAATTGAAGTGAGGACTTCATAATCCTCTCTGGCCATAAAAATGCAATCATCAACCGAGCGGGTGGCATATCCCACTTCCATTTTAAGGTCCCATAGGGGATAAACAATTTCGCGGATCAATTCATCCGCAGCTGAGGGGACATTTTTCTGAAAAAGAAACAAAAGGTCCACATCCGAATGCACGCATTGCTCTGACCGTCCATACCCGCCGAGCGCCACAATAGCGTATGGATTTCGGATAAAATCCATCCTGGGGCCGATATGGCTGGATTCAAAGCAGCGTTGAAAATAATTATCAATACTCAGCGCATGCTGTTTCAGCAGGCCGGGAGTTTCGTCAAAGAAAACCGGGGACCGGAATAATTCGGTGCGCTGTCTGGTCAACATTTCCGAATACCGGGCTGAGTATGATTCTGATGTTTGTTTTAATATTTTCATTATTTCCCTCTGGGTTATTACTATAGCAACACATGTGCCAGTTTTGAAAAAATATATTTTTTACTATATTTACAAATATTTATATTTTTTCAGAAAAAGTAAGTTCATTAAATTACAATACAAAAATGTAATATCAAGCTACAAATTTGTAACAACACAAGAACTATCAATCAATTAAAGGGGTATCCGTTTCGCTGCCCTGAACGATAAATTAGGGCAAAAGTTGGGATAAGCCCCTCGATCTACAGCCGATCTTGTTGGGAGTCGCTAACTTTATCAGGGATCTTGAGATATTGAATTTCGATTAAACAAGGCGAACCCAACCAAATTCCACGACCCGCAAAGGAAATGTCAGGGAGTCCCAAACAGACGGGACACCCTGACCTACGGTCCGGGGTCGATTCATTTCCGGGGTCTCCCGTAGGTCAGGGTATGCGAAGCGTTTCCTGACGTTGGGTCTTTGCCACATATCCGACACAAGCCCTCATATTTCATTTTCGTCGAGACCTCCGGCAGCCATCGGTCAGGGGACGCGAAGCACTCCCTGACACCCCAGAAAACCCAACAAAAGTAATGCCTTTAACCGTTTAATCCTACCTCCAAAAGACTTAAGGCAATGAAGTGGATACCCCGTTTAATTAATCTGGCGGTAAGCAGTGATAAAAAGTCAGCTGAGGACCCGGTTGAAGTTTTCCGGGAAAAGCGTTTTTGAGAATCAGTTGAGCTGAAATGGTTTATGCGGTTGACCGATTCCTGTCCTTGACATCATTGGCGATCTTCGCCCTGCAGGCAGCGGCAAAATCTTCCGGATAATGGCCGTTAATCCAGCGCAGCTGCGCTTCACTGAAAGCCCCCGGAGACTCCGGCAGACGCGGCAGAAATGCATACAGCAGGCGCTGATCGTCCTGGTCGGCGTTGGCATTGAAGGCTTTCGAATATTCAATGGAAGTGATCATTTTAGCCCCCATTTTTTCCAGCGTCTGAACGGCGGTCAGAATCGCAAAATCAAGAGACCGGCGGGTTTGGGTATCTGCTTCGAGCACATTGCCCACCGGGCGACGCGTCATCAGCTGCACCTCCCACTGGGAGGTCTGGGCTTTGGGAACAAACAGTATGACATTGTCATCTTCATAAACAACCAGGCTGCGGGCACCTTCTTTTCCGTCCATGCGTTGATTATTATAAATGGCCGAAATATATGCTTCAAAAAATTTTTTTCCGGTCTGCTGCCGGTACTTGCAGATAAAATCGGCAATTAAATCTCCGCATGCATAGGCGGTCATCAGGGCATCGGAATCAGGATATTTCAAAATTCCGGATGCTTTTTCCACCCTCGACGGTATCATGGCATACTGCTGATGGACCTGCTGGTGTGATCCGTGAAGCCGGTATTTGCTGGGGGCATAATCAAATCCGAAATTCCACCCCCACAGGGTGCGGTTAAACGCCAGATTGTCCCGCTTGACCGATTCGGCCAGAACGTCGATGATCTGGTGCCGGAGACTTTCGAGTTCTTCTTCCGACAGGCACCGCCGGTCACATTCCGCAGATACGCCCAGTGACCGGGCCAGCCGGACATAGGTGCGCTGATAATAAAGATGACGCAGTGCGCGCATATCGGTTCTGGTCAGATCATTGACCCGGTATCGCACCGCATCATCGGCCATGTTGGCCGCATAATGGCCCCAGGGGATGTAGCTGTTTCTGCGCAGATATTCAAAAACGTGGGTGTTGCCGCCGGTGCTGATATTGCTCCACTCCCCCACGATTTCACTTTCTCCCTGCACTCCGGGCTTTAAAACCATTACCTGTTTATAGTCATCCGGAAGCTGCGGATTATTGGCAATCACTTTATACAGGGCTTTGTTTTTAATGAGCGGCCGGATGAGCCCTTTTTTGTTTTTCACATACCGCAAACCGGAAGGACGCGACGTTTTTTCATCAAAAACAAATTCACAGCAGATACCGGCCAGGCAAACCAGGTCCTCCGGGTCAGTGGATGTTTCAGCAACCGCCAGCTGCAGCGGTTCCGGCAGCGTCGTAAATATCATCTCTTTTTTATCAGGTGTTAACCGGGTGCTGCCGAACCACTTATGGACTGTTTGAGAAAAAGAAACCGCAGCTGGCTCGGCAAGCTTGATGGCTGAAGGATTTTCTGCTTTTTCAGCGGCCCAGTTTTCCGCAATATAGGTGACCCCGCGAAAGGGAAACGGATTGGGTATTTCAAAAATACTGTCCGCACTCGGCTCATCCACGGCACCCGGAGGGAAATTGGCCTGATTATCAAAAGCACTGCCGTCAGGCAAAAGTCCCAGGGGCCCTACATAACTGTTTTCCCGCATATTTGCAGCCGTAAAGCCGGGCTGATGCAGGCCGTAAATAAATTGTCCGGACGGGGCGACGCAGGTTTTCAGGTTCATGAAAAATTCCTCGGTATATTCGTTTTTCCGCATCCCTTAAAACCGAAAATTAAGCAACGGCATCATCGACATTTTTTCCTGCCAGATAATATTCACCAGCCCGACCTGGACCCCGGAAAGGGTTTCGCAGGCATTTACCAGCGAAAGTTGAAGACCGTTTAAATTTTTCGCATAATTATACAGCATGGCGAATTGGACGCCATTAACCGACCCGCTGGCATAATTAAAGCCAAACATGGCCAGTTGCAGGCCGTTGATGTTCTCTGTCAAATTATATCCCGCCAGAAGCACAAACTGGGCGCCTGCCACCGTCACCGCGCCGTTGCCCAGAATGCCGCAATGCACCTGGGCCCCTTTTACATGATCTGAAAGATTCATGAGGCCCGTCGCCTGGATTCCCGTCATTGAATCCTGCGCCGTGTTTAAAAGGCCCAATTGTCCGCCGCCAAGGCGTGTCGTATAATTCATCACCCCGGCGCATAATCCTGCAGAACTCTCGGAAAGATTAATCAATCCGGCCTGGATGCCGCCCTGGTTGCGGGACACCACATTAACGCCCCCCAAGTCAATGCCGGTGAGATTCTGATTGCTCCCATAGGCCAGATTCATTCGAATGCCGTAAACATTATACCTTTCGGGAAACAACTGAATCGGGTCCCAGACGGACAGCTGAAGCGGGGTCCACGTCCAGGCCACAGCAGACGACGGCAGCAGAAACAGAGCCGCCAGGCATGCAAATAATATTTTTTTTCTCATTTTTCGGAATTTTCCTTTTGCATTAAAAAGCATATATCAGATAAAGTTAGGGTATAAGAACAGTCTTTATCAATAGTTATTTTTCGCACAGCAGGCGTTATTTTTCGCTTAACAGGCAAAAATATGCCGCGCAGGCAATTGACAATTTTATAAGGAGTTTCCAAATGAAAAAAACAAACATCCTCCTGATGGTTTTCATCGGAATTCTTTTAATCGCCTGCAGTACGGTTCCAATTACCGGCAGACAGCAGTTAAGCCTGATGCCGAACCAGACCATGCTCTCCATGAGCCTTTCGCAATACGATCAGTTTTTAAAAGAAAATCAGGTTATTGAAAATGAGCCAGAAACCCGGATGGTGAAACGGGCGGGCGAGAGAATCCAAAAAGCGGTTGAGCAATATTTTGCCCAGAATAACATGAGTGAAGAATTGTCCAATTATGCATGGGAATTCAATCTGGTAAAAAACGATGCCATCAATGCCTGGTGCATGCCCGGCGGCAAAGTGGTGGTCTACACCGGCATCCTGCCGATTACAAAAGACGAGACCGGACTGGCAGTGGTCATGGGTCATGAAATCGCCCATGCCGTGGCCAAACACGGCAATGAGCGCATGAGCCAGGGGCTGCTTACCCAGATGGGCGGCATGGCCCTGTCAACGGCTCTTGAAACCCAACCCCAGGCGACCCAACAGCTCTGGATGGCAGCCTATGGTCTGGGGGCCCAGGTTGGTCTGATGCTGCCTTACAGCCGGCTCCATGAGAATGAAGCCGATCACCTGGGACTGATTTTCATGGCCATGGCCGGATATGATCCGCATGCGGCAGTTGATTTCTGGCGGCGCATGGCCGCTCAAAAAGAAGGTGCGGCCCCGCCGGAATTTTTAAGCACCCACCCGGCAGACAAAAAACGGATCCGGAACATTCAATCCTTAATGCCGGATGCCATGATCTATTACAACAAATCCGGTTAAACGCTTTTATCCCGAATTTAAAACCGGGTCCTGACCAAGTCAGAGCCCTCATTCTTTGCCGGAATAATTGCACGTAGAGTGCAAAGTGCCTAAAGTTTAAAGTGACTAAAGTTCTGGACTGCGCTGATCGCGCAATCTGTTTTTATTAAAAAAAGATAATGCCGCAGGCATTTACCGCAACTTTAGCTCACTTTAAACTTTAGTCACTTTTAACTTTTATCGACTTGAGGTAAGCCCCTTTTAGGTGCAGGGAATCCGTTCCTGGGTGACCCGGCTATGGACCAGTGCTAACGGGCAAATTTTCCATTTTCAAGAAAACAGACCACCTGATCCAGAACGTCCGGATGCCGCATAATAAACGTATGACTGCTGGACACCACCAGAAAATCCGTCATTTCGGCAAGTTTTGCCCGTTCCACGGACACTTTGCCGTCGTCTTCTCCGGGAATCAGCCACGAAAAGAGCGGATTAAACGACCGGTTGCCGGTAATAATGCCGATCTCCGCGTCAAGGGGTTTTAAGGAATTGGGCAGGCTTTCCGGTTCAGTGCCCAGCGCCTGTCCGGCCGGGCCGTTCAGCCATTTATAAAGCCACAGATGGCGTAATGCATCTGCCAGCTCGCTCCCCTGGTTCGGCGGGCTGATCATCACAATCCGGCTGCCTTTGGGAAGTGTATGATCCTGAAGATACTGCCGGGTGACAATCCCGCCCAAAGAGTGAGTCACAATGTGAATTTTTTTTGCGCCGGCTGCCTTGCATTTGCTCACCATGGGGCCAAGGTATTTGCTTGCAATTTTTTCCACCGGCTTGCGGGTGGACGGATAGCCATCATTGACGACCTGGTATCCCTGTCCGGCAAGACGGGATTCCAGCTTGCCCATGGAAAATTTTGTACGGGCCATGCCGTGTAATAAAATAACGTATTCCTTATTTCTGTGCATTGAATTATTGACGGCATCACTGTTCAATGGCATCAGCAGCAGTCCGGCCAGAAAAAGACCCTTTATTTCAGGCGGTATCTGCCAGGATAAAACAGGCTTCATTGTCTATTTGTATCCTTTTCGCAAGGCAATGACTTTTTTTCTCAGATCTTGCGCTGAAACCGCTTCCGGCGGTACCGGTTCGCCGGTGTGGATTTCAACCCGCGACCAGAAACGCTTCGGCAAACGGGTCAGCGCCTTTCCCCCTTCATGGCTGAAAAAACTGCCCCACATGCCGCGCAATGCCACCGGGATCACCGGCACGGGATTTCGCCGGATGATTTTTTCAATGCCGGTCTTAAATTCACCAATTTCACCGTCTGTTGTCAGTTTGCCTTCAGGAAAAATGCAGACCAGCTCTCCTTCTTCCAGGGCTTTTGAGATCTCGTCGAATGCATTTAAATAGACGGCTTCATTTTCCCGGCGGGAGGCAATGGGAATGGCTTTGCCGGTTTTGAAAATAAACCGCAACACCGGAATCCGGAAGATCGGCTCAAACATGACAAACCGGATGGG
>JAABSL010000334.1 GCA_011390415.1 Desulfobacteraceae bacterium
TTAATACGATAAACCTATATCTTTTTGTAAAAAAATCCCCACAGATCTTGTTTGGTATCTGTGGGGATTTTTATTGAGCCGGAAATAAGCAGAGGATAGTTCGAGAATTCAGATTTTTTAAATCAAAATAAAAAATGAATGCCTACCGGTCGTGTCTTCTGTAATTTTGTGATAAACGGTGTGTTTTTAGCTCACCGATGGAACCATCCTTTTCATAAAGAATCAAGACGTCAATATTTAATTCTTCAGCCATCGAAAAGCCTGCCGTGGGTCCTGCAACGGTTATGGCGGTGGCCACACCGTCCAGCCAGGCATTGGAACGCTTGCCGTCAAAACTGACCGTTGTCACTCCCAGAACTTTTTCAGAAACCGGCTGGCCGGTTTCAGGGCTGAAAATATGGTAAAACAATTTGTCATTGATCCGTATGGGTTGTCGGTAATTGCCGCTGGTCGATACATTGAGGCGGCCGTTTGCTGAAATAACGCCCCATATTTTGTCCATTTGCATGGGGTGCTGAATGCCCACCCGCCAGGGCTTGCCTCGGTTGTCGCCGAACGTGCTGATTTCACCGCCCAGTTGAATCAGACCGGCGGTCGCGCCTTGATCTAAAAGAATCCGGCGAACCTGATCCACGGCATAGCCTTTGACAATCCCCCCCAAATCAAATTTGACCGGGTGTTCTTTAAAAACGATCCGGTTCTCAGGCGTTTTATCAAACAGGATCCGGTCAAAACCCGTCCACTGCAACGCCTCTGCAATGTCATCTTTCGATGGTATCTGCTGGATTTTTTCCGCACGCTGCCAGAGCTGTTTAATTTGCCACATGGTGGGATCAAACTGACCGTTTGTAGCCTGCCATAATTGTCGGCAAAGGGATAAAACAGAAAAAATGTCATCTGATACTGCAATGGAATCGGATCCGGGTTCTGCATTCAGGTGAAATATTTCCGAATCCGGGTCAAATGGATTAAAGATTGCGCCGATGCGATCAAATTCCTGCCAAATCGTCGTGACGACTTCCTCAGGCTTGCTTTCCGCTGTCGATGGAAGATAAAACATGCATCTGGCGGGAATGCCGTGATAGATCAGGCGGCTGGTTTCCCACCAGTCTTCGTCGATATTGACCATGTCATTTTTCAAGTCCGTGGTTTCGAAATTGCCATCGGGTTTTGCAAGCGATGCGATTGCAAAATAAGTCATTCCCCCGGCAAACAGGGCCAGGATAATAAACTTTGCAAATTTTTTTAGTGTTGCCACCGGTGCGGAAGCTGACTTTTTATTCATAAGGATTTCCCAGGTTGATTTTAAATCTTTTATTCTGTCTAAAGGTTTAAATTTAAAGGAGTAACGCCATGGAGTCAAGTGCGGAGTGAAGCGGTGCGGGGTAATCGACAAGTAAGATGGAATAATTAATTTTTCTTCCCGTCCCTTATACCTTGACAATTTTTCAGATAAGGATTTAATTGTTTGGTTGAACCGATGCCAGAGGTTGAAACAGCTGAATCTTTAGCTGGATATATATTTTTTTGGTAAGATTCACGAACAAGCGAGTCAGATTTTAAGCCAGCAAATCACTGGTTTTGTCTCAGGGCTGTCATGAAATTTTAAGGGCTGTACATACAAATGATACCGATCATAGCGATTGCAGGATATTCCGATGCCGGGAAAACCACTTTAGTGGAGAAGCTGGTTCCGGTGCTGAAAAAAAAAGGATACCGTGTGGGAACCATCAAGCACTCGGAGCATGAATCCAATTTTGACACCAGGGGAAAAGACAGCTGGCGGCATTTCGCATCCGGCGCTGACGCTGTTTTGGTCTCATCATCTGATAAAATTATTATGATCAGAAAGCAGGATCGCTGTTATGAAGATGCTAACGCAAGGCTGGCGTATCTTAAAAGCCATTTAACGGATATGGATGTGGTGCTGGTGGAGGGATTCAAAAAAGCCGCAATCCCCAAAATCGAAGTCTTCCGCCCCCGACCGGATAATGGAAAGGGCGGTTTAAACGATGAACCGGTTTGTTTACATGATGACAATCTGATTGCTATGGTAACAGATGCCGACGTAAAGGTGAATGCTCCGGTTTTTGGCCTGGCGGAAGCCGAACGTCTGGCGGATTTTATTGTTGGAAAATTTTTATCCTTTTAAAGAATGCCGGAAGCACCGGATAATTTGTCGTTTTGCAAAAAAAAGCCGCTGTGCCTGACAGGGAATCAGAAACAGCGGCTTTTTTTTTATTTGTGAATTGAAAATTTAAAAAGAAGAATTAAATGCCTGCCATTGCTTTTATTTCATCGGCTTTGTTTGTCTTTTCCCAGGTAAATTCCGGATCGTTTCTGCCAAAATGACCGTACGCCGAAGTCTTTTTGTAAATAGGGCGCAGCAGATTAAGGTATTCGATAATGGCGGCCGGCCTTAAATCAAAGACACTTCTGACGATCTCAATGGCTTTGGCTTCGGGGATTAAACCGGTGCCCAGAAAATCCACCATCACGGAAACCGGTTCCGCAACGCCGATGGCATAGGCCACCTGAATTTCACACTTTTTGGACAAACCGGCGGCCACCATGTTTTTGGCAATATGCCGGCCCATATAGGAGGCGCTGCGGTCTACCTTGGAAGGATCTTTTCCGGAAAAACAGCCGCCGCCATGACTGCCCTGGCCGCCATAGGTGTCGACAATGATTTTTCGACCGGTCAGGCCGCAGTCCCCCATGGGCCCGCCGATCACAAATTTTCCCGTGGGGTTGATAAAGTAGCGGGTATCTCCGTCCACCATTTCTTTGGGAATGATCTTTTTAATGACCTCTTCAATGACTGCTTCCCGGACTTCATCATAGGTCACATCTTCCTTATGCTGCGTGGAAACAACCACTGTGTCCACCCGTCTCGGCGTGCCGTTGTCATATTCAATGGTTACCTGGGACTTGCCGTCGGGCCGCAGAAAATCGATGGAACCGTTTTTCCGGACCGTGGCCAGCCGTTTGGTCAGCTTGTGAGCAAAGATGATGGGCATGGGCATAAGTTCCGGTGTCTCATCCGAGGCGAAGCCGAACATCAGTCCCTGGTCTCCGGCCCCCTGGTCCTTGAAAAGGCCTTCTCCCTGGTTAACGCCCTGGGCAATGTCCGCGGACTGCTGGTCAATGCTCGTCAGCACCGAACAGGTCTGCCAGTCAAACCCCATCCGTGAGGAGCTGTATCCGATGTCACGGATGGTATCCCGAACCACCTGGGGAATATCCACATAACAATCGGTGGTGATCTCTCCGGCAACAAACGCCAGGCCGGTGGTGACGAGGGTTTCACAAGCCACGCGGCATTTTTTATCCTGTTCCATGATTGCATCTAATACCGCATCTGAAATGGCATCCGCCACTTTATCCGGATGACCTTCGGTAACGGATTCGGAAGTAAACAGCAGGCTTTTCTGTGTCATATATCGCTCCTTATTTATTCGGGTTTAAAAGCATATTGTCGATCAGACGGATGGCTCCGAAATTCACAGCCATGGCCATCAGCGCGGGCCGGTCAATTTCAGTCATGTCATTTAATGTGTCGGGATCACATATTTTAATGTAATCGATTCCGGTATCCGGATGGGAACAGATAAACGCTTCTGCCTCCCTGATCAGCACCGCAGCCCGGTATTCTTTGTTTTGCAGGCTGTTTTGCGCTTTTTCCAATGCGCTGATCAGGCAAAGCGCAGTTTTTCGCTGATCCGGCGTCAATCTTGAATTTCGCGAACTCATGGCAAGGCCGTCGGCTTCCCGGACGATGGGATGACCGATGATCCGGATATTAAAATTCAGATCTTTGACCATGCGCCGGATAATGGCCAGTTGCTGAAAATCTTTTTCACCAAAAACGGCAACATCCGGATTCACCACGTTGAAAAGTTTTGCCACAATGGTCATCATTCCTTTAAAATGACCGGTTCGGGACATGCCGCAAAGATGTTGGGGCAGTTTTTCCTGATTGATAAACGTATCAAACCCCTGAGGGTAGAAATCGGACTGATCCGGCGTGAAGACGGCATCCACCCCGATTGTCCGCAACAGATTAAAGTCTCTTTCAAGATCCCGGGGATAGGTGTCAAAGTCTTCGCCCGGACCGAACTGGGTGGGGTTGACAAAAATACTGACCACCAGTTTGTCTGCGTGGCCAAGGCCTTCTTTAATTAACGACAGATGGCCTTGGTGGAGAAACCCCATGGTCGGCACAAAGGAGAGGGAAAGCCCCTTTTTTCGCTGACAGTCCGACCAGTGCGTCATTTCTTCTATGGTTTGAATAATGTCGATGGCAGTCGCTCCGGAAAAATTAAAATTATTGAATCAAACGGGTCATCTTACAGGGTCAGGGACCGCATCACCTGGCCGGATATTGCTTTTGGATAATAATAGGTTGACTTGCGCGGCATGATCAGGCCTTTTTCCGCAATCCGGGTCACCTGTTCATTGGTGGTGGGGTTCAAAATAAAGACCATGTCATGGGACCTGTCTGCTGCCGCATGGATGGCGTCCGATTTCTTGCTGGTGAAATTGATCAGGTCATGGTCGTCGAGCATATCATCATCAAAATCAAGGAGCCTGGCAAAAATCAGACGGGTCAGTATAACGACATCCAGTTCTTTTAAGGGTGCCTCAATGTCATTGCCAAAGACCTGGTCCATGACGCCCGGCTTCAGGGAGAGAATATAATACTCCCGGCAGTCTTTTAAAAAAACGCCGAATTTATGGGTGCCGGAAGGCGCTGTCATTGACTGATCAAGCTGCTGTAAAGCCGCCCTGGGGTTTGCCGGATCAAACGGATGGGTTCCAATGTCAAAGTAATCGGATGCTTTTTGAAAAAAAAGATCGCGTGCCGGTTTTGAAACCGTTTTCAACAGCCGGTGAGTGGGCAGGATGACCAGGCCCGGGTCTTGTATGGAACACAGGTACATCATGGTGTAGTTGGCCGGGTGGTTTTCGTCAATCGCTGCTCCGTTTTCCGTCAGCCATTTTCTGTAATTAAGGGCGGTTTCATACCGGTGATGGCCGTCGGCGATAAATAATTTTTTGTCCTTAAACGCATCAGATACTTTTTGATGAATCAAGGCATCGGTGATGCGCCATAACCGATGCCGGTGGTTGGCGTCATCTTTAAAATCAAAAACAAGGGGTGTGGTTTCAGCGCAACCGATCAACAGTTCAAGAATTTTAGTCTGATCGGAAAAAATGGAAAATATCTGGCTGAAATTGGCATGGCAGGTTTTGATCAGGTCCAGACGCTCGGTCTTGACTTTGGAAAAGGTTTTCTCGTGGGGAAGAATCACTCCCTTTTCAAACGGTTCCAGCCCGACCCGGGCAATCAGCCCGAATCGGGTGACGGGTTTGTCATCGATCGGGAATGTGACGGCCGTAAGATATAAGGCCGGCGCGTCATCTTCTTTTAAGATACCCTGGTTCACCCAGTCCTGGAAATATGCCGCGGCCCGGGTATGCGGATTGTCCTGACCGGTATCTGCGGCCGATGGCCGGCCTTTGTCCAGCCGGACAACGTTGTTCGGATGGCGCTTATAATAGGCATCCCGCTCCGCATCGGAAATAACATCATAGGGGGGCGTTACGACATCTGATATATTTTGAATTTTTTCGGTATTATAGAGTATGCCTCGGAAGGGCGCAATTTTTGCCATTTCAGTGTATCCTTGTCGGAAATTTCAATTTTCCTCTTGTGGGCCGCGATTAATCATGTGAATTGTGGTAATAAACACTGAAAACTAAACAGAATGGCATGATTTGTCAACTGTAATATCCGCCCAATAAATGGTATAAATTTGGGGTTAATGAATTTGCCGAAAAGGTGTCAGCTGCCCCAAAACGGGCCTGAACACTGACACCTTCGGCAAAATATCCCTTACTCTTTTTCTTGGGCTGTGACTTTGGTCATTGCATCGCCCTGGCGGATGGCATCTACGACCTCCTGTCCTTTAATGACTTTTCCGAACACGGTGTGCCGCCCGTTTAAATGGGGCTGGGGGGAATGGGTGATGAAAAACTGACTTCCGTTGGTGTCCGGACCGGCATTGGCCATGGAGATGACGCATCGCTCATGGGTCAGGGGATTGCCGGTAAGCTCGTCTTCAAACCGGTAGCCGGGTCCGCCGCTGCCGCTGCCGGTGGGATCGCCGCCCTGGATCATGAAGTCATTGATGACCCGGTGGAATTTGATGCCGTCATAGAAGCCTTCTTTTGCCAGAAAAACAAAGTTGTTTACGGTTTTGGGGGCATGTTGTGGATACAGTTCCAGCTCAATTTCGCCTTTGGTGGTATCCATGGTCACCTGGTATGTTTTTGCCGGATTAATCTGCATTTCCGGCGGGGTGCTCCATTGTTTTGCTGTCATCGGTGTTCCTCCTTGTAGAATTCTGATAATTATTATGATTTTTTTCTAAATTGGGCAATTTGTCGGGAAATGGCAATCAGTTCGCCGTTTTCATCCCATATCTCGCCGTCTTCTTCTAAAATTCCGGTGTTGATGAAACGGGTGCGAAATATACATTTGAGCCACCGGGTTTTTGGAATGTTCCGGATATTGACGGAAAATTCAATCGTCGGCACCCAGGCCGACATCCCCTGGCTTGCAAAGACCGGCGGCGGGAAGGCATCAATGGCCAGCAGCAGGGAGAGCTGATCAAACGGGCGGTCATTTTGAAATTTAATCCAGCCTTTGTGTTCGGAAATATCGATTAAAGATCCGGAAAACCATCCCGCACAAACGGGATCAAGACGCACGTCCATGTTCTCATAAACCGTATAATTGCCCATGGGCGGAATCTGAATGCAGTCGTCTTTGGGCGCCAGATCCGGCGGGGCGGTTTCATACCGTTTTTCAGCCCGGTTGTTTTCTGTATCCGAAAACGTTCCCATGGCCCGGAGGGTTTCTTTTCCGTCCTGAACCAGTTTTGCCTGCCATCGGTCAAAGTTCCGGCTCCGGCCGATATTTTCAAGTATCAGGTCCGCCGGCCCGGGAACTGTTTTTGACAGATAGGTGGCGGTACAGATGAGAACAGACGCCATAGTGCTTTCCTGCTGCATGGCATGGGCGATGACAGCCATAAGATATCCGCCGTTGGGATTTCCGTTAATCGACCAGTTCTTACTGATCTGAGTTTTATAGATGCTTGGCTTTTCTTTTGTCAGCAAAATATCCTGATCAAATAAGTGCATGTCGGAACAGCTCCGGTTTGAGGTTCTTTAACACCTAAGTTGGGCTCAACTCAGATGTCGGTATTTTTGAGCTCTTTAATCATGAGGGTTTCAATTTTTTGTCTGAGGGCTTCAAATTCAGATTCCGTATCCGGCGGCTGAAGCCTGATCATATTGTCATATCGCAAGGTAACCCGGGCAAAGGGTTTGGGGATAAAAAATTTATCCCAGCTGTTAAAATACCAGGCCCGGTCCGCGGAAATATAAAACGGCACGATCATGGCGTCCGCGGCCAGGGCGATGCTGACAGCGCCGGGTTTGACTTTCCCGATGGGACCCCGGGGGCCATCCAGGATATGGGCGGCCAGTCCGGTCTCTTTTAAATAGCCGATGACTTCCGTCATGGCGGTTTTGCCGCCTTTGGAGGAACTGCCCCTGGCCGGACGCCACCCGGTCCGGCTGGCAACGCCGGCAATCAGGTCCCCGTCCGCGCTCCGGCTGATCATCAGGCCCGGGGCATATGGCCGATAATTTTCGAAATACCGGATGGCTGAAAAAAACTGCTGATGCCACACACACAGCAATACGCGGCCGCCCTGTTCCACATACCGCATCCATTGATCTTCATTTTCAACAGTTAAGCGAAAAGTTGCCGCATACAGACGGATCAACCGGTAGACTATCGCCTGAAACCAGTTTGATTGAATTGTTTTTTTTACCATTTTAGCCATTGACGTCTTGCTTTCGTTAAAATCTGACACACGGCTATATCATTTTTTATTTTCAATGGGCAGTTTTTTATTTCCCGGATTTGTAGTCGGCAAATTTCGGCAGCATAATGAAGATCAGAAAAACCAGTATCAGCAGGCCGATGGTGACCATTACCAGTCCGGATAAATAGGCCGCACGATAAGCCAGGCCCGGGTTAAAGCCCGCGTGAAGCAAAAGATCGACAATCGGACCGGCAATCAGGGTGCCGGCCACACCCCAGGAAAGAAACAGGGTCGCATTGAACAGGCCGAACAGAAAACCCCGGCGCTCTGCCGGAATCAATACCGAAACAAAACCGTACGATGCCGCAAGAATAATTACATCTGACATGCCGCGAAACCAGCTGGCAAGATAGATCCAGAGCAGACTGTCCGTGAAAGAATAGAGCAGCAGGTAAATAACGGCAAAGCCGGTGCCGATGCAAACCGTCTGTCCGTCGCCAAATCTTTTGCCGAGCCGTCCGGCCACCAGGCCAAAACAGATAATGGCCACGGTTTCGGTATTGAAAATATACCCCAGCACCCGGCTGGAAACCGCAAAACCGGTATCTAAGAACAGGTACTGGGATTGAATGGTCATGACCCCGTTGCGGCCGAAGTTTATAAACACCATGGCAGTTAAAAATACCCAGAACAGGCGTATGGATGTGGCCTGGCACTCGGCGTTGCAATCGATTTCAAGGGTTTTATCTTTGCCGATGCCGCCTTCCGGAAGGTACATGACCGGAAGCATGGAAACCAGCATCACTGCGGCCGGGATAAAAAACAGAATGCCGGAATAAAATCCCCATCCGTCGTACATGAGCCCCATGCCGTCATAAAGCAGTCCCCCGATCCATATGCCTGCCAGGCGGCCCAGGCCGCCGATGCTGGTCAGGTATCCCAGGATGGCGTTTCGTTTTTTTTCAGGATACAGATCGGATATCAGGGCACTCCATCCGATGTTGCTCATGGACCAGAAAATTTCAACAATGGTTAATCCGAGAATGATAGCATACCCGGACGTAACCGGGGTGGGCGCCAGGATGTGGGCACCCCAGATCAGGATCGTGCCGACGGCACCGCACCCTTCACCCCAGAGAATCAGTGTTCTGCGCAGCTGCCGCCGGTCAGACAGCCGGCCCCAGATAAACGTCTGTGCCAGGATGTTAAAAACCATCGGCAGGGTGGCGAACAACGTGGTTTCGGTAACGGAAAGACCGAGAAAATAGCGCAGGTAAATGGAAAGAAATGCATAAAACAATCCCCGCCGGAACATGGCCAGGGCCTGGAAAGAACTGATCCCCCAGAAAACTTTCGCAGAAGGAAGGATGGCGGTAATGGGTTTCATTTCAAGGAAAATGCATCAGTTGAGAGTTGATAAATATAAACCGGAATAACTGATGCATTATTAGGATAATTGCAGAAGAATTACAAAGGATAATTTACTGCAAAAATTACTGGATCACCCGGATATTGCGATTGCGGTGGCGCTGCTGATCGATGCAGTGCAGCTGCTGTTCCAGGTCCATGCAGGTGGCCCGGAAATACTGGACCTGGCCTTTTTGCAAAGGGTCGATATTGGTATAATAATAATAAAAAATGGACTGGTTGCCGGATTCGGTCATTTTTTTCAGCAAAAGACCGAGCTTTCGGGCGGTTTTGTAATAATCACCGATATCAATTGTTTTGGAGATAATATACCGGATTGTTTTTTTGATTTCGCGGTATTCTTCCGGATGCTCGACGATGGCTTTTTCCGAAATATTTAATGATTCCATGCGCCTTTTGATCAGTTCATCAATGGTGGGAACCATAATATCACTCATGGCAAAATTCCCCTTAAATCGTATTTCCCCAAAAATCCCTTACCCCCCCAAAATGGCCGATTGAAAGAGATGGTATACTGGCATTGCAGGCTGACATTGATACAGTTATGCCGGCCTGCAATGCCGATATTATTAATTAAAAATTACATTAAAGCGGTTTCCGGATGAAAGACATTCACTTCTTTCAGGTCCTCTCCCAGATATTCCCGTTCATTGGGTCCGAGTATGCCTAAGGAAAGACAGATCATGGTCCAGAGGTGCACCACCGGATAATGGCCGCCGTAATGCTCACTCAGTTCATGAATCTGTGCATGGCAGTTATGGCACCCGGCAATGCAGTAATCCGCACCGGTGGCTTTGATCTGTTCATCTTTTAACCGGCCGTATTCCAGACGTTCATCCTTATATCCGGATTGCAGGAATCCGCCGCCGCCGCCGCAGCAGTAATTGTTCGAGCGGTTGGGGGTCATGTCGATAAAGTTTTCTTCCCCCACAACCGATTTGACCACAAACCGCAGGTCTTCGGCAATGGCGTCGCCGTAACTCTTTCTGATGATCTGGCAGGGGTCCTGAACCGTGAATTTGATTTTTAAGTTCTTGTTCCAGTCGGAGTTGACTTTCAGTTTTCCCTCGCGAATCCACCTGGCGTAGTATTCATAAATATTTTTAACTTCAAAGGAGTGGTCAATTCCGAATTTTTGCAGTCCGAACCGGACTGCGAAGGTGACGTGCCCTCACTCGGTGTTGAGAAAGGTTTTGCACCCCAGCTTATGGGCCTGGTCCGTTGACTGCTGCACCAGATGCTTCCAGCTTTGATCTTCAGCCAGGAACATGCAGTAATTTTCACCGCCCCATCCCTTGGAGCCGTAGGTCCAGTTGGCACCGACCAGATGAAGAATTTTCCACAACGGCACCATCTCATCAGGTTCCGTTACCGGTTCCCTGGAGTTCTGGTTCAGGAAGAACTCGGCCCCTTCTTTGTCGATGGGTGCTTCCATGTCTTTAAACTCGGGTTGCGCCTCCCGATATTCTTCAAGCACATCTTCCACCACAAATGTAAAATCATCAGGCCCGGTTCCCATGGCGCTGCCGCTTTCATTTTTCAAAGCCATATCGCAGGATCCCAATATCCCTTTGGGTCGCTGGTCTCTGGGCCAGGTGTCCCTTGCATGATAAACCAACTGGGGAATGTTGATTTTCATCGGGCAGACGTGGACGCAGCGCTGGCACATGCTGCACATCCAAACCCAGGGGGTGCTGGTGATTTCTTCATCCATGCCGAGTGCCGCCATGCGGAGAAACTTGCGCGGGTCCATGTTTTCCAGCCCCGTGGCCGGGCACCCGGATGAGCATGCCCCGCAGGTAAGGCACAGGTTAAGATTTCCGCCTTCCGGAAGAAGTTCTTTCACCTTGTTTATAAAGGTGCTTTTTTTCTTTCCTCCGAGCTTAATGGTTTTTTCAGTCATGCGATAACCCCCTCCATTCTGAATTATAATTATTTTTAATCTGTTATAATTGCTTGTATAAATCAACTTTATGAGCATATGTCCGTAAAAAAATTAAAGGAGTCGGCTTTTGTTGTCAAGTTTTTTTCAAGCATTTGCTCAATTTGTCGCTGGCCGGAGAATCGGTTTCTGTCTTCCGGCGATGGTTATTGATTGCGGAATCAGAAATGATATGATAAGTGCTTGGTTTTGCTATGCCCCTGTTTTTTTACAAACTTCGATTGATAGACGTCGTTGTTTATGGAAAGAATAGTATATAAAATAATATCAATCCTTTTTTATCTGATCGGATTGATTCCCCGAAGAACTGCCGCAAAAGCTGCCCGTTTTTTGGGAGAGTTATGGTTTGTTCTGGATAAACGCCATCGGGATGTGGCGGTCCGGAATCTGACCCATGTATTTGGCGCGGAAAAAAGTGCTGCTGAAATTCGAAGCATGGCCCGCCGGATTTTTCACAATCTGGCGTTTATTTTGTTTGAAATCGGATGGTCCCTGCGGTTAACGGAAAAGGATTTTTCAAAATATTTTCATATCCATGGATTGCATTACCTGGTAAACGCCCATAAAAAGGGAAGGGGCGTGCTGCTGTTGACCGGTCATGTGGGGGACTGGGAACTGATGTGTATGGTTGCGGCAAGACTCGGTTATCCAATGAGTGCCATATATCGGCCCCTTGATTTTAAACCCCTGGATCAGTTTTTTATTAATTTGCGGAGCCGCTCCGGTGCCGCCCTGTATCCCAAAAAAAACGCCATGCGGCCGATATTGCGGAGATTAAAAAACGGCGAACTGATCGGTATTCTGCTGGATCAGAATACCGGTGCGCAGTCCGGCGTTTTTGTGGATTTTTTTAATCGAAAAGCCTGCACCAATAAAGGTCTGGCCCTTATTGCACTGCATAC
>JAABSL010000335.1 GCA_011390415.1 Desulfobacteraceae bacterium
CCCGGTTTTTTTACGCGGGCAAGGTGTTTACTGTAAAAGGAGGCCATCCGGACTGGATGGTGAGAGAACTTGTTCCCTGGCCCGCGGATGCCTTTTTGATACGTCAGATCGCTTTTCTGGTGGAATATCAGGATGATATAGCCCATGCCATCGCCCGGAACAAAGCGCTGGGTGCCAATCTTACCAAAATTATGGTGGACCAGATCCCCCTGGGGATTCCGTCACTGTATGAACCGCTGATTGCCGATATTGCAGCAGAATCCGACCGGGCCGGCCTTGTAGTGGGCTCTCATATCGGATCAGAATCCGACCTGCTGACCGGATTGAACGCCGGGGTCCGGTTTTTCTGCCATGCGCCCTACCGGTCATCGGTTTCCGACTCGACCATTGCCGCCATGAAGGAAAAGCAGGCGGTGATTATACCCACACTGGTGGTCTTTGAATATTCCGCCCAATTTTTTAGGAATAAGCTGGAATTTAACAGCCTTGATAAACAGATCATAGACCCCCAAATCCTTGACGCCTATCTGTCGGTGCCGGACGGCGGGCTTGACGCCGATGATCCCCGGCTGGAAAGCTGGATACACGACCTGCTGACATATCAGGAGATCAAGTATGAAAACGTCCGCAAAATGAAAAAAGCCGGTATTCCCATCATCGCCGGAAGCGACAGTCCCAATATCGCCACCGTGGCCGGCGCCTCCCTGCATACGGAAATGCGGCTGCTGGTGGAAAGGTGCGGGTTTACGCCGGCAGAGGCGGTTGCCGCCGCCACATCGGTTTCCGGTGACATGCTGACCCGGACAACGGGCGTAAAAGGGCTTGGCCGCATCAGCGAAGGCGGACCGGCGGATCTGTTAATTTTAAACGACGATTTCCGGGATGACATTACCCGGACGGAAAATATTTTTATGGTGATCAGCAACGGTAAAATTGTAAACCGGCATCCCTAAGTTCAGTCAGGCCGGACACTTATGGCGAATTCTCATGGGTTTGAATAATTCAACGGCTTACATTTTGATAAAAAAAGGGAGCGCGGCCAAACCGATTCCGGAAAGCACCAGAGTATAACTATTTGAAATAAAATATGGAAAGATCATCTCAGAAGCTGATAATACTGCTTCAGAATGTCAACAGATTCCAGGGTCGCCTGAAGCATGAACCAGCTGAGGACTAAAATAGCAAGGGTCAGTCCGATTTTCCAGGCCGGAGACGTGTGCGGGCGCCACCATATCAGGGGCAGTGCCAGGGGGCCCACACAGCAGAAGGCAATAACGATAAATGAGGTACGGAAATACCACGGCGTTTTCTCTTCCGCCAAAGACGGATGGATGGTCTTATCGAGAAATTCACCGCAGTATCTGCACTTTATTGCTTCACCCTGAATTTCTTCCGCACAGAACGGGCATTTCTTCATCTCGCCTGTCTCCTTAATAAATTTTGCTCCCGGTTTTGCATGGTTTTCAGATTATCCGTGTGAATGGGGTTAATGAGGAGAATTTTTCAGATTGGTCTATTGATATTTGCCAACTGCCTGCAAAATTTCCTTTTCCGAAATCCGGTAGGCGGTTTTGCAGTATTCGCAGGTGACTTCTATTTCATCCTTTCCCGGCGAAAAAAGCGATTCATCGCTTGTTTTGATGAATTTTACGAGATTTTCAATCATCTGTCTTTTTGAACAGCCGCAGTTAAATTCCACATGCTGGCTGGCAAGATACCCAAAACCCAGTTCGGCAAAAGCCGAACGAATAGACTCCGGGTCTGTCAGTCCCCGGGACATGATCGCTTTCAGGGGATCAATGGTTTGGTTGAAGGCCTTGTCCAGATCGGATTGTTCCTCTTTTGAGGTCAGGGGCAGCTGATGAAGCATGAAGCTCTGGTCGCTGTCGGCAGAAACAAATATCCGGGAGTTTACCTGGTAGGAGCGCTCAAGAACCTGGTTCATGATTTCATCGATTCCCACTTCGTTCAGATCAATGGTGGACTGATAGGGCATATCCGCATTCGGCTGAAATTTTATCAGCCGGACCATACCGGAAATGGCGGACGGCAGAGGGCTTAAGGCGTCGGCATATATCATTCCCCGCATCAGACCCTGGGTGTTCAGTTCAATTTTGATCCTGAAATAGGGCTTTTCCGCATCAATGTAAAAGCAGAAGTATTCTCCGTGTTTCAAAAGACCCAACAGGAGCTGGACACTGAGAACCGCTGATCGGAAGTAGGAAAATCCCCTCTGCTGCATGGGATTTTTCAACACCAGGTCATGAATCAGCTTCTGGCCTTCCAGAAAATATAAGGCGAATTTTTTATCCTGATCAATAAAGGTGTATAACTGGCTGTGGTTTAGCATGGTGATGACGTCTTTCGTTAAAATGAATCGGATTATATGTATTGGCCCGGGTACTGGAAATTGTTTTGGTTTTTTATGCCGACGGGTCGCAATTCGCTATAATGGTGCCGTCACGGTCCAGAAAAACGGCGGGCCGGTATTCTGAGGGAGGGGTTTTCATAGGCTGTTGCTGCGGATCGAAAGTTTTCGCTGATTTTCTTAGGTTGTCCCCATTTCCATCAACTCTTTCCATGTACCGCGTTCCAGAAAAGAGCCGTCCACATTTGATTCCATTTCTTCATAGAGTTGCCAGGGCACGGCAAAGCTCATGACATCGTCCTTTAACAGCCGCTTGAGATAGACCCTTGCGGAAATGTCATTTAAACCGAGCACAGCTTTCGGGGTTTGCGCTTTTGCTTCATTTAGCGGATACAGCACAATGGACATGCATCCGGCGCAGTAGGGAAAGATCACGTTGTCGCTGGTTCTGCGGTGATAGTTGGCCAGGATGGTCAGCGCGGATATCCGGTCCATATCCCCTAAAAAAATGATGATCGCGGGGCTTTCTTTTTCCGGTTGCACGTCTTTAAGCGGTTTGAATACCACGTATTCGTAATCAATGTCCGTGATGGGCAGGCCCGCCACAAAGTCGTTGACCCGTTCCGGGGATTTTTTATAGCGCTCGCCGTGCATGAAATGGTCGAACGCCTCGGGCCGCAGGAATTGTTTGACCGTATCCGCCATCTGCCGGCCGGTTTCCCAGCAGCTGTTGCCGATGGACAGAAAATAGGAAAACCCGTCTTGTCCGCCGGGAAAGTTTTTGTACTGATTGCCGAATCCCAGGCCGGTGCCGCCGCCCTGGCAGCCGAATGTGCTGCGGTCAAAAACCGCGGTTTCGCCTTTTGCGGCCGCCGCCAGCATGAACATGACACACCCCCATTTGCCGGGCTTGAACTGACGGGCATTTTCCGGCTTCTGGTCCGCAAGAAGGACCGCCACGGGCTCATGTTTAAAGTCTATGGTCCGGTTTATGATGCTTTCCATGGACATCTCCTCAAATCGTATCCGTACCCGGTCAAATAAATATTTGCGACCCCGGCGTTTCCTTTAATTGGTGGGCCCGATCCCGGATCCGTTTTTCAAGTTTTGTAAAATCCGCCTTAATGGCGTCTTCGGGACATAATCGCATGCAGTTGAAACAGAAAATACAATTAACTTCAAACACGGGATAAGGGGTAAAAGAGATAGCGTCCGTGGGGCAGACTGCGGAACATTCTCTGCATTCGGTGCACGCGTCTTCGTCTATTTTCCGTTTCGGCATATGGGATTTGGCTTTTTTGAGCGTTGATTTTGCCATTTCCGCGGCAATGTCAGCCGGATGGTATTGAAAGTCCGAAAGATCGATGGCGCCGTCAGTGCCTTTTGATAATTTTTTTAAAATGCCGGTGACCATTTCCGTGATGATCCGGTCATCGGATTCATCCGGATGATCTTTTCCCAGGGGATCTTCCGTCTGCCACATCATGGCATGACGGGCCAGAATCTTGGCGCCGCCGACAATTTTCATTTTTTTGGCGGCCAGGGCCTGGCCCATTTCAGAAAGCGCTATGCCACTGGTCACACCGCCCCAGGTCACAAAGGGTACGGCAGGCATATCCGGTTTGACCGGCAGTCGGGCAATAAAATCCATCACCGGAGGGATGGCGTGGGAAACATACACCGGTGAGCCGATGAACAGGCAGGCATTGTTTTTGATCCGGTTGATTTTTGTGATGATGGCGGTTTCACTGAATTTTTTGCTCAGGTCACACTCAATGACTTCGATTTTTTTGGCCCGAAGCGCACGGGTGATGGTCTGGCTGACATGATGGGTGGTACCGGCGGGTGAACAGTATACAACAAATGCTTTGTGGATTTTTCCTGTCATTGGATCGTTATTAACCTTTTTAGAAAAGAATGTAAAAAAAATGAAACAAAATCTGCTTTAATTATCATTTTTAAAAGCTCATTTGTTAAATTGGCGCGCTGCGAATGGTTATTCAGAATTCGCAGTTGCCCCAGGATCAGCTTTTTTTCCGAAGACCCGGGCACCGACAATGCTGATCTCATACAGTATCATCAGCGGAATGGACATCATGACCTGGGTTACCACATCCGGGGGGGTTAAAATTGCAGACCCCACAAAAAATATTAATACCGCATATTTCCGGTTTTTTTTCAGAAAATCAACTGTTACCAAACCGATGCGTGCAAGAAACGTGATCACTATCGGCAGTTCAAACACAAAGCCGAAAGCCAGCAGCAGCTTTGCGGAAAAAGACAGATATTCCTTCATGGAAGGAAACGGTCGAAGCGTCTCGGTGGCAAATCCCAGGAGAAACTGGAATCCGTAAGGAAATACGATAAAGTATCCGAACAACGCCCCGCCGATAAAGAAAAACGATGAAATGATGACAATGGGCAGCATCAGTTTTCGTTCATTCTTGTAAAGTCCCGGCGCAATAAACATCCAGAATTCATACATAATTACGGGGATTGCCAGGAGAAGACCGGAAAGCAGAGAAACTTTAAGAAAGGTAAAAAATGCCTCCGGAATGCCGGTAAATATCAGCGTGTCCCCTTCATCCATAACCTGCATCAGGGGGCGGGTCAGAATGGCAAACAGTTTTTCCTTAAACCCGTAGGATATCCCGAATCCGATCATAACGGCAATAAAACAGCGGATCAGTCGTTTGCGGAGTTCTTCCAGATGAGAAGTAAACGGCAGCTTTTCTTCTTCACTCATCTGTCTTTTTCCCGCCTTCTTCCGGATATGCTGAATGGTTGGCCGGATCGTTCGGATTCGCCTGGTGATTCGGGGCGCTTTCCTTGTTTCCTTCATTGGGCGCTTTATCAGCCGAATCTTCAGGAGAAGGTTTCTTATCCGTATGACCGCTCTGCCGGGGCGGATCTGTCAAAATCCCCCGGAAACCGTCTTTGAATTCACTAAATGGTTTTTGGATGGTCTCCACATCTTCGTCAATATCCAGTGAATCCTTGAATTCTCTGGTGGCCTTTTTAAATTCATTTAACGCCCGGCCGAGGGATTTTGCCATATCAGGCAGTTTTTTCGGGCCGATGACAATGAGTGCGATGGCCAGTATGATGAGTAATTCAGGCAATCCGATGCCGAACATAGTGCGAAAACTCCTTGATTAAAAGGTTGGGTTTAGGGTCGTGGGAGAAATAAAGTATCCCGGATGGCGAAGGCCAATCATATTATATTGGTGCTTTCGTATTCGAGGCGCGATGAAACAAGCATATCGGGATATGTGCGTTTCATCGCAACAAAGAAGACGGAGCAAAAGACCAGCGAGATGGGGTATTTTATTTTTTCCACGACCCTTACCCCTTTACAGTTCTTTGTTGACGTGTGCGGCAATATGACCGGCTTCCGGGAAAATCAGTTCCCTGCAGGCAAGCTTGCAGGCGTTCAGACTTCCGGGAAGACAAAACACCGTCGTTTGTTTGATAATACCGGCGGTGGCCCTTGAAAGGATGGCGGCAGAGTCAATTTCCTCAAAACTGAGCAGCGTAAAAAGCGTGCCAAAGGCAGTTAATTCTTTTTCAAACAAGGGGCGAACGGCTTCAATGGTAACGTCTGTCGGATTTAACCCGGTCCCGCCGGTGATCAGCAGTGTGTCCGGCGCCATGTCGGCGACAATTTGCCCGACGGTCTGACCGATCAGCTGTTCGTCATCAGCGATAACGCGGTGGACGACAACCTCATGGCCTTCTTTTTCCGCCCGTTTTTTCATCCAGCGCCCGCTTTTGTCTTCAGCCAAAGTCCGGGTGGTTGAAACCGTGATAATCCCGACGCGCAATTTTTTCAAGGCGTTTTTTTTGTGTTCACTATGCCCCATATTATTTTCCCGGCAGGATGTCCACCCGGTCCTCGCCGTCGATTTCTTCTAAAAGTACATTGACCGCCTCTTTTAAGGTGGTTTTAACCGTTTGCCCGACATAGTTGGCATGGATCGGCAGTTCCCTGTGGCCGCGGTCAATTAAAACCCCCAGTTCAATGCGGGCGGGCCGCCCGAAATCCATCATCGCATCCATGGCTGCCCGGATGGTTCTGCCGGTGAACAGCACATCGTCGATCAGAATGATCTGTTTCTCATCAATGTTAAATGCGATTTCACTTTTTCTGACAACCGGCTGGGCGCCGATTCGGGTCCAGTCGTCACGATAAAGATTGATATCCACAGCACCCGTGCCCGGTTCTATGCCGTGCTGCGCTTTAATCCGGGCCTGAATTCGCCGGGCGAGGAAAACGCCCCGTGTATGAACCCCAATGAGGGCCAGTTTGTCCATCTGCCGGTGGGTTTCAATAATGTCTTGCGTCATCTTGTCCAGGATACGTTCAATATCTTTGGCATCCAGAATCATGTGAATGTTGCCCATGCGGATTTCCCTTATTCTTGCCTGAATTGAGCGATCAACTCAGGTGCTGGTTTGTCAAACAGAAAACATCCTCACAGCGCTTTCTGTTTGTGGTAAAAAAGGGGTAAATGCAAGCCAAATCTGTGAAATCGGTGTCAGTTTATACTAAGGATTTTGCAAAGATCAAGGTTTATTCAATAATCGGTTACGGCCGATATGCCGGAATCGGCCGGCGAAAAATCACGTTGTCCGTGAATGCGTTTTTTCAAATTTATAGCATATCACACAATTGGTAATTTTTCCAAAGCCATCTTGATTTTGCTTATAATTTCTCTTAACCTGACGGCAATTATTGTTTTGGCAGCAAATGGCAGAAATCGGCAAAAATCAAAAAGAAAAATAATCCGGAAACGCGTAAAACCGAAAATAAATCAAACAGGATATGATTGAAATGGATAATTCAGATACCGCCTGTACCGGTGTGATTCTTGCGGGCGGTTTAAACAAACGGTTTTCCGGGAAAAATAAAGCATTTATTCATTTCGGCAACCGGCGGGTGATTGATAATATATATGATGTTTTCAAGTCCGTGTTTGACGAAATAATTCTTGTGACAAATCAGCCCCTGTCATATCTTGAATGGAATGTGAATATCGTTACGGATGTTTATCCGGTTCGAAGTTCACTGACCGGTATTCAGGCCGGACTGTTTTATGCCCGCACCCCGTATATCTTTGTCACCGCATGCGATACGCCGTTTCTGAAAAAAGAAATGGTTGAAATGATCGTTTCTCATATTGACCCCGGGGCGGCTGTGGTTATACCGGAAACCGCAAAAGGCACCGAGCAGCTGTGCGCTGCATATTCAAAAACATGCTTGTCGCTGATGGAGCGGCAGATTAAAGAAAAAAAATTCCAGATCAAAAAAATGTTTGAAAAAATCCGGGTAAAAAAGATTCCTGAAAACCGGTTGCGGCAGGCGGACCCGGAACTCATGTCCTTTTTTAACATCAATACGGATGCGGATTATTCAGAGGCGCGAAAATGGCTGGAACAGCATCCGGCTGACCTGTTTTTGCAAAAAACGCCATAGGGGAAATTCCATATACGGCTATGAGCCCTTATCAGGGGAAAGGAAGAAAAGTGGATATTGTGAAAATGATCAACCAGATCCGGCAGCGGCCGGATTTTGATCGAGTGGGAATGGTGCTGGCGCACAACGGCGTGGTGCGGGGAACATCACGGGACGGACGGAAAGTTTCCGGACTTAAAGTTTCCGTGGACCATGAAAAACTGGTCCGGATTCTTGAAAAAGAAAGACAGACGCCGGGTATTGTCGACATTCAAATTGAAATAGCCGAGAACAGAGATCTGGCAGTGGGTGACGATGTCATGGTGCTTGTGGTGGCCGGAGACATCCGGGATACGGTGATAACGGTGCTGGAGCGCACGTTAAATGCCGTAAAGACGACGGTGACCCGCAAGACGGAGTTCTTTTTAACGGAAGGGTCGGCAAATGCCTGAATTTACCCACGTGGATGAAAAAGGCCGTGTCCGCATGGTGGATGTGAGCGGCAAAGCGGCAACAGACCGGCTGGCGGCGGCTTCGGCAAGAATATCCATGACCGCTGCGACATTTCAAAAGATAATCAATAACGACCTTCGTAAAGGAAATGTATTTGAAACTGCAAGGATTGCGGGCGTCATGGCGGCAAAAAAAACATGGGATCTGATTCCCATGTGCCATCCGATCAATATCAGCCATGTGCAAGTCGACTTTGAGCCGGATGCTGAAAATAACGCGATTGGCATTACTGCGTCGGTGCGCATATGCGACCGCACCGGGGTTGAAATGGAAGCCCTGACCGCAGTGTCGGTGGCGGCCCTTACCATCTATGACATGTGCAAATCCCATGACCGGGCAATGATCATTTCAGATATCCGCCTGGCGCAGAAATCCGGCGGAAAAAGCGGCACTTATATGCGGGATGGGAAATGAGGGACTGCCGCAGAGGGCCCGGTCGCAAGGCTTCAGGCGGCGTGATATTCGCTTTTGACACCTGAACCTGAACCTGACACCTGGAAACCATACCGGATTGCGGAAATCATCTGATTTATTTTTAAACGAGACGCTCATGCAAGAAATTCCTTTTGAGTATTTATTCCGAACATACGGCTGGGGCGGGGCCGGTCTGCTGGCCGGTCTTTTGCTGGGATGGCTGATCACCCGGGCCATACTTGTGCGCCGGGTGGGCGAAGAAAAAATTATCAACGCGGGGCTGGCCGAGTCGGTTCGGGGGAAATCAGCGGAAATCGAGGGTCTTTTGTCTGCCCTGGCCAGGACGGAACAGGATTTGGTTGCCCTGAATGAGCGGTTTCTGGATTTGTCCAAAACCCATGCGTCAGCCACCAGCAGCCTGGAGCAAATGGCATCGGTGAAACAACTGCTCGCGGAGCAGTCCGAAGAAAACCGATTGCTGACCGACCGGATTTATGCGCAGCAGCAGCGGTTGACGGAGCTGGAAACCACAGTCCAGAGCGAACGGAAAATCGCTGCGGAAAAAGCCGCCATGCTGGATGAAATGACCGTCCGCATGACCGATTCCTTTAAAGCCTTGTCCGCAAGGGCGTTGAGCGAAAACAACCAGTCATTTATCGATCTGGCCGGCCAGACATTTTCCCAGTATGTGGCCGCGGCAAAAAATGATTTTGCAACAAAGGAAAAGGCGGTCAAGGAATTTATCCGGCCGGTGGCGGATGCTCTGGATCAATATGACCGTCAGGTCCGGTCCATGGAAAAGGCCCGGGAAAAAGCCTACGGCGAATTGTCCCAGCAGATGGTGTCGCTGACGCAGACGCAGAATGAACTTCAGCAGGAAACCGGAAAACTCGTCAATGCCCTTCGCATGCCCCATGTCCGCGGCCGATGGGGCGAGCTGACCCTGCGCCGGGTGGTGGAACTGTCCGGCATGCTGAACCGGTGTGATTTTTTCGAACAGCAGACGGAGCAGGTTTCCGGAAATGCCAACCGTCCGGATATGATCATCCATCTGCCGGGAGACCGGAAGATTATCGTGGATTCCAAGGTGCCGATTATCGCGTATCTGGATTCCCTGGAAACGGAAAACAAGAACCGGACCGATGAAATGCTGACCCGGCATGCAGCGCATGTCCGGACCCATGTAAAACAGCTGGCAGGAAAAGAATACTGGACCCGGTTTAATCCAACGCCGGAGTTTGTGGTCCTGTTTATGCCCGGAGAAAATTTTTTCAGCGCGGCCCTTGCCAAAGCCCCGAATCTGATTGAAGACGCGGCGGACAAAGGGGTGATTCTGGCCACTCCCACGACGTTGATTTCGCTGCTGAAAGCGGTTGCCTATGGCTGGAAACAGGAAAACGCCACGGAGAGTGCTAAAATCGTCAGTGAACTGGGTGTTGAATTATACCATCGGATTGCCCGCATGGTCGGCCACATCAACAGTCTTGGCGGTGATCTGAATAAGTGCGTCGTCACCTATAATAAGGCCGTGGGCTCTCTGGAACGCCGGGTTCTGCCGTCTGCGAGAAAATTTGAAGACCTGGGCGTTATCATGAAAGGCAAAAAAAATATTGCCAGATTGTCACCCATCGACAACAAACCCCGAACCATGGAACCAGAAGAGATTGCCGAATGAATTTTGGGAATTACCGTTTAAAAAATAGTTGCAGGTATTGTCGCCGTCCTTTCAGCTTGTTTTTGTTCGCACTGATACTGCCTTTCTTTTGGGTTGCCGCGGATTCGGGCATCACATGGGCCAAAAATCGGCCATCCCCGGTTTTAGAGCCGGTTGAAGCGGCTCAACGTCCGGTTTTCGGTGATGACCTGGATTTTGCGGGTCTGGAAAAAGCGATTCAGGGGAATTTGGCATATTATCGGAAGCTACCCCCTGCGCGGGAGTTTTTCTTTGGCAGGGACACCTATACTGTCGATCATATGATCCGCTCCATGCAACGGTTTCTGACGTTTATCAATAGCCGGCCATCGCAAAAAGAACTTACGCTTTTTATTGATCAAAATTATCGTGTGTACGCCTATATTAAAGATAAGGCTGTTCATGATGTCTTGTTCACCGGCTATTATGAACCGCTGCTCTATGGGAGCCTGAAGCAGACCGAAATGTTCAGATATCCGGTCTATTCCCGCCCGGATGACCTGGTGACGTTTGACAAGGATGACGTTTCAACTAAAAAAGCCGGAATTTCAGGCATCGGACGGTATGACGGCGCGGCCGCTGTCCCGTATTACACGCGACAGGAGATATCGGAAATGGCACCTTCTTCCATGAATGCAGTCCCCATTGCATGGGTCGACGATCCGGTGGCCCTGTTTTTTCTTCAGATTCAGGGGTCCGGCAAAATCAGTCTTGATACCGGCCGGATCATCAATGTGCATTATCATCTGTCAAACGGTCATCCGTACAAAAGTATCGGAAAATATCTGATTGATAAGAAGAAACTGTCAAAAGAAACCGTTTCCATGCAGTCGATCAGAAAATATCTCAACGACCATCCGGATGAAATGGAGGATATTTTTAATTATAATCCCCGGTATATATTTTTTGAAACCATGGAAAACGGTCCAAAAGGCTGTTTTAATATTGAACTGACGCCGGGGCGATCCCTGGCGCTGGACCGTCAGATCGCCCCGGCAGGGGCCCTGGTTTTTGTTCAGAGCCAAAAGCCGGCAGTGGATGGGGCCGGCAGCATCAGCCAATGGGTTCCGTTTTCCCGGTTTTTTTTGAATCAGGATACCGGCAGCGCCATCAAAGGCCCGGGCCGGGCGGATATCTTCTGGGGGAACGGCTCCTATGCAGAGCTTGCCGCAGGGCACATGAAACATCCGGGACAATTGTATCTTCTGGTGTTAAAGCCGGGAATCGATGGTGAAAAAACAGAATAATATTTCTACAGGGTGTTGAAAAACGTCATGAGCGCCGCCAATGCAAGGCAAAATTAGACGAAAAAGCGGAATTTATGCTCATAAATGAGCACTTTGAGGAGAATTTTAAAGCCGCAGTGGCAAGCGCAATAGTTTTTCAACACCCTGCTAATTTTTGGTTTTATTGAACATTAGCAAAACCCCGCCGCAAAAGGCCATCACCGCGCTGATGAGAAACAGCACCGGCGCGCCCAGAATTTCAAAGTAATAACCGTTTAAAAGAAATCCGGCCATAATGCCGAAACCGTATGTGACCGCGTTGTTGACGGCCTGGCCCAGGGTTTTTGTTTCCGCGGGGGTCAACTGGTCCATGTAAAGAATGCTTGCCACATGGAATGCGCCATAGGTCATGGCGTGAAGGACCTGGGCAACAAGAATCACCAGCGCCGAGGTCGCATAAAAAAGCATTACCCAGCGCATGACGGCAATGATAAAAGAAAAAATCAGAATATTTTCATAGGAAAACCGTTTTAAAATGCGCTGGGAATTGACCATTACAAAAATTTCAGAAATGGATGCCAGGGCCCAGGCAATGCCGATAAATGTGCCGGAAAAACCGAGATTTTCCATATGAATGGAAAAAAAGCCATAATAGGTGCCATGGCTGGCCAGCATGAGAAATGCGCAGATCAGAAAAATGACGACCCGCCGGTTGAGCATGGTTTTAGCGCCTGCTGAAAAACCCGATTGATGGGTCTGTTTGGTTGAAGGAATATTAAGGGAGAGAAAGGAATGAATCAGGGATCCGGCCAGAATCAGAACAATGATAATTTCCGTGGAAAAGGCATCAATAACCCGTCCCGCAAGGACGACGACCATCACAAAACTCAAAGATCCCCAGGCCCGGAGCTGCCCGTAGCGGGCTTTTTCCTGATCCAGAAGATCCATGGAAAAGGACTCCAGAAAAGCGATGATCGGGGCGTAGAAGAAACCGTAAAACGCGGTGATGGCAAGCATTGCCCAGAAATCGGTGGTCAGCAGAAACAACGCCCAGATGGCGGTGCTGGCAAAAGTGCAGAAAATATAAATCGGCCGCCGGATATGAAACCGGTCCGCCAATGCGGCCCAGATCATGGGAAAAAGCGCGGTGGTCAATGTCTTGACAGACGACAGAATGCCGATTTCAAACCCGGAAAACCCCAGGTGATAGCAGTAGAGATTAAAATACGGCAAAAACAGACCCAGTATACCGAAATATACAAAATACTGGGTGCCTAATATAAATTTAACGGATTTCATAGGATATCAAAAATTTTATGCTTGAGTATCAGGTGCAATCTTACGCCGGTTTGTCCGCGGACGGATCACCGCCGAGCATGACCGCCAGCCAGTAGGTTTGTTCATTGCTTTCAAAGGCGATCTTCATGATCATGGTCAGGGGCACGGAAAGCAGCATGCCCACCGGTCCCAGCACCCATCCCCAGAAAACCAGGGAAAGAAACACCACCAGCGCGGAAAGCCCCAGTCCGTGCCCCATGAATCGGGGTTCGATAATGCTGCCGATCACGACATTGACGATGGCAAATCCCAATGCCGCCAACAGACTGTGCAAAACGCCCAGTTGTACAAGGGCCAGCAGCACCGCCGGCACCGCGGCAATGATGGAACCGATGTTCGGCACATAATTCAAAAGAAAGGCCAGCACTCCCCATAAAATGGCATAATCGACCCCTATGACCGTCAGCCAGACCCAGATGAACAAACCGGTAACCAGGCTGAAAATAGTCTTTAAAACCAGGTACCGGTTAACGCTTTCGGTAAATTTGCCAAAGTCGGCCAGTGATTTTTCAGGTGTTTTTAATCCGGCCCGGATTTTATTCGGAAAACCGGAAGCTTCCAGAAGAATAAAAATGACCGTCAGCAGAATTAAAAATGCATTGGTCAGCGCGCCGCTCAAACCGGAAAGGGTTTTGCCGGCCATCTGCATGGCGGTCCCGGGATTAAACCAGTTTTTCAGCATTTCATCACTGATGTCGATACCAAAACCGGCCAGCCATTTCTGGATGGCAGTGGATTTTGAAATCAGCAGCATCCGGTATTCCGGCAGGGCATTGGTAAATTCATTAACCGAAGTTCCGACAAATCTGGCAATAAGATAAAATATGGCCACCAGGCAAGTGATAATGAAAAAAATGGCAACAACGTTCGGAACGCCTTTTTTCTGCATCCAGAACAACGGCGGCGTAAAGATAATGGCAATGAAAACGGAAAGCAGAAACGGCACCAGAATGTCGTCGGCGGATCGCATGCCCGCAACGATAATGATAAAACAAGCCGTTCCCACGAGCGCGCTGGTTCCTGTTGAAAAGCTTTGCTGCGGTTGCATGATTTCTCCCGCTTTTTGTTTAAGATGATAAAAATAATTTTTTATCAGAAATAAAGGAATTGGGCAAGTTAGTCCATGCCCCTGAAACTGACAACTTCTTTTAATAGTCTTGATAAGTGCAAAATCAGTCTTAATTTTTGTTCATTGCTTTGTAAGATAGAATCTATTAATTTTAAACGCAACTGATTGGACCGGTGAACAGGTCGGGTATATAGGCCTTGACATCAGACCGGTTCTCACTTAAATAACGGTAATTCAGGTTTTTTGTAAAGAGATCTGTTTGACTTTATTTTATTATTTATAAAGGAGAGTTTTATGTTTAAGCGATTTTTTTTCGTATTGCTGATAGCAGCCCTGTCCGTTTTCGGTCTTCTGGCAACGGTTCAGGCCGATGAGGGAACACCCAAGGCGGTAATTGAAAATACGTCACACGATTTCGGTGCGGTATACGAAGGTGTTGATGTCATCCATGATTTTGTCATCCAGAACAAGGGTGATGCGGATCTCGAAGTCACCGACGTCAAAGCCGGGTGAGGGTGCTCAGCGGTTTCCCGACCCAGGGGACCGATTCCTCCCGGTGGCGAGGACAAAATTACATTCAAGCTGATGACAAAATCATACGGCGGACGCGCACTGAAAAAAAGCATCAGAGTATACACAAATGATCCTGAAAATGAAAAAATTAGCCTGCAGCTTGCCGGCATGGTAAAAAAGTTTGTAACCCTTAAGCCCAGCAAGGTCTTTTTAAAAGGGACAGTTGGGGAGCGTATTTTCCAGACAGTTGAAATCATTCCAGGAACCGAAGAGTCATTTAAGATTTTAAATGTAAATGCACTCAAAGGCGAGGATTTTAGGCAATCCATAAAAGAGATCGAAATTGACGGCCAGCCGGCCTATGAATTAACCGTAGAAAATACCCGGCAAACCGAAGGCCGGTATTTTGATAAGATTTTTATGATTACCGACAGGACCGACCAGGCCCCCATCAGTGTCATCGTGTCCGGATATATAGAAAAACCCGAAGCGTCGATTCCGGAATCCGAAGAAGGTGCTCCGGTTTCCGAAACTGAACCGGAATCTGCGGTTGATTAGTTTTTTTAATGAATAAAATTAAGGTGTTAACATTTGACTGTGACGGCGTCATGTTTGACACCGAACGAGCAAACAAGGCATATTATAACGATCTGTTGAATCATTTCGGGCGTCCTTCCATGACGCCCGAACAATTTTTTTATGCCCAGATGCACACGGTGGATGAATCCATTGCCCATCTTTTCGAGACACCGGAAAGTTATGCCGCGGCCCAGGCGCTGCGGAAACAGACCGGATATGAACCCTATCTCAGGTATATGGAAATGGAGCCGGATTTAATCGCTGTTCTGGAAAAATACCATGGCAGGTTAAAGATTGCCGTAGCCACCAACCGGACCGATACCATGAACAAGGTGCTGACGGTACATGGTATCGAACGCTATTTTGACCTGGTGGTCACCGCCCTTGATGTTCCCCGCCCCAAGCCCCATCCGGATTCCCTGATTCGCGTGCTGGAATATTTTGACGTATCTCCGGACCAGATGCTGTATGTCGGTGATTCGGAACTCGATGACCAGGCTGCCCGGGCCGCGAAGGTGCCGCTGGCGGCATATGACAATACGGCCCTGGCCGGTGACTATCATATCAAACGGTTAAAAGAGCTTGAAGGCATTTTAGATCTGTAAACGCAAAAACCGGGAGACGGTGCCATTTATGAAACAGCAGAAAACGGTTTACCTCATCGATGGCACGGCTTATATCCACCGCGCATATCATGCGATCCGGAATCTCTCCACGTCAAAGGGATTTCCGTCCAACGCCGTGTTCGGGTTCACCCGGATGCTGATCAAGCTCATTGAAGAAAAGACACCGGAATATGTGGCCATGTTTTTTGACAGCCGGGGGCCCACTTTTCGTCATGAGATTTATTCCGACTACAAAGCCAACCGGCCGCCCATGGCCGATGACATGGCCGTGCAGATCCCGTACATCAAAGAAGTGACCAAGGGATTTAATATTCCCATTTACGAGCTGGCCGGATATGAAGCCGATGATCTGATCGGTACCCTGGCTCAAAAAGCCGTTGCCAAAGGGTTTGATGTCATCATGGTAACCGGGGACAAGGATTTTGTGCAGCTGGTTACGGATGAAATCACCATCTGGGATCCCATGAAGGATGAGGTCATCGACCGTGCGTCGGTTATTGAAAAAAACGGCATCGAGCCGTCGCAAATGCTGGATGTCCTGGGACTGGCCGGCGATGCATCGGATAATATCCCCGGTGTTCCCGGCATTGGTCCGAAAACCGCCATTACCCTGTTGAAATCATTTTCCAGCATAGAGGCGCTTTATGACAAAATCGATGAGGTGAAGGCGGTAAAACAGCGGGAAAAACTCATTGAAAATAAAGAGCAGGCCCTGATGAGCCGGGAGCTCGCAAAAATAAACACCGACGTCCCCATTGCCGTTGACATCCCCGCATTTAAATTGGATGCGCCGGACAATGCAAAGCTGGCCAAAATATTTAAAGAGCTTGAATTCCGGCAGCTGCAAAAAGCCTATCCCGTTTCCACTGATTTGACTCAAAAAAAATACCATTCGGTTCTGGATGAAACTGCCCTGTCCGAATTGATCGATTTTCTGAAACAATCCAAAATATTTGCCATTGATACGGAAACAACCGCCATAAATCCCATGGCGGCCCGGCTGGTGGGACTTTCATTTGCCGTTGCCCCGGAAGAAGCCTTTTACATCCCCTGCGGACACCGGTATCCGGACGCCCCCGACCAACTGGCCCTTGATTTTGTGTTAAATCAGCTGAAACCGGTCCTGGAAGATCCGGAAGTAAAAAAAATCGGTCAGAATATCAAATATGACTGGACGGTTCTGCAGCGGCATGGTGTGAATCTGGCCGGTGTTATGTTTGACACCATGCTGGCCTCCTATCTGATCAATCCGGATAAGCGGGCCCACAACCTGGACCAGATTGCCATGGATTTTCTGGATCACAAGATGATTTCCTTTCAGGAAGTCACGGAAAGTGGGGACCGGAAAATCCAAAATTTTTCCGAAGTGGATATCGACAAAGCCGTTCCCTATGCATGTGAAGATGCGGATGTAACGTTTGCGGCATATGAAAAATTCAAACCCATGCTGGAATCCAACGGACTCACAAAGCTGTTTGATACGGTGGAAATGCCGCTGATCCCGGTATTGATGCGCATGGAAATGACCGGCATCCGGGTGGACAAAGACCGGCTGCAGGAGTTGTCCAAAGACCTGGCCTTTGCGCTGGAGCAGACGGAACAGCAGATCTATTCCCTGGCCGGGGAAGAATTCAATATTAATTCTTCCCAGCAGCTGGGGAACATCCTTTTTGAAAAGCTCAAGCTGCCGGTCCAGAAAAAGACGAAAAAGAAAACCGCTTACTCGACCGATGTGGATGTATTGACCATCCTTTCAGACCGGCATGAGCTGCCCGCCACCGTGTTAAAACACCGGTCCATTGCCAAGCTGAAATCCACCTATGTGGATGCGCTTTTTGAATTGATCAATCCGGAAACCGGCAGAGTGCACACGTCTTACAATCAGACCATCACCGCCACCGGCCGGCTGAGCAGTTCCAATCCGAATCTGCAGAATATTCCCATCCGCACCGAAGAAGGCAGAAAGGTCCGCCGGACCTTTATTCCGGAAGAGGGCTGGACCTTTGTGGCCATGGATTATTCCCAGATTGAACTTCGCCTGCTGGCCCATTATTCCGATGACGAGATATTGATTGACGCGTTCAACAAAGACGAAGACATTCATACCCGGACCGCGGCGGAGGTTTTTCAGGCGCTTCCCGTGATGATTACCAATGACCTCCGGCAGCAGGCAAAGGTGATCAATTTTGGCATTATGTACGGCATGGGGCCGTTCAGTCTTTCCAAAGCCCTGAAAATCAGCCAGAAGATGGCAAAGACCTATATTGACAATTATTTTAAACGATATTCCGGCGTCAAGCGTTTTATCGATGAAACCATTGAGACCGCCAGGGCAACCCTGCAGACATCCACCGAACTGGGCCGGATACGTCTGCTGCCGGATATCAACAGTAAAAATGCCAATATCCGGGGATTTGCCGAACGAACGGCGGTGAATACCAAAATTCAGGGGACAGCGGCGGACCTGATCAAGCTGGCCATGATCCGGGCGGATGCCGCGATATCCGAAAAGGGGCTGCGGTCAAAAATGCTGCTGTCGGTGCATGATGAAATTGTATTTGAAGTGCCGCCGGAAGAACTGGAAACGATCCGGAAGACCGGCCGGGAGATAATGGAAAATATCTGGTCGTTTAAGGTGCCGCTGAAGGTGAATGTGGCGACGGGCAAGGATTGGGCCGAAGCCCATTAACGATTACGCTATCATTGAAAACCGGATTTACCAGGTTCGGATGCTTTATTTTTTTCCGGGCTCTGTCTTATGGGCCGTTTCAAGGACGGATTTTTCAATGGTCTTGTAAATATTTCGAAAGTGATCATGAAAGCTGGTAGGCGAAATATTGCCCACTTCAATGAATTTCACAACGATTTCCTTGGCGGTTTTCAAAATCAGTTCGTCTGTTTTGGATCCCATGCGACTCCCTTTGCTGATGTGTTGATGCCTTTAAGACGTCTTTTATCGGGCATAAGTTTTTCCATTGCATATACCAAATCACTGGTCCATACGCAATCCCTTACTTGACACCCTGTGTTTATATTTTATACTTAGGGGTTTTTTAACTGGTATATGAATAGAAAATTGTTTTTATGGAGATGTTTGCGCACATGATGCTCAAAGACGATAAAATAAAAATTGGACGCAATGATCCGTGCCCGTGCGGCAGCGGTAAAAAATACAAAAGATGCTGTTTAAATGCAAAAAATCCCAAACCGGTGAATCTGGAAAAATTGTATAGCCAGAAATACGATATCCGCCTGAAGCATTCCAAGGATATCGAAGGCATCCGGGCGGCCGGGGAGCTTGTGATTGAAACCCTTGATCTGATGGAAGACAATATCAAAGTGGGGGTTACAACGGATGTGCTCAATACCATTGCCCATGAATTTGCCATAAAACACAACGCCATTCCGGCCCCGCTGAATTACCGGGGATTTCCCAAAAGCATCTGCACGTCCATCAACGAGGTGATCTGTCACGGTATCCCTGAAAACCGTGCACTGGCGGATGGCGATATTATTAATGTCGATATTACCCTCATATATAACGGATATTATGCCGATGCCAGTAAAACCTATTTTGTCGGAACGCCCGATGCGGATGCGAAAAAAATCGTCAGCGTAGCCGCTCAAAGTCTGAAAGCGGCCATGACAATGCTTGTCCCGGGTAATACCATCGGCGATATTGGGTGGGCGATTCAGAAATACGCGGAAAACGAGAAGTGTTCGGTGGTCCGTGAATTCGTCGGCCATGGGGTAGGGTTTGATTTTCATGAACCGCCCCATGTGCCCCATTACGGCAAAAAAGGCGACGGAATCGTACTGGTGCCGGGGATGGTCTTTACCGTGGAACCGATGATCAATTTAGGTAAAGCCGACCTGTTTGTTGCCGGTGACAACTGGACCGCCATTACCCATGACCGCAAGCTGTCCGCCCAGTTTGAGCAGACCTTTCTGATCACGGAAGACGGTTTTGAAAGTCTGACCCCGTTTGATCTTTGAATTTGATCACCTCAACCGGGTGGGGCGGGTGTTTTATAAAGCGGATATCTTTTCCTGACAATACCGGTCTGAAATGCAAAAAGCAGCTGCCGCCGCGGTAAATTCAATCAGTTCGGGAAGGGAAATCGGCTGATTAAACCCGCCCAGATGCGGACCGGTGAGAATGGTGATATCGGCCTTTCCTTTTTCCAGGTGCCGGATCTGAGCTGCCGTGTATCCCCGGCTGGTCAGAAATTCGGAAAATTCCAGATCGTTCATGATATTTTGCTCCGCCACCCGCAGAATTTCTTCCATATGGCGGTCTACGCCCATTTCATCAACCAGCCGTGCGGCAAACCAATCCAGATCCAATGGAAATTGTCCATGAAATGCTGATCCTGTAAATCCGTTGTAATAATTTGCAAAGATTCCGGTAACAGTTTTTTCCAAACAGGCCCGGTCAAAAAGATGTCTGGCATCCGCGGGATTGTCGGATTCATCAAATCCCGCTATCTGCTCATCCATATTTCTGAAATAACTGCCGCAAATCAGCACCAGGCTGAATATGTGGCTGCCGATGTATTCATAGAGCTTGCGGGATGATCCCTTAAATGAAATAAAATGTTCAAAATCCCGGATACCGGTTTTGCCGATATTCGGAAACCGGCAGGAGCTCAGCCACCGGTCCAGTCGTCCGCCTTTCGGCCACTGGTATAAGCCGCCATCGTCGCGTCTGTGGCGCTGCACCCGGTTGTGAAAAAGGGGGATGGGTGCGGTGTGGATAATGCCTGCGGCGGCCAGTTCTCCCAGAAGCCGTGCGCTGCGGGTGATGATTTCATAAAATATTTCCGCCGGCAGCAGACGATCCGGGCTGTGTTCATTGGGGTAACAAAAATAATCAGACGATGTGATAAATGCGATACCGGTATATTGCGGATCAATAGCGGCATTTTCCGGGATTGCCGCCGGCAGGTCTTTCAGTCGGAACACAAAGCCGCCGGCAAAACGAAGGGGTTCCGGAATCCGGAACCGGTCATCGGGTCCGGTGGACCTGCCCCGGTTTTTGGAAAGAAAATCCATCCACAGCCCTTCTTTGGCAAGCATTGCCGGATCTTCTTTGGGCCTTGCCATCTTGATAACCAGAACGCGGTCCGGATCATTTGAATAAACGATCAGGTTTCGGCCTTTCCATTCAAATGGCGGTACTGATGAATTATCGTCAAATCCGGATTGCTGCATTAGTGACTGCCAGGAAACACTTGAAATCGATGGCCGGGAATTTTCCAAATCCGGGTCTGCTTTTAAAACCGGACCTTTGATTTCCAGGGGCAGGGTGCCTAAAGCTTCGGCTGCCGCACGAAACGGTTTTTCGTTTTTTTGATGCAGGATCTGCATCAGGCTGTTTTTTGCCTGGCGGGCCAGGTCCGGGTGTGGGGTGGTTTCGAGGATTGCGCCCAGGGCGTCTGCTGCTTTTTTGTGCAGAAAATAGACCTGTCTTTGCCCGGCGTGTTTTTTGCTTTCAAGTACGCACAATAACGCAGTGATGGTCGATTCTTTTATTATTTCAGGTTCCTGATCGATGATGAATTGAAGGCTGGATACCATCATATAGGTGGTGACAAAATCACTTCGCTTTTCAGTTAAATAGGTGTCAGCCTCCCGCCGATCTTTTTCAAGATTCCATGAATACATTTTTTGACTTATCCGGTTAAATTGTATGTTGCGATTATTTGTTCGTTTTTTAAACCATAAAAGAAAACAATGGCAAGAAGATTGTTTGGCAGAGTCCTTGTTTTGATTTGCATCAAATCAAATAGTTATGATAAACAAAAGCATCGGAAAGTTTTCAATCGTCAATTTAGCATCCGAATGTTCCGGCCGTGGCGCGAAGACCGGGACTTTCCCGGACAAATGCAGCGGAAAGCCTCAGCCTTCCATTATTAACGGAGACGAAACTGATACCATGAATATTTTGCTGACCGGCGGGGCAGGTTATATCGGGAGTCATACCTGTGTTGTGCTATTGAAAAATGGTCACAACGTGGTTGTTGTCGACAATTTGTGCAACAGCAACGCTGAATCCATCAAACGAGTCGATAAAATCACCGGCAGACGCGCGGATTTTTATCAAACGGATTTACGCGATGTTGCGGGTATGAATGAAATTTTTTGCCAGCATTCAATTGATGCCGTGATCCATTTTGCGGGTTTAAAAAGTGTGGCGGAATCCGTGGCGCAGCCCCTGGCATATTACCGGAACAATATCGACAGCACACTGACCCTGTGCGAAGTTATGCGGACACATGGCGTGCGAAACCTGGTATTCAGTTCCTCGGCCACTGTATACGGCAACCCGGATAGCGTGCCCATTGATGAAAAGGCTCAGATAAAACCGTTTAATCCCTATGGCCGGACCAAGTGGTTTATTGAAAAAATATTAACAGACCTCTGTTTTTCCGACAATTCCTGGAATATTTCACTGCTGCGGTATTTTAACCCGGTAGGGGCCCATGACAGCGGGTTGATCGGCGAAGATCCGTTGGACGTACCGAATAATCTGATGCCGTATATCAGTCAGGTTGCGGTGGGGAAACTGCCGGAATTAATGGTATATGGCAATGATTATGATACCCCCGACGGAACCGGGGTCCGCGATTACATCCATGTGATGGATCTTGCCCAGGGTCACTTGAAAGCACTGGAAAAACTGACGACTACTTCCGGCATGGCGACTTATAACCTGGGAACCGGAAAAGGATACAGCGTTCTGGAAATGGTCGCTGCGTTCGAAAAAGCGTCGGGTAAAAAAATCGCCTGTAAAATTGTGGCCCGCCGCCCCGGAGACATTGCCACCTGCTATGCGGATCCCGCTCTGGCTGAAAAAGACCTCGGTTGGAAAGCCCTTCGGGGAATTGATGAAATGTGCGCCGACGCGTGGCGCTGGCAGTCCATGAATCCAAAGGGGTATTTATAAAAAACGTTTATTTTGAGATCATCGTCCAATTATGACAATATCTTTAGACCAGAATCCGGCATCTCTTTTCCCTGCGGATATTCTCAATGCCCCCCATCCGGATAAGATATGGCGCGTGGCCCATACCAAAAGCCGCCGGGAAAAAACCCTGGCCCACTATCTGGCCCGGGCGGGCATTGGTTATTATCTGCCCATGTTCAGCCGCCAGCAGTCAAATGATAAACGGATTCGCTACAGTTTAATTCCGGTTTTTAATGGGTATCTTTTTTTTCAGGCAGATGATTTTGAACGCCATGCCGCTCTGCGCTCCAATCATATTTCCCGCATTATTGATGTGGCTGATGAAGAAAAACTGGTCATGGAACTTTGCCAGATTGAAAAAGCACTTTCCGGGCCTGAGAAAGTCTATCCGTATGATTTTGTCCAAAAGGGTCAAAAGGTTTGCGTCACAAAAGGTCCGCTAAAAGGAGTGGAAGGGCTTATTATAAGAAAGGCCAATAACTGCCGGCTGGTGCTTTCCGTGGAAAGTATTATGCAGTCGATATCTGTTTCTGTTGAAGCGGATCATGTGGAACCGGTTAACTGCTGAAACTAAATAAAATTTTATTAAGGACAACATCTTATGCATTTAAAAAAGCGAATTCTTGTCACCGGCGGAGCTGGTTTTCTTGGGTCTCATCTTTGCGCCCGGTTATTGAAAGACGGTCATGATGTCATTTGTGTGGATAACTTTTTCACCGGCGCAAAAGATAATGTAATTGCTTTGCTGGATAATCCGCATTTTGAGATTATGCGCCATGACGTGACATTTTCGCTGTATGTGGAGGTGGATGAAATATACAATCTGGCCTGTCCGGCGTCACCGGTTCATTATCAGCATGATCCGGTCCAGACCACAAAAACCAGCGTTCACGGTGCCATCAACATGCTGGGGTTGGCCAAACGGGTCAAGGCCAAAATTTTTCAGGCATCAACGTCTGAAGTCTATGGTGATCCCCAAATTCATCCCCAGACGGAGTCTTACTGGGGGCATGTGAATCCCATCGGGTTCCGTTCCTGTTACGATGAGGGAAAACGATGCGCGGAAACCCTGTTTTTTGATTATCGGCGGCAGCACAGTCTTCGAATCAAAGTGGCCCGTATTTTTAATACCTATGGTCCGAATATGCATCCCAATGACGGCCGGGTGGTTTCCAATTTTATTGTCCAGGCATTACAGGATAAACCGATTACCATCTATGGCGATGGATCCCAGTCCAGATCTTTCTGTTATGTGGATGATCTGATTGAAGCGTTCGTCCGGTTAATGGATACAGAAGATGACTTTACCGGACCGGTTAATCTGGGCAATCCACATGAGTTTACCATCAAGGAACTGGCGGAAAAAATTATTATCCTGACCGGTTCACGCTCAAAATTGACCTTCAAACCATTGCCTGTTGATGATCCCATCCAACGCCAGCCGGATATCACGCTTGCCAGAGAAAAAATCGGCTGGGAACCGAAAATTGAACTGGAGCAAGGGTTGAAAAGTACGATCGGCTATTTTGAAAATTTGCTGAAATCTGATATATGTTTCTTTTAAATATAGAGAAATTGAATCTGCTCAAAAGCCGGCTTATTTTTTTTTGATCTTCCTGGTCTCATGCCTGCCTCGCTGGTACCTATAGCATAAAATGCTTTCCGGTTTGGGATTATACAGCGCCCTTGTTGACATACCTGAATTCCTGTATTATTAATCCTCTTTAAACGTTACACTTACGGACTTAAACATGCAATTAACAGGTTGATGATATAAAATGAAAGAGATTCATTCCCACGAGCGGCAGCAGTTTGAAAAACTGTTCAAACAGGAAAAAATCGACCGGTTTGACGATCGTTTTAAAGTGATGGAAACGTTTCTTCAAATAGAAGATCATGTCACGGTGGATTTTCTGCAATCGGAATTAAAAGAAAAAAAGATTTCCCTGTCCAAAGAATTTATCGAAGATACCCTGGAATTGATGTGCCGGTTCGGTTTTGCGCACAAGAACCGGTTTAAAAACGGCATTATACACTATGAGCATCGCCACCTGGGACAGCATCATGATCACATGATCTGTACCAAGTGCGGTAAAATTTTAGAGTTTAAAAATGACCAGCTCGAACAGCTTCAGGCGCAGGTGGTTTCGGGGTTTGGTTTTCATATGCTGCAGCACCGGATGGAGATTTACGGGATCTGCGCGGATTGCTTGAAGACACGGGAAAAACAGATTCCGCTGATGATGGCCAAACAGGGAGAACGGGTGATTATCAAAGAGCTTGTCGGCGGCAGCAACGCCCGTTTGCGTCTGCTGAGCATGGGACTGCGCATTGGTGACGAACTGGAAGTCATTACCAACAATGGCCAGGGACAGCTGGTGGTGGCGGTTGATTTCCAGCGCTATGTGCTCGGCCGCGGCATGTCCCAGAAAATTATCGTGGGGCCCAAAGAATAAAAGGATATACAGATGCGATTGGATCAAATGCGCGAGGGCCAGTACGGACGGATTGTACGAATTGGCGGTGAATCCCGGCTGCGGCAGCGAATACTTGAAATGGGACTGACAAAGGGATCTGAAATATACATTGAAAAATATGCGCCTTTAAAAGATCCTCTGGAACTGACGATCAGGGGATGCCACGTGTCACTGAGAGTGAAAGAGGCGGCTGAGATCGATGTTGAGCGACTGACAGGCAAAAAATAATGGAAAAACGACAACTGCGCATTGCCCTTGCAGGCAACCCCAACTCGGGAAAAACAACCATCTTCAACAATCTGACCGGCACCCGGCAGAAAGTCGGAAACTGGCCCGGCGTGACGGTTGAAAAAAAAGAAGGTGATATTCATAAATTCGGGCATGATATCAAAATTATTGACCTGCCCGGCACCTACAGCCTGACCCCTTTTTCCATTGAAGAAATCGTGGCCAGGGATTTTATACTGGATGAAAATCCCGATGTGGTCATTGACATCATTGATGCCTCCAATCTTGAACGCAATCTGTACCTGGCCAATCAGCTTCGGGAACTCGACTGCAAGGTGATATTTGCCTTGAACATGGCCGATGTCGCCAGATCCCGGGGATTTAAAATTGATGCCCGGAAATTGTCCGAACTGCTCGGAGTCCCGGTGGTTTTTACGGTGGGCAACAAAAATGAAGGCCTGGACGATCTTTTGAAAACCGCCATTGAGCTGGCGGCATCTCCTCTTGAGATACCCGAAGAAAGGCGGGTGCGCTACAGTCATGATATTGAAGCCGCGATCCGGGAAATGCGCGATTATATCGACAGCAGAGACGGCGTTACCTTATCCTATGATCCCCGCTGGACAGCGGTTAAGCTGCTTGAAGGCGATAAAATCATCAAAGACCGGATCCGTGAAAAAATGGCGGATCAAAGCGAAAAGATCCTGGAAAAAGCAGAACAGCTCCGGGGTCAATTATCCAAACGGCTGGATGACGAACCTGAAATTGTAATGACGGATGAGCGGTACGGGTTTATCGCCGGCATTATCAAGGAGGTCATGTCTACTTCCACCCGCCAGCGTGTGGATATTTCCCGAAATATTGATCTGGTGCTGACCAACCGGTTTCTGGGGTTTCCGATTTTTATTTTTTTTATATGGGCCATGTTTCAGATTACCTTTACCCTGGGTGTTTATCCCATGGAATGGATTGATGCCGGGGTCGGGTATCTTTCCGCTTTTTTTGAGTATGTGCTGCCGGACAGCGTGTTAAAAGATCTGATCATCGACGGGGTGATTGCCGGTGTCGGCAGCATTGCGATTTTTCTGCCGAATATTCTGCTGTTGTTTTTTTGCATCGCGCTGTTTGAAGATACCGGATATATGGCCCGGGCCGCATTTTTAATGGACAAGATCATGCACCTGATCGGCCTGCACGGCAAATCATTTATCCCCATGCTCATGGGGTTCGGGTGCAATGTGCCGGCCATTATTGCCACCCGTTCGCTGGAGAGCAGAAAAGACCGGATTCTGACCATTCTCATCACCCCGTTTATGTCCTGCTCGGCCCGGCTGCCGGTTTACATTGTGCTGGCCGGCACTTTTTTTGCCGCTCATGCCGGTACGGTAATTTTTATGATTTATCTTTTCGGTATTGCTGTGGCAATTGTCTCCGGCCGGTTGTTCAGAACCGCATTGCTGAAAGGGGAAGACGCGCCGTTTGTCATGGAGTTGCCGCCGTACCGGGTGCCGATGATGAAAAATCTTCTCATTCATATGTGGGACCGCAGCAAGATGTTTTTAAAAAAAATGGGCGGTATTATTCTGGTGGGTTCCATCGTGATCTGGGTGCTGTCAAGTTACCCTCAGCATATTCAATATTCAAAAGACTATGACGCACAGATTGAACAGGTGAAGCAGTCCTATGATGATAAAATCAGCAGATCAGATGCGGTGAAAGCCGCCCGGCTGCAGCAGGAACAGTCGGCCCGGATTGAGACACTTGCTTCCGCAAAAGAAGCGGAGCGGGCCGAGAAATCTTATATCGGCAGAATCGGTAAATTTATTGAACCGGTGTTTGAACCCATTGGTATCGACTGGCGGGGCAGTGTGGCCCTGCTGACCGGTTTTGTGGCCAAGGAAATTGTGGTCAGTACCATGGGGGTTCTCTATGCGGCGGAAGGGGATGCGGAGTCGGATGCGTTGCGCAATGCCTTGCAAGAATCCGGAATGACAGCGCTGTCTGCGCTCTCTATGATGATATTTGTGCTTCTCTATGTTCCCTGTCTGGCAACGCTCGGGGCCATCGGCCGGGAAACCGGATCCATGAAATGGACGTTCTTTAATCTGGGCTATACCACCGCCGTGGCCTGGGGAATGTCGTTTGTGGTGTATCAGGGAGGGCGGCTCTTAGGTTTTTAACACAAGCCTGATTTGCCCATTTGCTGTGTTCTAAGGAGTTCGCGGTAGCACACTACAGCTTCACCCCTTATGCCTTGCAAATGAACAAATCAGGCTCGTGAAAAATCGGTCAATGGCGTTATTTGCCATTGAAACAAGAACACTGCGTTTTTCAGGCTGAAATGTCTTGCTGCTGCACTGCACAGTAACGGCCCTGGAAGGGTCAGGGCGTATAGCCTGGGGTTTGAACCCCAGGCTATATTACTCTGCTGCTTCGCAGCATGTTAACACTATTTCCCAACATCAGTTATAACCAGGAAATTTTTCACCTTCTGCCTTATCCCTTAAACCTTCAACCTTAAACCTTCCGCCTTAAACCTTATACCTTCCACCTATTTGCACAATTACGCCGCATGGGAGGGATCCTGTGAAATTACCGGCGTAATATCAAACACAATGTTGCCGTTTTCCACATCCGCCTTGATCTGACTGGCCCCTTCCATGTCGCCTTTTAAAATTTCCATGGACAGCGGATTTTCAATGAACTGCTGGATGGTGCGCTTCAAAGGGCGGGCCCCGTAGACCGGATCAAATCCGTTTTCCGCCAGAAAATCTTTGGCCGCTTCGGTCAGTTGCAGTTCAATCTCTTTGTCCGCCAGCCGTTTTTCCAGTCGCTGCAGCTGAATGTCGACAATCTCACGAATCTGCTCGTGAGTGAGGCTGTGAAAAATAATAATTTCGTCAATCCGGTTTAAGAACTCGGGTTTAAAACCGGCCCGCAGCGCCTGGAAAACCTTTTCTTCAATGGCTTCCCGATTGCTGTCATTGACTTCCTGAAGCAGGTGGCTGCCCACATTGGATGTCATGATGATCAGGGTGTTTTTAAAGTCAACAGTCTTGCCCTGGCCGTCCGTCAGGCGGCCGTCATCTAAAATCTGAAGCAGCACATTAAAAATGTCCGGATGCGCTTTTTCAATTTCATCAAACAGAATCACGGAATAGGGGCGCCGGCGAACTGCTTCCGTGAGATATCCGCCTTCCTCATACCCGACGTATCCCGGCGGCGCGCCGATGAGGCGGGATACGGAATGCTTTTCCATATATTCCGACATATCCACCCGGGTGATGGCCTGTTCGCTGTCATATAAAAATTCCGCCAGGGACTTGGCCAGTTCGGTCTTGCCCACACCGGTGGGGCCCATAAAAATAAATGAGCCGATGGGCCGGTTGGGATCCTGAAGACCGGATCGGGCCCGACGGACTGCATTGGAAACCGCTTTTACGGCCTCATCCTGGCCGATGAGCCGTTTTTTTATCCGGTCTTCCATGTGCACCAGCTTTTCCCGCTCGCCTTCGAGCATCTTTTTCACCGGAATGCCGGTCCACTTGGAAACAATTTCAGCAATGTCTTCGGCATCTACTTCTTCCCGCAGCATTTTTCGATGCACCTGAAGATCAACCAGTTTCCGGTTGGCCTGTTCCAGGCGGTTTTTCAATTCATTGCGTCGGCCGTAACGAAGCTGGGCCACTTTTTCAAGGTTGCCTTCGCGTTCGGCCTGCTGCTCTTCAATGCCGACCTGGTCGAGTTCGGATTTAATCGACTGGATGGCGGCGATGCTTTCCTTTTCATTCTGCCAGTGGGCATTCATTCCATGGTAATCTTCTTTTAATACTTCAATGTCTTTTTCTATTTTTTCCAGACGGTCTCTGGATGCACTGTCTGTTTCCTTTCGCAAGGCCTCTTTTTCGATCTCCAGCTGGGTGATTTTGCGCTGTATTTCATCGATTTCCGCCGGCTTGCTGTCGATTTCAATCCGCAGGCGGGATGCGCACTCATCAATTAAGTCAATGGCCTTGTCCGGGAGGAACCGGTCGGTAATATAGCGGTCGGAAAGCGTGGCCGCAGCCACAATGGCGGAATCTTTGATTTTGACCCCGTGGTGCACTTCATATTTTTGTTTCAGTCCCCGGAGAATGGAAATGGTGTCTTCCTTTGTGGGTTCGGATACCGCAACGGGCTGAAACCGGCGTTCCAGGGCCGCGTCTTTTTCAATATATTTCCGGTATTCCGTAATGGTGGTGGCGCCGATGCACCGCAGGGTGCCCCGGGCCAGACCGGGTTTTAACATGTTGGAGGCATCCAGAGATCCTTCGGCCGCTCCGGCCCCCACCAGCGTATGCAGTTCATCGATAAACAGAATAATTTTTCCTTCGGCTTTTTCCACTTCCTTGACCACTGCTTTTAAGCGGTCTTCAAATTCTCCCCGGTATTTGGCCCCGGCAATCAGGGTGCCCATATCCAGCACAATCAGCCGCCGGTTTTTCAATGTCTCGGACACATCGCCTTCAATGATCCGCTGGGCAAGTCCTTCCACAATTGCCGTTTTGCCGACCCCGGGCTCACCGATCAGCACGGGATTGTTTTTTGTCCGTCGGGACAGCACCTGGGCGATACGCCGGATTTCTTCATCACGGCCGATGACCGGATCGATTTTACCCAGACGGGCATCTTCCGTCAGGTCACGGGTATATTTATCCAGGGCCTGGTATTTGTCTTCCGGATTCTGGTCGGTAATGGTCTGGCTCCCCCGGATTTCCATGAGCACTTTTAAGACGTTTTCTTTGGTAATGCCGAATTGTTTGAAGATATTTTTAATCCGACTGTCTTTGATATCCAGTATTGCCAGAAAAATATGCTCAATGCTGACATACTGATCTTTCATGTTGGATGCTTCGGTAAACGCCTGTTCCAGCATTGTCCGGCTTTGAGCGGACAAATACGCGTCACCCACCGCCCCTTGAACCTTGGGCAGGGTCTCAATCGCGGTCAATGTTTCTCGGACAACGTCGTCCGGCGTGATGCCGATTTTTCTTATAATGGAACCGGTAATGCTTTGACTGTCACTTAGCATCACATAGAGAAAATGAACCGGTTCAATCTGCTGATTATGGTATTTGGATGTAATTGCATGCGCTTCCTGAATCAGTTCCTGAGCTTTTATGGTAAATTTATCAAAACGCATGAGTCCTCCTTTATCTTTACTGGTGTCTGTTCATTATTGTGGTGTTGCGAAAAAAAGTAATTTGATCGGGTGGATAACCCATTATTTTTCTAAAAAATAATCATTTTCCAAAATGTGTCAATGGCAGGTATGGTAAGCATGGCATGGTACCGCAAGAGAAGGGGCTGTTTTTAATTGACCTTGTCATCAAGTTCCCATACTATAGAAAACCATTGAATTTAAATAATATGCTTTTGAACCGCATGTATTTCTGTCCTTTATTTTTATCTTGCATTGATGGCGGGCAAAGATTCGTATTGTGCAAGAATCATCCGGGCTGACCACGATATGAATGGGATCAAATTTTCAGCTGCAGAGGAGCCAACGGCGGAAATGGGTTTTAGGCCTTCCCAATACGTTCAGTATCCGAGTAGTGAAATTACCTCGATTATGAAAAGAATCGAGGAATTCAACTATCTTCAGGACATTGACGCCATTCTTGATAAAATTCTGGAGGAAGCCCGGAGCCTTTCAAATGCCGATGCCGGTTCGATATTCATTGTAGAATCGGATCGGCTGCGATTCGGATATGTTCATAATGACACGCTGTTTAAACAGGATGAGGCCAATGAACAGATTTATGTCGATTTTTCAGTTCCGATTAATTCCCAATCCATTGTCGGCTATGTGGCTCTGACCGGTAATACGGTTGCCATCGATGATGCCTACCACCTTCCTCCGGACAGCCCGTTTGGGTTTAATGCCGCCTATGACCGGAAAGCCGGGTACCAGACCCGGTCGATTCTGGCGGTACCGCTTTATACGTTTCACGGCCGGTTGGTGGGAGTTATGCAGCTGATTAATGCCAAAGATGAAAAAGGCCGGGTCATACCGTTTTTTAAAAAAATTCAGGACCTGATTCCGCTGCTGGCCAACAATGCGGCAGTGGCGATTGACCGCGGGATTATGAATCGGGAAATGATTTTGCGGATGGTTAAAATGGCCGAACTCAGGGACCCCATGGAAACAGGGGCCCATGTACAGAGAGTCGGTGCATATTCAGCGGAAATATACCATCAGTGGGCGGTAAAACATAAAATCGATAAGCAGGAAAAAAACCGGCAAAAGGATTTAATCCGGCTGGCGGCAATGCTCCATGATGTCGGCAAGGTGGGCATTCCCGACCATATCCTGAAAAAACCGGACAAGCTGACCAAAAACGAATTTAATGCCATAAAACGACATACGGTTTATGGAGGGCGTCTGTTTATGAATCAGACGTCAAGCCTTGATCAAATGAGCATGCAGATTGCATTGTGTCATCATGAAAAATGGGATGGCAGCGGATATCCGGGTAAAATAAGCAATATAATGCAAAAGGATGTCAAAATGGGGAGTCCCCGGCAGAAAAGCGAAATCCCGTTGCCTGCCCGGATTGTCGCTCTGGCAGATGTCTATGATGCGCTGGTTTCCCGTCGTTCTTATAAAAAATCATGGAGCCGGGAAAAGGCGCTGGATGTGATTGAATCCGGTGCGGGCGAACACTTTGATCCCGAAATTGTGGAAATTTTTTTTCAAATCCTTCCGGTGATTCATGCGATTGAGAATAAATTCAAAGGATAACGCTATATAAATCGAAACTTATGGGCTGGCAATGGGGTGGTTTCATTTCAGAAATTGCTTAGTATAAGCCGGAATTATCTATAAACCAGGTTCCCGACCGGGGTGTTTTATGAACAATGAAACAACCAATCTGTATGATCTGATCGACTGTCAGAACCAGAAAGCGGTTCTGGATGAAATAGAAACCATCATTTCCCTGCTTGATTCGGATCATATCATGGATCAGTTTCAGGTCGTGTGTCAGGATATCATCCGGTTGTTCAACGGGGACTATCCCGGCTACAAGGCATCGAATACCAAATATCATAACCTGGAGCATACCGTGATGGTCACACTGGCCACTGCGCGTCTGATTCACGGCAGCGTCGTATGCGGGTTCCGGTTTCAGCCGGAAAATATTCTTTTGGGGCTTCTGGCCGCCTTGTTTCATGATTCCGGTCTGATTCAGACCAAAAAGGACAAGAGCGGAACCGGCGCCAAATATACCATCGGCCATGAAAAGCGCGGCATCCGCTTTATGAGAAAAAACCTCGGCGAAAAGAATTTTACCCGGCAGCAGATGGATGATTGTGCTCAGTTGATTAAATGCACGAATCTGAAAATTGATGCGGCAGATATTTCATTCCGGTCAAAAGAGATTGAAAACCTCGGAAAAATAGTCGGTTCCGCGGATTTGCTGGCTCAGATGGCGGACCGACTTTACCTGGAAAAACTGATTCTGCTGTTCAAAGAGTTTGAAGAAGCCGGCATCCCGGATTTTGATTCCGAAGAAGAGCTGCTTGAGAAAACCGAAGGATTTTATAAAAATGTGACCCGAAAGCGCTTGACTCAGGGGTTTGACAATATCTCTTCGAATATGATCAATCATTTCAGGTATCGATGGGATATTGACCGGGATCTGTATTCTGAATCTATTGGTAAAAATATCAGTTATTTAAAAAAAATATTGAACGACGGGAAAAGAACCCGCCGGTTTTACCAGAAATATCTGCGCCGGGGCGGATTGCTCTATGAAAATGATTGAATATCTCTGTAAAAGCGTGTGCAGGGATGTTTACCATTGATGAAAGCCAGGTGCCAGGCGAAGGCTTTCATAGAGGGCGATGCCCACGGATGTGGATAAATTCAGGCTCCGGATCGTGTTGCGGATGGGAATATGGTAGGTGGCGTCTTCCCCAAACCGGTTTCGGATATTTTCCGGAATGCCGCGGGTTTCCGATCCGAAAATCAAAAAAAGCCGCAAACATTCCGGCAGCTCCCAGACTGAGTGTTTCCCGGTTTTCGTAAACAGGACGAGCTCTTCCTTTTTTGCCCGGCAGGCGGTCAAAAAGTCCTGGAAATTATCCCAGACTGACAGGTTGACATCCGGCCAGTAATCCAGTCCGGCCCGTTTTACTTCGCGGCTTTCTATGGAAAATCCCAAAGGCTTGATCAGATGCAGGCGGGCACCGGTGCCGATGCAGCTTCGCCCGATATTGCCGGTGTTCCAGTGTATTTCCGGGGCGATGAGAACCACATGACGCTCAATCATTCATTTAACGGTTTTCGATTAGAAAGTTCCGGGTTTGCAGATAATCTCTTTAATGCGCAGATCAAAAAAATTAGACTGGTGAGCGGGCTTGACGATTAAGGCGGTATCCGCACCTTTTGCCGTTCCGCCGATAGCGATAATATCCTTGCCGGTCAGAGCGCCGGCGTCAGCGGCCATGACGGAAATTTCAACCGCGACTTTGGTTCCGTGCCCGAAAAGTCGTAATGTATCGGCAATCAGCAGCACCGGATAGCTTCCGGTATATTTTTTGGCAATGGAGCGTTCAACACCGGAAAGGGCATGGGTGGCCTGGACAACCTGAACGCCTTCAACCTCTAAGTCCTTTTGAACATCGTCTTTCATGGTTTTCTTAAACGGTTCTCTGAATCCGCAATGATAGGTAACGGCCGTTATTTTAAATCCTTTAAAAATTTCCATTGCTTTGTAGGCGGTTTCACCGGTGGTGGATGCAACAACGACTTCATTTAAGCCCAGTTCCTTACCGCGATCATATGCAAATTCAAGTGTTTGTTGGGTGTTGACTTTGCCCGGCTCTTCGAACTGCGTAAATAACGTTCCCATGCTCATCTGTCAGATCCTTATTAAGGGTTTGTATTCATTTGAGAGATGCATTATACTGCCAAATATAGAGTATGGCGGTCGAACCCGTCAAGTTAAAATCGTTTGAAGGTTTGCAGGCATTTGCGGAGGAAATACATGATTATTGATGTGCACACCCATATATTCCCGAAAAATATTTGTGATCATCGGGAAGACTATTTTGACGGAGAAGCCCCGTTTAAATTGTTGTATGATTCGCCAAAATCCCCTCTGATTACCGCAGAAGATCTCATTGCGGCCATGGATGAACAGGGGGTGGACAAGTCGGTGACATTCGGATTTCCCTGGAAAAAGGCGGCATATTATCAGAAAAACAATGATGAGGTCATCGCGTCTGTCAGTAAATTTCCGGACCGGCTGATCGGGCTCTGCTGTGTGGATATTTATCATCCGGAGGCTGTTAAAGAAGTGGAAAGATGCCTGGATGCCGGTTTGTCAGGTGTCGGGGAACTGGCATTTTATCAATCCGGCATTGAAGCGCAAGCCCTTAAAATGCTGGAACCGGTCATGGCTTTGTGCCGGGATAAAAAGGTGCCGGTAATGATACACACCAATGAACCGATCGGTCATCTTTATCCCGGAAAAACGCCGGTCACCCTGGCACAGATTTATAATCTGGCAAAAGCATTTCCGGATAATAAGATTATTCTGGCCCACTGGGGGGGCGGTATTTTTTTCTATACCCTGCTCAAAAGAGAAGTGAGGCAAACGCTGAAAAATATCTATTACGACACCGCGGCCTCCCCGTTTTTATATTCGCCGGAAATCTATCCGACGGCAATGACTTTGGCCGGTCCGGATAAAATATTGCTGGGAACCGACTATCCGCTGATCAAACCTGCACGATATTTTAAGGAAATGGATACCGCCGGACTCGGAAAAGAAGAAAAGAAAATGATTTGCGGCGAAAATGCCGCATCGCTTTTTGGTATCGCTTAAAAAAACAAGCCGGCCTGTTTTTGTCAGGCAAACCCAAGCTTATGGCAAGCCAATAGTTATGAATTCCATTTATATGAAAATTCACCAGCAGGCAATCCGGATTGCCGCGCAATACCCGGCAGCGGATTTTTACATGGATTATCCGGACCAGGTTGATTATTCGTTGAATTTTTTTTCAACCGATCCCGTGGTCTGCCAAATATATGATTTTGTGGCTGAAAATATTGAAGATGACTTCGGCCATGGATTGGATCATGTCCGGAAAGTAGCCAAAGATGCCGGCACCCTGTCCCTTATCGAAGGCCAGCGGCTGGAAAGACTGACCGGAGATTGCGGTGATCTGAAGCATCGGGTGCGCATGGCCCAATGCGCCGGGCTGCTGCATGATATCAAGCGGAAGCATAAAAACCATGCAAAAGAAGGGGCGGTATTTTCAGAAAAAGTGCTGGTGCAATACGCTTTTTCCGATGCGGATATTGCGGATATCTGTCTGGCCATCGAAAATCATGAGGCCTTCGGACAAATAAAAGCTTGCAAAACCCCGGCCGGAGAACTGCTGTCAGACTGCCTGTATGATGCGGATAAATTCCGGTGGGGAACGGAAAATTTTACCCACACGGTCTGGGCCATGGTGTCTTATTCCAATATCCCCATTAAAAAATTCATGGCGCTCTATCCAAAGGGGATCACTTTTCTGCAAAAAATCAAGGACACGTTTCGAACGCCTACCGGTCGTCGGTACGGCCCTCAATTTATTGATCTCGGGCTCTGCGTGGGCGAAGATATCTATCAGTACATCCGGACGGAATTTACCGAATATCTGTAAACGCCGTTTGGTATTTCAGGCGGCCGGTAATCCCCGTCGTGTATTTGCTGAAAGAATGGGTGTATTGAAAATCAGTGCGGAGCTCTCTTCTGATCGCTGAATATCAATGTTGACGGCTTCCTTGTCAATTTCAAAATAACGGGAGATCACTTCCACCAGGTCTCTTTGAAGATTGCCCAGTGTATCTGTTTTGATTTCCAGTTTATCTGTCATCAAAGCAAATTTAAGGCGCTGTTTAGCGACATCCTTGCTGTCACCTTTTTTCATTAATTTTTTCAGTAGCGTATTGAATTTCATAAAAGATCCTTAATTTTTACGGCTGAGTTTGGAGCCGAGTTTTTTCCAGAAACTTTTCTGAATCATGGGATTTTCAATGGGCAGGTCCGGGTGTCCGTCAAGCCGCAATGCGATGCGCTGAAGCGCCATGCCGGCTTTGGAGTCTTCCTGTAAAATAAGGGGCATGCCGGTATTCGTGGCCACGACCACCCGGTCATCCATCTCAATCAGTCCGATCAGATCAATTGAAAGCACCTCAACAACATCCTCATGACTCAGCATATCACCGCTTTCAACCATTTTGGGGATAATCCGGTTGACAATCAGCTTAGGGGTGATGGATTGGGCGTAAAGCAGGCCGATAATCCGGTCCGCATCCCTTACGGCGGATACTTCGGGCGTGCAGACCACCAGGGCTTCATCCGCGGCGGCGATGGAATTCTTAAACCCCTGTTCAATCCCTGCCGGACAGTCGAGCAGCGTGATGTCAAATTCTTTTCGGAGTTTGTTCGTCAGCCACACCATGTTTTCAGGTTTGATGACATCTTTGTCATCACTCTGGGATGCCGGGATCAGAAAGAGATTGTCAATTCTCCGATCCTTGATCGCCGCTTGTTTAATTTTACATTTGCCCTTGATGATATCGACAATATTGAAGACAATTCGATTCTCAAGCCCCATGACCACATCCAGGTTTCTGAGGCCGATATCCATGTCAACAATAGCGACACGTTTTCCCTGCACGGCCAGCGCTGCGCCGAGGGAGGCGGTGATGGTTGTTTTGCCCACGCCGCCTTTGCCTGAAGTTACCACTATGACTTTTCCGTCCACACTTCACCTCTTTGGTCATAAAATTGCTGTTAAATAAATGAACCGGTGGCTGTTGATTCTATCGAACCTCCGGCCATGCCAACCGCCTGAACGGATTACCTTTTTTATAATTATCGACAACGATGGCATTATCTTCCACCGATGCGAACTCCGGCTGGTTGCCGTCTGAATCGGCAATTCCGGCTGCCACAAATCCGCCGATCTGAATTTGGGTGGGTTTGAATTCCAGCGCCATGATGATGGCTTCTTCGTTGTCCGGCTGACCCGCGGATGCTTTGCCCTGAAGGCATCCCATGATAATAATATCTCCCCCGGCAATAACTTCGGCACCGGGATTTAAGTCGCCCAGAATAATCAGATGTTTCCGGGCCTGGATTTTCTGGCCGGATCGGACGCGACCGGCGAGCACCAAACCGTCATTTCTGTAGTGGTGCCAGGCATTTCCCATATCCTGCTGCCGGATTCTGTTACGATTGACGGAACGCTTCGGCGGCGTGGGCCGGGTCACATGGCCAACCTGGAATTCTGCTTTTAAGTAGGTTCCCAGCTGTTCAATTAAGTGATCATTATTTTCCTGATCATCCTTGCCCGTATCAATGATCACTCTGGCATTAATCGCCAGGTGCCTGAGACGCTCAAAAGGTTTTATTAATTCTTTTTTCAGCTGTTCAATCGGCAGGGAGGGGTCTACGGAAACCCAGAGACTGTCGCCAACGCCTTTTAATTTGACCGGTGGATCCTCGTTATGATTCATTTGATAGATTTCGGAAATTTAAGGATTAATTAAATGCCATACATTTAGTAGATACATATATTAGAAATACAATATATATGTCAAGCGAGAAAAAAACAGAAGATTAAAAAAATATTCGAGCAGATGAAAAAAACTTTTTTTTGAAAAAAACTGCGCACTTGAAAAAACCGAAAAAAATGGATTTACGGCAAAAAATTACCCGTTTTTTCCCTTCATCCTGAGCGGTCTTTGCAGTAAAAATTTATCAGGGCAATGCCGGATTATTTCGGCATTGCCCTGATTGAAAAAATCATTGATAAAAGAAAAAAAATTGCGCTATACGGCGAATGATGAACCCAGCATTTCAACGGCCGCACCGTTGGTTTCTCCGATGGCGTTGAATTTGCCCATGGTGACGGGCAGAATGGACTGAATGAAAAATTCCGCGGTTTTAATCTGGCCGTAATAAAAAGCAGCATCCTTGTTTTTTTCTGCTTTTGCCCGGATGTCGGCCGGGTCATCACTGCCGGCGAGTTTTATGAGCTTTTGCATCGCAATGGTGGATCGCCACAGGTGCATCCATGCAAAGGTGACGTCTCCGGTCACTTCCAGAAAGGGATGGGCAAATGCAAACGCATTTAAAACATTATCCGACATGGCGGTGGTTGCCAGGTACAGGGCGGATTCACTCAACCGGTTGACTGCGGCTTCAAATTTTTCCGTGAGCGGGCTTAATGCGGGAATCCCCTTGGCCTCGGTAATGGTTTTCTGCATAAGGCCCAGATAGTCAATAAAGGGTTTGCCTTTTTTCATTCCCAGCTTTCGGCCCAAAAGGTCCATGGCCTGGATTCCATTGGTCCCTTCATAGATCATGAAGATGCGGCAGTCCCGCATGAGCTGTTCCACCGGATATTCCTTAATGTAGCCGTATCCGCCGAAAACCTGTACCCCGTGACTGGTGACTTCGAGCGCTTTGTCCGTGATATAGCCTTTAATAATAGGCGTTAAAATGGCGGTCAGGTCTTCATATTTTTCTTTTTCCGCCGGATCCGTGGCAAGCTCTTCTAAGTCCTGAATGTAGCCGCCGTAATAAATAAGGCTCCGCATACCGTCCACGTAGGCTTTCATGGTCATCAGCTGACGACGGACGTCCGGATGTTCAATAATGGCGACATCTTTGGCGTCCGGGTCTTTGCCGGCCGTCAGGTGTTTGCCCTGGATCCTTTCCCGGGCATAATTTACGGCATAAATATATGAAGCGGTGGATACGGCAAATCCCTGGAGACCCACCAGTTGCCGGGCTTCGTTCATCATCAGGAACATGGCCCGCATGCCTTTGTTTTCTTCCCCGATCAATTCGCCGATGCAGTTTCCTTTGCCGCCCAGGGTCAACGAGCAGGTGCAGTTGCCGTGAAGCCCCATTTTCTCTTCAATGCCCGTACAGACCACATCATTGAATTCACCCAGGCTGCCGTCATCATTGACCCGGTATTTGGGTACCAGGAACAAAGAAATGCCCTTTGTGCCGGCCGGCGCCCCTTCAATGCGCGCAAGGACCGGATGAACAATATTTTCCACCATATTGTGTTCGCCGCCGGAGATAAATATTTTAGAGCCGGTGATGGAGTAGGTGCCGTCATCATTCTTTCTGGCGGTGGATTCCAGGGCCCCCACATCGGAGCCGGCGTTCGGTTCCGTGAGCAGCATGGTGCCGGCCCATTCGCCGGTATATATTTTTTCCAGGTACAGTTTTTTCTGTTTTTCCGTGCCGATGGTTTCAATCATTTTGCCGGCGCCGTGGGTGAGGCCGTAATATAACATAAAGGCCGGATTGGCACCGTAAAAGTATTCATTGGCGGCAAGGGAAATGGTTTTCGGCATGCCCTGGCCGCCCCACTCCGGGTCATCAACCATGCCGGGCCATTCTCCTTCATTGAACAGTTTAAAGACCCGGTGGTATTCTTCCGGCACCCGGACTTCACCGTTGTCAAAGACACAGCCTTCATCACTGAGCTGCTGGGTGGGAAGTATTTCCTTTATTGCCAGCATCCGGGCTTCGGAAACGACCATATCCACTGTTTTTTTATTAAAATCCCGGAATTTTTCATTTTTTGACAAATCCCCCACATTCAGCTGTTCGTGGAGGACAAAGTCCACATCCCTGCGATCTGCAATCATCTGCGCCATGGTTTTACATCTCCTTTTATGAATTTATTCGAATATATCTTTGATTCAATAAATTGATTAAATCATTTTTTCGATTATGGCAGAATTTTTTAAAATAATCATGCGGTAAAGTCAAGGGGCATGAACGGAATTTGACGGCGGGCAGGTCGGGAAGGGAAAGGCAGGGTCCGGGATTTCAGCTGCCGCAGCGGCAATCCCGGATGCCTTTTTGAATCTGAATTCGATTAAAATCGGCCTTGATCATTGCCGGCAAATGATGATCTATGCCGTAGGGGCGAATGGCATTCGCCCATTTGGGTATAACCGCAAAAAAGTGCATTCCATGAAAGGGCGTATGCCATAAAACGGCGTATGCCATACGCCCCTAAGGTGGTGGTGGCGGCCGAAACAATGATTAGGGCCTTAAAATGGGGCGG
>JAABSL010000336.1 GCA_011390415.1 Desulfobacteraceae bacterium
GGCCAGGCCGTTGATCTGGTTATCGGCGAAAAAAGCGAACTGGGTTATACCGCCAAAATAAATGACCGGGCAGCAGGATTCCTTTATCATACGGAAATTTTTGAATCATTGCACAAAAATCAGAAGAAGAAAGGGTTTGTTAAAAAAGTACGGGAAGACGGAAAAATTGATCTGTGTCTGCAAAAACCCGGTTATGCCAAAGTCCCTGAAATATCCGAACAAATTATCCAAAAAATCGCTGAAAACGGGGGATTTTTGGAAGTCACGGATAAAAGTTCTGCCGAACTTATTTATAAATTATTTGGCATCAGCAAAAAAAATTTCAAAAAAGCCATTGGCGCTTTGTATAAAGCCCGCCGTATTGTTATCGAAGAAGACGGCATTGCCTTATCCGAATAAATATTATTATCGATAACTCTTTTGTGCTCCGCAAAAACACCCGCCTTTTATTCCTTTATATTTGATCACCGTTATCAAAGAAACGATCCTTTTCTGTAGAAAAAAATAATGTTGACACTGTAAACATCTCCCCTTAAAATAGCACCACGATAAGATACGCCACACTGCTCTCTATTCAACCACCACAAAAAATAAGCTGTTGTGTATGACGAAGCCGAAAAAACCCGACCAAACCTATCATCACGGCGATTTAAGACGGGTTCTGATTGATACGGCAGTTGAAATTATATCCGAACAAGGGGCAAATGACCTTTCCCTAAGAAAAACCGCCAAACGGGCCGGAGTGAGTCATGCGGCGCCCTACCGGCATTTTAAGGATAAAAATGCCATTTTGTCAGCCGTGGCCAAAGAAGGCTTCGAAATGATGCTGAAAATAACCGAAGAGCGGATTACCCGAAATCAGGGAAACGAACTGGATCATTTTGCCATTTGCGGGTTGTCTTATATTGATTTTGCCTTAACCTATCCTTCCCACTATCGGGTGATGTTCGGAACCCGCTCGGACGATTCCTATTTCAGCGATGAATTTACACCCGAATCCATTCCGGTATTTCAGCTGCTGCGGGATAAAATTGTGATCTGCCAGCAAAAAGGGCTTTTAAAATCCGGAGATCCCTGGGAAATGGCCCTGGCCGCCTGGTCGATTGTGCACGGATTTGCCATGCTCCGCATTGATCATCATATTCAGGATCAGGGCATGGATGAAAAAAAACTAAGGGAACTGCAGCGGACCGTGGTGCTGACCCTTTATTCGGGTCTCCGGCCGTAATAAATATAATAAAAAAAACCAAAGGAGATAAAAAAAATGAGTGAAGATGTATATAAAAAACTGGCAACCGCATTGGATACCCTGCCCAACGGATTTCCGGCAACAGATACCGGGGTGGAATTAAAACTGTTAAAAATGATTTTTTCGCCGGAAGATGCGGAATTGTTCTGTGACCTGCGCCTGAAATTTGAAACCGCGGAACAGATTGCCGCCCGCACCGGCCGTCCCTTAGAGGGTCTGGACGATCGCCTGAAACTGATGTGGGAAAAGGGCCAGATATTCGGCGTGGATTTCGGCGAAGTGCGGGTGTATAAAATGGTGCCCTGGGTGTTCGGTATTTTTGAGTTTCAGTTAAAGCACATGACCAGAGAGTTTGCCGAACTGTGCAAGGAATATGAAAAAACGTACGGCCCCCAGTTTTTTGACAGCAACGTCCCGCTCATGAGCGTGGTGCCGGTGGAAAAAGAAATCTCCAGCAATGAAGTGACCCTGCCCTTTGACCAGGTGTCCGCCATTATTGAAAACGGCCAGTCATTTGCGGTCAATGACTGCATCTGTAAAAAAGAACATGAACTGCTGGACGAACCCTGTGACCGGCCCCTTGAAGTATGTCTGGCCATTGCGCCCATCCCGAATTTTTTTGATGATCACCCGCTGGCGGGACGACCGATTACCAGGCAGGAGGCCTATAATATCTTAAAAATGAGCGAAGAAGTCGGGCTGGTTCACATGACCAGCAATATTGAAAAAGGGCATTATTATATCTGCAATTGTTGCGGCTGCTGCTGCGGCGTGTTAAGAGGGGTAAAAGAATACGGCGGCGCCTCTGCGGTGAATTCCAATTATTATGCCGTGATCACCGAAGAAGAATGCATCTCCTGCGGGGTATGTGCGGACGAACGGTGCCAGGTGGATGCTATCGAGGAAAAAGACGATGCCTATGCGGTGATCAAAGATAAATGCATCGGCTGCGGGCTGTGTGTTTCCGCCTGCCCGTCTGATGCCATTTCGTTGATCCGTAAAAAAGCAGAAGATATTGTTCTGCCGCCGGCAGACGAAGATGACTGGTTCAGAAGAAGAGGAAAAATGCGCGGGGTGGATTTCAGTAAATATGCGTAGGTGTAGGTATAAGGTATAAGGTAGAAGGTTAAAGGCTGAAAGAAGAAAAAGAGGAACTTTGCCATGCATGAACTTCCGGTGATCAACAGCATTCTTAAAGTGGTGTTAAAGCATGCGGTTGACAACAATGTTAAAAAAGTAATGGCCGTCCACCTTCAGGTGGGAGAACTGAGCGACCTGGAGGATAAATGGATGCAGCAGTATTTTGATCACCTGGCCAAAGGCGGTATTGCCGAAGGGGCCAAACTGAAGATCGAAAGAACGCCGGTGGTGATGAAATGCACTGAATGCGGCCACTCTTATGTCGCAGACCTCAAAAAAGATAAAAAACTCATGTGTCCGGAATGCGGAAGTGGTAAAAATACCCTGGTTTCCGGGCGGGAATATTTTATAAAAAATCTGGAGGCGATATGAGTGATGAAATAAGACTGATCGAAGTCAAGGAAGATATTTTGGCCGACAACACCGAAATGGCAAAAAAGCTTCAGGAGGATCTTCGAAAAGAAAAAACATTTTTGCTGAATTTGATGGCATCACCCGGAGCGGGAAAAACCAGCCTGGTGATTCAGACCATCCGGAAACTCAAAGAAAAACTGGCCATCGGGGTAATGGAGGCGGATATTGACTCTATGGTGGATGCGGAAAAAGTGGCAAAAGAAGGGGTGCCCGCCATCCAGATCCGCACCGGCGGCTTCTGCCACATGGATGCCACCATGGTGAAAACCGGCCTCGATGCCATGGACATCAAAAACCTGGACCTGGTGATTCTGGAAAATGTGGGCAACCTGGTCTGTCCGGCGGAATTTGACACCGGCGCCATCAAAAATGCCATGATCCTGAGCGTGCCCGAAGGCGATGATAAACCTTTGAAATACCCCCTGATGTTTACAGTCTGTCATGCCATGGTCATCAACAAAATCGATTATCTGGGGCTGTCGGATTTTGACGTGCAAAAATGCAAAGATCATGTGTTAAAACTCAACCCGGACATTAAGATTTTTGAAGTTTCCTGTCGCACCGGCGAGGGGATTGATGAATGGGTGGAGTGGCTGTATGATGAGGTAAAAACACTTTAGCCGTTATAAATTCGCCCATGAAAAAACGCCGGGGTTCAGCAGCGCGTCGCAGGCCCGGGCAATTTGCAGGGTCCTGGTGTGAAATACATTTAACAGGGCCATGGACAGGCCGGCGCCCGCCAGAACCGGTAAAAAAGACTCTTCCATTAATAATTTTTTTCCCAGCGGGATCTTTCCGGTGGTCAGGTTGGAGATGCCGGCGATTGTTTTTACGTCAAATCCCAGTATATCCGAAAGGTTCCGAATCACCGACACCACGCTTTGATTGTGCCGGACGCCGTTTTCCCAGATCACCGGGGCCACCACCGGATCAATGATCAGCTGGTCGTTGGCCAGCCCGGCAGCCTGAAATTTTTCATACAATTCCAGAGCCACGGAAATACAGTCTGCTTCATCCACCGGCACCTGGCTGTCAGGGGTCAGCAGATAGCCGATAATGTCTGCATGGTATTTTTTGGCCAGGGGCAGGATCTGTGCCAGTTTTTGGGGCTCTAAGGAAAACCCGTTAATTATCGGGGGGACAGTGCAATTCTGGGCAGCTTTCAGACCGGCTTCAATGGCGCAGGGATTGGACGTATCCAGCAGCAACGGCAGTCGGGTGACGGATTGCACCGTTTCCACCAGAAATGCCATTTTCTTTTCCGGCTGTTTGGTTAACGGTCCGGAATTAATGTCAATGGCCTGTGCGCCGGCGGATTCACATTCTTTTACCCGTTTTTGAATGGGTGCTGGATCCCGGTGCTCAACGGCGGCGGCAATAACCGGAAGGGTTATCTGAAGATTGTCGGCAACAAGAATCATTTTTTCTGTCCGGAATAAAAAAAGCAAATCAGCGGCTGAAGCCTCAGCCGCTGATTCGCAAGGAAGAAAATAGCGTTATAGGGTGCACAGGACCATTTTTCAGTTCATCCTGTTTTCAGTTCATCCTGGGCCAAATAGATAACCAGAAGAAAAAAATTACCAGTTTTCGCACAGCAGTTCAAAAAATTCCCTGGGGTGAACACAGGCCGGGCATTTGTCCGGGGCTTCTTTGCCCGCATGCACATACCCGCAGTTCAGGCACCGCCAGGTTTTTTCTTCCGCCCGCTTAAACACCCGGTCTGCGGCCAGATTGCCGGCCAGTTCCCGGTAGCGTTTTTCGTGCTGCCGTTCCGAGACGGAAATGGCATCCCAGGTGTCCGCGGCCCGGTCAAACCCTTCTTCCCGGGCAATTTTTGCAAACCCCGGATAGAGTTCCGAGTGCTCGAATTTTTCTCCGTCTGCCGCGGCGATCAGATTTTCATAGGTGGTTTTGATCACGCCGGACGGAAAACTGCCGGTGATTTCCAGTTCCCCGCCATTGAAAAACTTAAAAAACCGCAGGGCATGTTCGCATTCCTGGTTGGCTGTTTCTTCAAAGATATCGGCAATCTGGATGTAACCGTCGTCAACAGCTTTTCGGGAAAAATACGTATACCGGTTCCGGGCCTGGGACTCTCCGGCAAAAGAGAGCAGCAGGTTTTTCGCGGTCCGGCTTTCCCTGAATTTTGGCATAATTTTATTTCCTTAATTAATCAAAAGGGTTCCAAAAGAAGCCGTTACTCATCGTCTTCGATTTCAATGGCATCGGCCCCGCATTCCGCCGCCGCCTGGCGCACCACGTCTTTATACTGATCCGGTATTTCATCAAAATTGACAGTAGATTTGAGCTGGTCTTCATCATATTCAAACACTTCAGGACAAAGATTGTTGCAATTCCGGTCGCCCATGCACTGTGAAGTAATCGTGACTTTCATTTTTTTCCTCCTGTGAAAATTGTTTGGGGTAGAAGTGAAACAGATGGGTTGTGAAAAGGTTTCCGCTTCCCAGAGTTTAATCGGATTTGCCGGCCTTTAAATATTTTTGAAACCCGCCGCCAAAAACGATCAGTCCGATAACACTCATCACAATGGCCGGCACCAGATTATGAAAACCCTCCAGTTCCGGGCTGATGTAAAGGGTGTGGGTTTCCATGTAAATGATCCAGGCAATCCCGCCGAAAAAGGCCAGAACACCGAGAATGAGCCGGGTCTTCATGCTCAGCTGCTCCAGTTTCGCCGATTTTTCAGCGTCGTCCGTCAGTTTTTCATACCGCAGTTTCAGGCGGTCGTGAATAATATAGGCTGCCACCAGAATAATGATGGTGACACTGGTGACAAATTCCCAGACATAGTAATAAAGTTCGCCCATTTATGATATCCTTTTACAATTTATTGACATTTGCAATCGGTTTAAAAAAATAAAGATCAGTTTACTGTTTTTGCAATACAATTGCAACTGTTTCGGGCAAACAAAAAAATTCTGAAAGGACATAAAAAAAACCGCCGGAGGCGGTGTCGTCCTCCGGCGGTGCATTGGTTCAGGCCGCCTGAACCGTTATTTTTCGGGGTTTTGCTTTTTCCACCTTGGGTAGTTTCAGACGCAGAACCCCGTTGTTTAAGTTTGCTTCGATCTTATCCTGATCAATGACTTCGGAAAGTGTAAACTGCCGAAAATATTTACCAACTTCGTATTCAACGATAATATCCTGCTCATCCGGGCCTTCAAAGGGGTCAATATCACCGACCAGGGTCAGGGTGTCATCCCGCAGGTCGATGTTCAGGTTTTTGGTTGTGACACCCGGCATGTCGGCCAGCAGGGTGAGTTCTTTTTCCGTTTCCAGAATATCAACGGCCGGTGTAAAAACAGGTCCCGGCCGCGTATGCTCGGCAGGAGACGATAATTCCTGTTTTTCTTTTACTTTCAGTTCTTTTGAATCAGACATGGGAATCCCTCCTTTCACTGTTTTTTTATTTAATGTTAATTTGTCGGGGTCTGGCCGCTTCCGCTTTTGAAATTTGAATGGTCAGAATGCCGTTGGAAAGACCGGCTTCCACTTTGTCCGCATCAATTTCACCGGGAAGTTCAATAATTCTCGAAAACCGGCCGGCTTCGCGTTCCCGTCGATGATAGTGCGCGGTTTCATCTTCAGGGGTAATCTTTCTTTCACCGGATATGGTAATGCTTTTGCCGGTGGCCTGGATATCCAGTTCATCCCCTTTTACTCCCGGAAGTTCCGCCCGGATATAATATTTATCCTTGTCTTCAGTCAGATTGATGGCAGGAAATACACCGGCTGAGAAAGCGTGTCGGGGTCCTGTCCTCAAGAAATTACCGGACAGCAGATCCATTTCTCGTCGCATGCGATCCAGCTCGGCAAACGGATTCCGGTATGATGCCGGATTGTCAAATAATCTTCTGATCAACATAATGTATTCCTCCTTTCCTGTAGTTTGTTAAATAATTTTAAGGGTGTTTTTTAATTTTTCAAAAACAGGCTATGGAAAGGACAGAAAGAAGCGGGGCATAAAATTGACACGCTTTATAAACCAACATTTTTCCATAGCGTTAAAAACAGATCAAAACGAACGTCAAAATGAAAATATATTCAGCAATATCAAAAATTTGTTATTTAATTTAACAAAAAAATAATCACATTAAAAACCGTGTCAATAGAGGGTATAAAAATTTTTAAATAAAAAAACGCCAAACCGAATTCCTGTGTATCTTCTTTTTTTTATTGCCAAATCGCATCAAAATCGAACATAATGCAAAATCACAAGCATCCTTTTTTGGTTTTTTCCAAAGGTTTTGGCCTTCTTTTCCAGCAGGCCGCAAAACAGGAGGAACAATGAAAAAATTTACACCCGGGAAAAAAGCCGGTCTTTCGCCGGGGTCTCTGGTCTATGTGGGCAAACGCACGGACGAACCGGTCAGAATTTCTGTGATGGCGTATAATGAGGATCGCATCGAGGAATTTTCAGACGTCAAAGCCGCAGACATTGAAAAATTCGTGGCAAAAGATACCGTCACATGGATCAATGTTTCCGGGATTCATGACCTGACGGTCATAGAAACCATCGGCAAAGGGTTTGACCTTCATTCGCTGCTCCTGGAAGATATTTTAGATACAAATCACCGGGCCAAAATTGATGATTTTGAGCAGCACCTGTTTCTTGTATTGAAAATGGTTTTTCAGGAACCCGGGGAAACAGCGCTTTTATTTGAGCATGTGTGCCTGGTTATCGGTCCGGATTATCTGATTTCATTTCAGGAAATAGAAGGGGATGTGTTCGGACCGGTCCGCGAGCGGCTGAAAAAGGCAAAAGGCCGAATCCGAATATCGGGCGCGGATTATCTGGGGTATGCGTTGATCGATATGATCGTGGATAATTATTATGTTTTGCTCGAACAAATGGGAGAAGAACTGGAAGGTCTTCAGGAAGAAGCAATGGACAGCCCGACCACCAAAACCCTGAACGCCATTCACGACGCCCGGCATCAGTTGGTTTTTTTGCGCAAAACCATCTGGCCCCTGCGGGAAATGGTCGGCAGCCTGCTGCGGGAGCGGTCCGATATCATCCGCAAAGATACAATGGTCTATTTGCAGGATGTGTATGATCATGTTATTGGGGTCATTGATACCGTGGAAACGTATCGTGACCTGCTGTCCGGCATTCTCGATACCTATATGTCCAGTATAAACAACAGAATGAACGAGGTAATGAAAGTGCTGACCGTGATGGCCACGCTGTTTATTCCGCTGACCTTTCTGGCCGGTGTTTATGGTATGAATTTTAAATATATGCCGGAACTGGAGTGGCGGTATGCCTATCCGGTTTTCTGGGCGGTGGCGATCACGGTTTTTTCTTTGATGATCTGGTGGTTTAAAAATAAAAAGTGGTTGTAACATGACAGCAAAAGCAGAATACGGCCGGCAACAGCCGGAAAAAAGTGAAAACCAAAATTTCTTGACGGGCATCTGCGCTCTTTTGATATTTTTAACACTCTTTGCTTCCGTCGGTTTGGCGCAGAATGAGATTGCGCCGAAAAAATATGACGCCTTAAAAGCGTCTGTTGCCGAAGCGCAGCAAAACGAATTAAAAGAGATTGAAAACCTGAAAAAACAACTCAGCGAGGTTAAGCAATCCAAAAAAACGACCCAGGAAAATATCGCCGCCAATAAAATTCAGCTGCCGATATATAACAATCTATTGCTCCAGCCGGAATCACCGATACAAGCGCTTGAAAAAGCATGGCTGGAAATTCAGGATACGGTTCGGGCGCTTTCCGAACGGATCACTGATTTCACGGCCAGGAAAAACGCCGTGGCCCAGCGCTTGAATCAAAACAGGGAACAGGTCGTCCTCACTGAAAAACAGATTGCTGATATGCAGGCAAACGATGCCGCGGGTAAAGAAATATCGGCAATCAAAGAACAGCTTCAAATTCTGCTGAACCATCTTTCTGAAAAACAGGAATTGCTGATCGCACTGGATACCACTTATTTGGAAATAATTGACGCGCTCACGGAAAATCGTCAGACATTTTCCCAACTGTCTGGTAAATTTGATGAAAATATCCAGACCCGAAAAAAACAGGCGCTCCTGGAGCGGAAAACATCACTGGTCAGCATCGGGTTAAAACAGATTCTCGAAGATTTTAAAGAATTTATCCAGCAGCTCGGCGCTGTTACAAAACTGTCATTCTGGTCCGACCAGCTGGCGTTTGTCTGGAAATCCGGCGGGTTTTATCTGGTTTCGTTTGTGCTGCTGTTTTTTATCATACAAGGAATCAATTACCGGATGCGGCAATATATTATCCGCATAAAGGACTATCCAAAATTAAAACAACGGTTCTGGAGTCCGCTGACCCTTTCAATTATTAAAAAATCCATTTTTCTTTTCGGGTCCACGCTGTTTCTTTATATTTACGCCCAGGCCGGACCGTTTGAGTCCAAGCCCCCCATTGTATGGGCGGGTTTAAATATCCTTATGGTCTGGCTTTTTTCAGAAGTCTGCATTGACGCCATTAAAATTTATTGCGGGGAAGAAGCCACCACTGTTCCGCGAAAACCGGCCTTTTATTTTCGCCTGCTCGTTTCCATGGTCCGGTGGTTCGGAATCAGTTATATTCTTTTCTCATGGCTGGGAAGCAGCAACAGCACGGTGCTGACGATATGGCGCCTGTTTCTGGAAATTTGTCTGTATGTCTGGAATATCTTTTTCTGGAGCGCGCTTCAAAAATCCCATCCACCCGACAATGCCGGCTGGTCACCCAGACAATCGGCCATGATTTCGGCATTAAAGTTTTTGTCTTTTTCAATTGTAGTGGTCGCGCTGGTTCTGGAACTTTCCGGTTATGGGCTCCTGGCCCTCTATTGGCTGACATCCTGGGGGCGAACAGCGGTGGTGCTGTTGTGGAGCCTGCTCCTCTTTTTTGTTCTGCTGGAATGGAATCCCAAAGTAGAGAAATATCAGGATACGTCCGACGGAACGACCGGTATGCCGAAAAAATCTGTCCGGTGGGTGATCGTTCAGTTTCTGATGCTGGCCTGGTTCGGCAATATGGTCATTCTTCTGGTTTTTGCCTGGGGCGGAAAACAATCGGTTCTTTTGAAGATTTTTGGTTTTCTCCGGCACACGTATCAGGTGGGAAATATGAGTTTCAGCCTGATGGGACTTATTGTCGCCGTTCTGATCCTGCTGCTCACCCAGTTTGTGGCCCGGGTCTGGCAACAGGTTTTTCGGCAGAACATTTTAAATCAGAGCGGCATGGAAGAAGGCTTGCAGGATTCGATTACGACCATTTCGGTTTATGTGGTCTGGGCCGTAGGGATTCTGATCGCGTTAAATGCCTTTGGCTTTAACGCCACCTCCTTGACCGTGGTTCTCGGCGCGTTAGGTATCGGGCTGGGTTTCGGACTTCAGGCCATATTTAATAATTTTGTCAGCGGGATTATCCTGCTGTTTGAACGGCCCATTCAGGTGGGTGACGATATTGAAGTGGGCGGCATGTGGGCCACGGTCCGGAAAATCAATGTCCGTGCCACAGTGGTTCAGACCTATGATAACGCGTCGCTGATTATTCCGAATTCGGACCTGATCAGTTCCCAGGTGACCAACTGGAGTTTTAAGGACAAGCGCCTCCGGCGAAATGTGGAAGTCGGCGTGGCGTACGGGTCGGATGTGGAACTGGTGCGCGACTCCCTGATGGCAGTTGCGGAAAAGACCCCCAGAATATTGAAACTGCCCAAGCCGGATGTGGTTTTTAAAGATTTTGGCGACAGCGCTCTGATCTTTGTTTTGCGGTTCTGGACCCGGGTGGAGTATTTTTATTCGGTGGAAACCGATGTCCGGTATGGAATCACCCGGCTGTTCCGGGAAAAAAATATTGAAATTGCCTTTCCCCAGCGCGATCTTCATATCCGTTCCGGATTTGATCAGAAACAGCCGGTTCTGTTGGAGAAAGGACGACCGGTTCCGGGAGATGACCCCGGAAAGGGGGAAGGTTAAAAATTTGTTTATCCCCGCCACTTTAAAAGAAGTGAAAGACCAGGGCTGGGATGCCCTGGATGTGATCCTGGTCACCGGCGACAGCTATATTGACTCGCCGTTTATCGGGGTGGCCGTTATCGGAAAGGTACTGATCGAAGCCGGATTTCGTGTGGGGATTATTGCCCAGCCGGACACGGCTTCAGAACCAGATTTAGAACCAAACTCACATCAGGACATCCGGCGCCTGGGAGAACCAAAACTGTTCTGGGGGGTGACCGGCGGATGTGTGGATTCTCTGGTGGCCAACTGGACCGCCACCGGCAAAAAGCGGCAAAAGGATGATTATACGCCGGGCGGCATCAACAACCGCCGGCCGGACCGGGCCGTTATCGCGTATGCCAACCTGATCCGAAAGCATTTTAAAGCGACTGCGCCCATTGTCTTGGGGGGCATTGAAGCCAGCCTGCGGCGGGTGGCGCACTATGATTTCTGGTCCAATAAAATCCGGCGATCCATTTTATTTGATGCCAAAGCCGACTTTTTGCTTTACGGCATGGCGGAAAAATCTGCCGTGGAACTGGCCCGCTGCATCAAAGAAGATAAAGACCCGAAAGATATCCGGGGGTTGTGTTATATCTCCCGGGAGATGCTTCCGGAAACCGTTATGCTGCCGGATTTTGAACAATGCGCAAAAGACAAAGACGCATTTACCGAAATGTTTCACCTCTTTTACCGCCACAATGATCCGGTAACCGCGGCTCGGCTTGCCCAGAAACAGGATACCCGGTATCTGGTCCAGAATCCCCCGGCGTTTTGCCTGACGGAAGCAGAGCTTGACGCCGTGCACTCTCTGGACTATGAACGGGGTCTGCATCCGTTTTACGGAAAAGAAGGAGATGTGCGGGCCCTGGATACGATCCGGTTTTCCATTGCCACCCATCGGGGATGCTACGGAGAATGCAACTATTGCGCCATTGCCGTGCACCAGGGCCGCAAGGTCTCCTGGCGCACCAGCGCTTCCATCATAGATGAGGCCCGGAAAATTGCGGCTCACCCGGATTTTAAGGGGACCATTGCGGATGTGGGCGGTCCCACGGCCAATATGTACGGAATTGAATGCACCCGGAAAACCACCA
>JAABSL010000337.1 GCA_011390415.1 Desulfobacteraceae bacterium
GAGCAACTGGGATATAAGGTAGAAGCCCGGACCAGCAGCGTTGAAGCACTCGAATTATTCCAGGACTATCCGGATAAATTTGATCTGGTGATAACGGATATGACCATGCCGTATATGACAGGGGCCAAGCTGGCCCAGGAACTTATGCAGATCCGGCCGGACATTCCAATGATTCTATGCACCGGGTTCAGCCAGTCCATCAATGAAGAACAGGCTCTAAAAATCGGGTTCCGCGCGTTTATCATGAAACCCATCAGCATCGAACAGATCGCCCAGACCATCCGGCAGGTTCTCGATAGCGATGATATCGTTAAGTCCCAAAAGGTTTTATCCATTGCCGAAAAAAAGAAATCCGCGGGCAGTTCGTAAACGCATTTGCAGCCGGTGAGTGCGGTATCTCATACCCAGATCTCAGGTTACACATATTTTCCGGCTTCTCTGATCTGCCGGCAGGCTTTTTCAATAATGTGATCTTCTTTTGCAAAACAGAACCGGACCAGATCCGTGCCGCCATTTTCATAAAACGCATTGCCCGGCACAGAAGCCACTCCGGTTTTTTTTAAGATGTGCATCGCCTTGTCATAAGCCGTTTTGCCGGGAACGGAGGCCGTATCCGCCAGCACATAGTAAGCGCCTTCCGGGATATAGGGGGTTAATCCCACCGCATCCAGTGCCGCGCAAATCATATCCCGCTTGTGCCCATAACTGCTTCGGGTTTTTTCATAATAAGCGTCCCCGATTTCGGTTAATCCCCCGGCAACCCCTGCCTGAAGCGGGGCCGGCGGGCAGATATAAACCAGATCATTAAACTGACCGGCAGCTGCGGCCCAGGTTTCATTGCACGCCAGATATCCGATCCGCCACCCGGTAATATAAAATATCTTTGAAAATCCGGAGATGGTCACGGTCCGGTCTTTAATTTTTGCAATGGACCCCGGACTGACATGCTGTTTCCCTTCATAGATAAAGTATTCATAGATTTCATCCGTAAAAACGATCAGGTCATGCTCAATGCTAAAGTCCGCGATGGCTTCCAGTTCCTGTCTTGAAAAGATTTTGCCACATGGATTTGCCGGAGTATTGATCAGAATTGCCCGTGTGTTCGGCGTAACCAGTTTTTCAAGGTCCGCTATTGAAAAAGACCAGGACGGCGGCGCAAGATCCGCATATACCGGCTTGATCCCGAGCATCTTTAACGTATTGACATGATAACCGTAGTATGGCTGAAAAACGATAAATTCATCCCCCGGATTCAGCAGGGCCAGGCAGGCAATATAAAAAGCGCCGGTAGCGCCGGATGTGGCGACAATATGTTTATCCGGATCCGCATCAATGCCGTTATAATTTTTTAATTTTTCACTGATTGCGGATCGGAGGGGGTCCGTGCCCATATAGCTGGTATACACATTCTGTCCGAGATCAATCGCCTGCTGCGCATTTCTTTTTACGGGATCAGGAACAGAAAGGTCGGCAATACCCTGGGCCAGATTGATGCCGTTGACTTTTCCGCATTCAAACGTCATGGAGCGGATTTCAGACTGGCTGGTATGGCCGGCTCTTTCACTTAAATAATATGTGGGATCTTCCATTGCATTCTCCTTTTTTTCCGAAAAATCTGAGTTGAGTTCCGCCGGACGAGTTGAGCTGCTCCTTTGTGGATAATAAGGTCAACAGCCGGTGTCAACTCTAAAGAATTCTTAATTATAAAGGATTTGAGAGAGGCACTAATCTATATTAAAATCAATATGATCAAGAATAACCCTGGAAGGGTGGGGAATTATAGCCCGGGGTTTCTAACCCCGGGTCTTTTGATACCAACGCATGCGCCCTGAAGGGGCGCGGTAATCCAATGATCACGGTGCCCCTTCAGGGCACATAAGCGGTATGTTTTCGTTCCCGGGGTTAAAACCCCGGGCTATGTGACTTTGCTGCTTCGCAGTGTGATAAAGTGGCTCCCCGAAATTCCTTATAATCAGAAAAATTCTAAAAAGATTGAAATCCGCGGCATAGATTGAAACGGTACTGCACGGGCATCACCTGCCGAAAAATAAATCTAAGTTGAGCGTTTCAAATTTTGAAAATTATTTTTATATTAAATTAAGGATGTTGATCTATTTTTAATTTTAAAATTTAAAACCCTTCGGGATTGCCGATCTCACCGCATCTGCTGCGTCAAATGCATGACCGCATAAACGACTATAGCGGAAACGCATTTTCCCTGCATATGCGGCAACCTCGACAATCGCTCAGCTTAGATAAAAAATGGTTTTTCTCCTCCAAAAAAATGATACTGTCAGTATCAAAAATTCGAATCTTTTTGAGGTATGAATGAACCATCTTCCGGCCGGCGCAAGACAAATGACAACCCTCTCAAATTCTAGCAAAAACCCATTAAAAGCAGGGATTGCCATCCCGCCGGTGTTTGATTTTTATTTTACCGGGCACCGGTTTTCAGGATTGGGCGGTGAAGTTTTACACCGTCTTCTTCAGGAAAACGGGTGTGCGGTTCAATATTGGAATTTTCCGCTTCAGAAAAAAAAAGGCCGGCAACTGCCGCTGCCCCAAACACTTGATTTTTTAAAGCCCCATATTATTGCCAATGAAGACGGACGTCTCTCCTTTTTTACCCGATATCAGCGGTTCGGCCCTTCCTTTTCCGAATGTGCCGATCAGATTGTATCTGCATCGCCGGACATCCTATTTATATCCTGCTTTGCTTTCTGCTATGCGGATTCCGCTTTAGAACTGGCAGCCGCTGTCCGGAATGCCGCACCGAAAATTTCTATTGCCATCGGCGGTGCCGGGGTCAGTGCGTATCCGGAATTTTTTATGCAAAACCCGAACATTGATTTTGCGTTTACCGGTGAAGCGGAAGTCTCCGTACCCGCTTTTATAAAGGCCATAAAATCCGGTTCAGCAGACTTATCCGATTTGTCATTTGCGTCTTTTTCCCGGGTGCCCAATCTATACTGCAAAAACAACAATAAAATTGTTGCGCCGGTTATAACAAAACAGACCCGGGCGGAAGAGATTGCATTTGTGCTGAAAAAAACCAATGAGACCGGAAATGCCGTTTATTTTACCACTTCCCTGTCCCGGGGATGCCCCAAAAAATGCCGGTTTTGTTCCAATTTTTTATGTCATGGCCGCGACTTCCGGGTCATTCCCATTTCAACGATCAAAAACGCATTATGCGCCATATCCCTGACTCTCACGGAGACGGAAAAACCGGTTTACATCAATTTTGAGGACGACAACCTGCTTCTGGCGCCGGACTATTTTTTAAATGTGCTGGCGGCGTTTAAGGAAAAATTTCACCGGGTCTTTTTTTTAGCGGAAAACGGCCTGGATTATACCCAGCTGACTCCCGAACTTGTCAAAACCCTTGTCGGGCTGGGGGTCAGACAGTTTAACCTGTCCATTGCCTCCACCCATCTTCCGATTCTGGCAGCCGAACAAAGAAATGCCGCGTTCTCCGGGTACGAAAAAGTGGTCCGGATTCTGGAAGAACATCAAATCCGGAGTATTACCTATTTTATCTGCGGGTTTAAAAAAGATACAAAAAAAACCATCGCCGCCAATATTGCCTACCTGGCAAAACAGCCCACGCTGATCGGAATTTCACTTTTTTATCCGGTCCCCGGCATTTATGATTTTACCGATAAAACACGTTTTGATGCCGGCCCTGCCATACTGTGTGCCGGTTCCTCCGCCTTTCCCTGGAATCAGTCCCTGACCACCGCCGAACTGGTCACCGCATTCCGTTTGAGCCGGTTTGTCAATCTTTATAAATCCGGGAACCGGACGGACACTGAAAACGCCTTAATCCAAAAGATCATAGACGACCGCCGGCTTTACACCCTGATCCGGAAAAACGGCACCCCATGCATGGTTCCGGTTGACCATGCGGACAACGAGATGGTCCGCCTGTTTTTTGAAAACGTTTCCGGTTATTTCAGCATGTAGCTTCACAATTGATTGATCAGACACTTGACGCGGAAAAACATTTTTTTTATGATCATATTATCAATAATGTACGTTCCATTCTTTCCACCGTCATTCCAACCTTATAACAAAGGATGCGTTTCTAATGGACTATGACTACCCGCCGGATATCGAATCCACAGGAAAAAAAATCGTCATCACCCTCATTGCCTTCATATTGGCTGCGATTGTCGGCTTTATGGGATACCGTCAGATTATAAAGTGGCATGAGCAGGCCGTTGAATCCGCTGTTGTGGAACAACAGCAAAAGATGGCGGAAAGAAATGCGGATCTGGAATATCAGATTATTGAATTACGGAACAAACTGGCAACGCTGAAGCCATCGCCGGTCGCAGAGGACCGGATCGAAGCGGTTTTCGGCGAACCACCGACGGATACGCCCACGACACCCGATCATTCCTGCGACGCCACAAAACAAAGAATATCCTATTTTTTCAATTATTTAAAACAAAACGCCTACATAGACGAATCCCAGGTGAAACAATCTCCGGCCGAGGTCTACCGGCAAATGGTCCGGGCGCTGGCTGCCAACCCCCCTCTGGTTGTTGATGAAACAAGGGATATCGTCAATTTAAAACATAATATCGCCCATTTTTACCGGGTACTGAAAAAAGACAAAATTGAAATGATCAAAACTATTCTTGCCATGGAAGACGACATACTGGAACGCGCCATGGCGGACTTTTACGCTTATTATGTATCCGGAGACTGCTGCAAAGAAGATGCGGAATCCTGTATTTCCCTAAATACCTTATATGAATATGCGGGATTTTTTACCAGCACGTTTGCCGGCAAAAGTTATTTATTCCGCCGCCAGTCCACCATCCGGTGCCTGATGGAATATTACGCCGTCCTGATTCTGGATAAAGCCAATGAAGCGGGAATCAATTCTTACGGAATTGACATCCGCCCGCAAATAGACCTGGCCCTGGATAATATTATCAACCAGAACAGCCTGGTATTTCAAAATCAATATATGGACAAATTATATGGTTTGCAGGAGAAATATGCCTTTTAATCCAAGTGGTTAATCTTTTTCAGGCACCTGCCGCTGCAAACGCCTTGTTTGTCAATTCTTCCGGAATCAGCTCTTTGCGCATCTGTTCGGTCAAAGCGGTCATGGCGTACCATTGTCCTGAAGACTCGATGACCTTTTCAAATGTGCCGTCTTCTGCCATCACCGCCCCGCAGCCGGACGCCCAGAAAAGCATGCGCTTGTCAATCCGGCCCATGACCTTTTCCCCCTGGCCGAAGAACACCAGCTTTTCATTGATGCGGATGTTTCTCAAAAATTTATAATTGAGCCGCACAGAGACCCCGCCGTTGGCCGATGCAAAAAATCCGCCCCATCCCATGGTCTCATCCAGAACCGCCATCAGGGCCATGGGATGCACCAACCCGTTACGTTCAAACCGGAAAAACGTTTCCCGGTCTTCTTCATTGAACCCTGCAAATGCGCAAACAACTTTTCCATGGGGGCTTTCCCACAAGTGGAACCTTCGCTTCAGTCCCGGCAATTGACGTTCCACGCCGCAGACAAAACAATTCAGGTAATGGGGCAGATGAACCAGCCGGCCTTCAATTTGAGAAAACTTTTCCGGCAGATAGGACCGCATATAACTATCGATTTCTTTCACCTGATCACCGCAACGAATTTCGGCCGTGATATAGGGCATGTCCGCCTTTTCCACGGATATCTTTCCCGATATCATTGTATCTGTCGGCATTGTCTCCACCAGCACCCGGTCTCCGCCGCGGGCTTCAGCACCGCCCATTCGGAAACTGCACCCCACGGGATATGGCAGCTCTTTTTGATTGGAAACAGCAGAACCGATACCGGAAACCAGTTCCAGAATCGCCCCCATGCCGATCCCGCCGTGGGGAATTCCCACCCACCCTTCTTTGCTGTCGTCCATGGCCATAACAGCAGAAACGGTTTCACCTTTTTTTTCTATCCAGTTGTCGTTAAACAGAAACGATTGTATAAAATCAGTCATTTCCAGACTCTCCCGGCATATATGCATTAAGGATGCGGGGAAAAGAAACCCCGCAGAAAATATTTCTTTTTGACGATTGGCAGCAAATGATTTATATTATGTTTAACAGTTTGTTTCTTCCAGACAACCTCTCATAATTGTCTGGAATAATAAACAGGTTAATTGCCAATACACTGATGAATCATTACCATACAAACCTTTTCATCCAAAATCAAAAGGAGATCATTTCAGGACCCGTGCCCCTAAAACGCCGTTCCAGTAAGAAATTACTGGTTTAAATATAATCTTTTTTAAAAAGAAAGGTGGTCGCATGAGAGTTCCGATTGAAATTACGTATCGCAACGTATCCAAACGCGATGACATTGAACAGTTAATTCATGACAAAGCCGAAAAACTCAATGATTTTCACGATGGCATTGTTTCCTGCCGAATTTCCATTGAGCTGGACCAGGAAAGCAAAAAATCCCTTAACCTTTATCATATCCGCATCGGTTTGCGGGTGCCTCCGGGAAAAGAACTGGTCGTGCATCAAAAATCAGGCGAACCGGGAACCGGCGAGGCTCTTCGAACAGTCATTACTGAAGCCTTTAAAACAATGGGGCGACAGTTGAAAAAACTGAAACAGAAACAAAGAGGCCATGTCAAGTCCCGGGCGGAAATCCCGGAACCGGTCATGGATATGGAATAAAATTTTCGTCACGCAAGACGAAACTTCTTTGATCTTAAATAGTTAAAAACATTAAAAACTGCCTGTGTGATGGAACACAGGCAGATTTTTTTATTTGCCATCAGATTCTGAGTTTTTACGAATTCTTCTTTTTTGAATCCACAAAATCGGGCGCTGCATACACAGGTCCCGGATAATCATAAAACCCCTTGCCGGTTTTTTCGCCCAGTTCGCCTTTTTCCACATAAATTTTCATAAAATCGGCATTTTTGCCCTGCTGGGGATCTTTTACAATATTGGCCCAATAATCCGTCACTTTCCATACCGTATCAATGCCGATGCTGTCCATAATCCCGAAAGGTCCCATGGGTGCCTGCATTACGCCCATCCAGGCCCGGTCGATATCTTCAATGGAAGCCACGTCATTTGCCGCCAGCGTCTGGGCGGATTTGAACAGTTCCATGATCATGGCATTAAAAACATATCCGAAATTTTCTTTCTTCAGCATAATGGGAATCTGCCCGATGCGAACGGCAAACGCTTCTATGAGGGCCACCACTTCCGGAGCTGTTCCGGGGTGGGGCATGATATCGACAATCGAAGTCGTCCGGGTATCATGAAAATGAAACGCCGCAAACCGTTCCGGCCGGCCGGTTTTTTCCGCGAACATGGACGGTATCAGGGAAGAGGTATTGGTGGTGAAAATGGCATGGGCCGGGCAGATGTCGTGAAACTGCGCAAAGACCCGGGCTTTGAGTTCCGGATCTTCCGGAACGGATTCACTGACAAAATCAGCACGCTCGCCTGCTTTTTGCGCATCCGTGGTCATTTGAATTCTATTCCTTGCGGCTGCGGCAGTTTCCGGGGTCAGGCGTCCTGCTTTCATGTACGCCTTGGCAAGCTTTTTCAGACGCGTATCCGCTGTCTCGAGCATGTCCGCCTTGATATCATACATCATCACATCAAGCCCGCTGACCGCGCACTGAAAACCAATCTGCTGTCCCATGGTGCCGCTGCCGAGAATCAGCACCGTTTTGATATCCTCCAGATTCATGTTCCATCTCCTCTTTTTTTTATTACATTTTTTTCAGATCATATTGCGTCAAAAAATTGTATTTGCCGGTATTTTTATATCCCTTTTTATACAGGATGACCCCGCAAGTCAATAAAAAAACGAGCGTTCGCTCTATTTTTTGTTGACATTTCTTGCCGACTCTTTTATTCATAACTAAAGCACAGGAGAGTGAATCCCATGAGCATTTTATATTTAATCCGCCACGCCCAGGCCTCATTCGGCCGGGAAAATTACGACCGTCTTTCGGATTTGGGCCACCAGCAGGCAACCATTTTAGCCGCTCATTTTCAAAATCTGGGCCTTGAATTTGACGCTGTTTATTCGGGCAGCCAGGTGCGCCATGAACAGACCGCAGATGCCTGCCGGAACAACGCTGACATCCTTAAAAATCAGTTTCCCGCAGTGGTTAAAACCGATGCCTTTAACGAATATGATTCTGAAAATATTTTAAAAACACTCATTCCGGAGGTGATTGCCGAAGAACCGGCCTTTGAGGCGGAAGTTGCTGCCATGATGCAGGACAAGCGCTCTTTTCAACAGGTATATGAAAAAATAATGCGCCGGTGGGTGAACAGCAAACAGCCGATAAAACACCTGGAAACCTGGAAAGCCTATTGCGATCGGGTGATGGCCGGTCTTCAGAAAATCATGACAGCGGAGGGGTCGAAAAAGAAAGTGGCTGTTTTCACATCCGGCGGCCCGATTTCCGTATGCGTCCAGCAGGCCCTGACTCTTTCCGACGACCATACGCTTCAAATCACCTGGCAGATCATGAATGCTTCCGTCACCCGGTTAAAATACAGCGGCAACCGTCTGATGCTCTTCGGGTTTAATGATGTGACCCATCTGGAACTGCAAAAAGATGCGCACCTGCTGACGTACCGATAATTTTTCCCAACAGGAGGATATAATGGATTTTACCGTAACTGAAAAAATGAAAGTCATCTTAGAGATGATCAACGAGTTTGTGGACAAAGAGCTGATCCCCCTTGAGCCGGCGTTTCTGACCCGGTCCGCATCCGAGCTCATGCCGGAGATCATTGACAAACAGAAAAAAGTCCGTCAAATGGAGTTGTGGGGGCCCTGCTACCCCAAAGAACTGGGCGGCGTGGGACTCAACCTCATGGAACATGCCCTGGTGTCCGAAGCGCTGGGCCGCACCCCGCTGGGGCATTTTGTTTTCTGGTGCCAGGCCCCGGATGTGGGCAACATCGAACTGCTGGAAATGTTCGGCAACAGCGAGCAGAAAAAAACCTGGCTGCATCCTTTGGTAAAAGGCGATATCCGCAGCTGTTTTTCCATGACCGAGGTGGACCTGGCCGGTTCCAATCCCCTGATGATGGATACCACGGCCGTCAAGGACGGAGATGATTATATTATCAACGGCCAGAAATGGTACACCACGTCCGCGGACGGGGCGGAATTTGCCATTGTGATGGCCAAGACCAATCCGGAAGCCGGGCCGTATTTCCAGGCCAGCATGATCATCGTGCCCTGCGACACCCCGGGGTTTAACCTGGTGCGCAATATCCCGGTCATGGGGCATTCCGGTGACGGCTATTTCAGTCACGGGGAAATCCTGTACCAGAACTGCCGGGTGCCGCAAAAAAACCTGATCGGCGAAGAAGGCCAGGGATTTGTACTGGCCCAGGAACGGCTGGGGCCGGGGCGCATCCATCACTGCATGCGCTGGATCGGCATCTGCAACCGGGCCTTTGATCTCATGTGCAAACGGGCCAAAGAACGCGTCATCTCCCCGGACGGCCGGACCCTTGCCACCCGGCAGATTATCCAGTCCTGGATCGCGGAATGCGCCGCTGAAATTCAGGCGGCCCGACTCATGGTGCTGCATGCCGCATGGCGGATTCACCATGAAGGGGCCAAAGCCGCCCGGAAGGACATTTCCCTGATCAAGTTTAAAGTGGCCAATGTCATGCAGATGGTCATTGACCACGCACTCCAGGTCTACGGGGGATTGGGCATGACCGATGATACGATTTTAGCATTTTTCTTCCGGCACGAGCGCGCCGCCCGCATCTATGACGGGGCGGATGAGGTCCACAAAGTGTCGGTGGCCAAACAAATTCTAAAAGATTACTAAAAGGAGCACGAACATGATTTCATTTGATTTAAAAGGAAAAATAGCCGTCGTCACCGGCGCCAGCCGGGGCATTGGACAAGCCATTGCCGAAACATTTGCCCAATACGGCGCCGAAGTGGTGCTGGTCAGCCGGAAAATTGAAAGCCTGACCGCAGTGGCAGACGCCATTACCGCCAGCGGCGGCAAGGCCCGGCCCATGGCCTGCCATATGGGAGATATCCATGCCATCGGCGAACTTTATGAATTTATTAAAAAGACCTGGGGCCGGCTGGATATCCTGGTGAACAACGCCGCCACCAACCCCTATTTCGGAGAAATGTCCGGTGTGGATGAAAGCATCTGGAACAAAACCATAGACGTGAATTTAAAGGGCCCGTTTTTTATGATTCAAAAAGCGATCCCCCTGATGCAGGCAGCCGGCGGGGGGTCCATTGTCAATGTGTCATCGGTCAACGGCATCCGGCCGGCCCAGTTCCAGGGCGTTTATTCCGTCACAAAAGGCGCACTGATCAACATGACCCAGGCGTATGCCAAGGAACTGGCACCGCATAAAATCCGGGTGAACGCCCTGCTGCCGGGTTTTACAGACACCAAATTTTCCGCTGCCCTGATGCAGCAGGATGAAATCTACAAGCACGTCATTGCCCAGATCCCCATGGGCCGGCATGCCGAACCGGATGAAATGGCCGGTGCGGTGCTGTACTTAGCGTCCGATGCCGCATCGTTTACCACCGGAACCTGTATTGCCTGTGACGGCGGATATCTGGCATAGCAGGCGTCCGCGCAATTAATACCTAAGCTGAGCTTGGTTTCTTATCTCTGATTTTTGCGTTTTTTTTTGGCAAACTTTTTTAAAAATGCAAAAAGTGTGAAGTGACTAAAGTGATCTAAAGTGCCTAAAGTTGAGGACTGCGCAAAACGCGCGATCATTTTTAATATAAAAATTGACAATGCCGAAGGCATTAACCATAACTTTAGCTCACTTCAAACTTTAGTTCACTTTTAACTTTTCCAACTTATCCGGGTTAGGTATTAATTATGTTCCAAAGGATGAAAACACCCGATCATATCAGGCTCTGGGCAGGCAAAAACGCCCTTGCAAAAATAAAGGATGCCGGTCTTTCGCCGGATGACGTCAAAATTGTGGCCGGTGCCGCCGGCGGCCCCAAATGGCTGATTCTGGCCGACCTGGATCGGGTCCTGTTCGGCCGGTGGTTTGCGGACCGGAAAGATCCGCTGTTTCTGGTGGGCGCATCCATCGGCTCATGGCGGTTTGCGGCGGCTTCGCAAAAAGATCCGGCAGGCGCCATTGACCGGCTTCAGCACGCCTACATCCACCAGACCTATGACGCCAGGCCCACCCCGGCAATTGTCAGCGGTGAAGGAGAAAAAATCTTACGCCACATGCTGGGGGCTGACGGCGCATCCGCGGTTCTGTCCCATCCCTGGTTCCGGCTGAACGTCATCAGTGTGCGCAGCAAAGGACTGACCGCACTGGATGCAAAACCGGGCCTGCTTCCCGGCCTGATGATGACGGCGCTGGCAAATGCCCTGAGCCGGCGAAGCCTGAAATTCTTTTTTGAAAGAGCCCTGTTTTACGATACCCGGGATCTTCCGCCGTTTTACGGCATGAACGAATTTCCCATCTGCCGGGTGGGACTGAACAAAGAAAACCTCAAATCCGCGCTCATGGCTTCCGGTGCCATTCCGCTGATTATGTCCGGAGTTAAGCATATTGCCGGCGCACCCCAAGGCACCTATCGCGACGGCGGTGTCATCGATTATCACCTGGACATTCCGTTTTTAAACGACAACAGCGGAATTGTGTTGTATCCCCATTTTACCGACCGGATCATCCCCGGCT
>JAABSL010000338.1 GCA_011390415.1 Desulfobacteraceae bacterium
GGGATGTTTTAATAACTTCCACATCCGTTACACCGCCGTCGCCTGCCACCTGAAAACCGACTTCCACCCGCCCCTCGATCTGGCGATTTCGGGCGGCATCGGGATATTTTTTACGGCTTTCGATTCTCATGCGCAGCATGTCAAAGTAATCGCCCCGGCTCATATACTCGGTGGCCCCCACAGGCTGCCACGGGGATATGCTTTCCGACACCCCGTTGATATCAAAGGAACCGATCGGCTCTGTCAGGGCATCCGGTGCGGCGGTATCAACTTTATCGATGTTGATATCCGGCACCTGCTGTTTGACGACATTGGCCCTGGCGGGATCTTTTATCTGCGGCGGCTTGTGCCGCGCGCGGGGCCGCGGGATGTCCCGGCCGGCCGACTTTGAAAAATCCCGTACCGTGAGTTCAATGTATGTCAAGGCACTGGACCGATAAATCCCGGCAATATGCAGCAATATGAAAAAGTGAATGATCAGGGAAATACCGATCAGCACCTGTAAAAGCCGGTTGGGCGGATTTTTATTTTCGTTTCCGGGCACTAAATTTTTTCTTTTTTTAATATTTTTTTTAAGTAACTTTTCTTAATCCGTGCCTAATATTTTCTTTGACACGAATTTCTTAAATTTTACATCCATTCGCGAAGCGAACTTCTTTCCTTGTTTTTAAATCCGCGTTATCCGTGAAATCCGTGTCTAAATCTTTTTATTTTTTTGACGCAGATTGCGCGGATTTCACGGATTTTAGAATCCCTTCTCCGTCGCCAAACACAGACGTCCCGCGCCCGCGGCTTTGACAATATCCATCACCTTGACCGCTTTATTCAAGACCACCTCCCGATCCGCTTTCACCACCACCAGACGGTCCGGGTCATTGCCGATCATTTCACTGATTCTTGTAAACAGTTGATCCACGGCCACCTTTTCATCCATAAGATAGCTCTGTCCCTGTTTATCCACATATACCGTAATCTCCTGCTGGGTTTGCGGCGCCGCAGCCGACGCTTGGGGCAGCTTGATTTTGATGCCCTCTTCCACCATAAAGTTGGTGGTCAGCAAAAAATAAATCAGCAGCATAAAAACAATGTCGATTAAGGAGGTCAGGGGCGCGACAATGGCATAGCGTTCACGTCTTTTAAATTTCAAGGCCATATGGGGTTATCCTTCATTTTCCTTATTTTGCGAGATTTATGCTGTTACTCTTTCTTCAGGACCGCAGTCAGAAAAGCCACCGATCCGTTTTCCAGTTTTGCCTCGTATTTATCAATCCGGGCCATTAAATAGGAATGGGCCACTATGGTGGGCAGGGCCACGCAGAGCCCGAGGGCCGTGGTCAGCATGGCTTCCCATATCCCCCCGGCCAGGACTGCGGCATTGACTTTGCCGCCCATCTGCTGAATGACCATAAACGCCTTGATCATGCCGATGACCGTGCCCAAAAGCCCCAGCAGCGGCGCGATGTTGCCGATGGTTGCCAACGCCTGGGTGTACGCAGACAAATTGCGCACCTCGTTTTCCGTGGCATTTGCAAGCACGGTTTCAAGGATCTCCCGGTCCTGATTTTTGACCCCGATGGCCTGGGCCAGCACCCGGCCCATAGGGGAATTGCTGGTCATGGATGCGGCATATGCTTCTTTCTCCCTGCCGGAATTGATCAGGCCGACGACCTTTTCCGCCAGCCCCGCGCCCCGACTGGTCATCCGGGAAAACCGGATCAGTCGTTCGGCAAATATGGCAAGCGCCAGCACCGAACACAGCAGAATGGGAACCACCAGCACCCCGCCTTTTGATAAAAATTCAATCATCAGTCATCCTCCGACTTATGGTCTCCTAAGTTGAGCGTTTCAATTATTGAAAAAATTATTTCTATATTAAATTTAAGGAGGTTAATCTGTTTTTAGTTTCAAAATTTAAAACCCTGCGGGATTGCAGATCCCGATTCTTCGGCGGCGTTTTTTTCCATGTCATCTCCCCGTTTATCTTCAATCACATCGGCAATACCGTCATAATCATAATCTTTTTCCTTGCGGACAAGGGCTTCGGAGGCATCATAAAATTCCCATACATCCACTTTCCCGTCGGCATTCGTATCTTCCTCCACCCGGGTCGCAGTATTGTTTTTATAATAAAACCAGACGTCGGTATTTCCGTCTCCATTGCTGTCTTTTTCCGCCCGCACCACATTTTCCGTTTCATCATAAAACCACACCAGGACGGGATGGTCGGGATGCTTTGCAAATTCCGCCAGCCGGACCAGTTTTCCGGCATCATTATAAAATTCTTTGACATCCATTCTGCCGTTATTGTTAACGTCAATTTCTTTTTGCCGTAACACGCCGTCTAAATAATAAAACCGGCTGTCCAGGGTCCCGTCCCCGTAAAGATCCTGTTCCATGATCATGCTCCATTCGGGGTCGTTAAACCATTGGGTAATCTCAAACCGGCCGTCATGGTCCGCATCCCGGACCAGTTTGTGTTTAACGCCATTTTCAAAAAATATGCGCAGGTCCGCATTGCCGTCTTCATTGCCGTCTTTTTCCTGGCGCCTGATGACGCCGTTTTCATAAAACTCCCAGGTATCCGGTACGCCGTTAAAATCCGAATCGTTTACCACTTTCATTTTTTGCTCGTTTTCATCAAAAAGAACAGTGACATCCGCACAACCGTCCTGATTTTCATCTTTTGTCTGACGCACTATTTTTTCATCTTCATAATAAGTGACGGTGTCCATAACTCCGCTGCCGTCGCTGTCATTTTCCATTTTTTGGAGCAGGCCATCGGTATAATACCGGATCCGGTCAATTTGATTGTCATGCCGGGTATCTTCTTTCATTTGCCGGATGCGCCCCTGATCATCAAATACGCTGAAGACATCATTTTTTCCGTCAAAATTGGTGTCTTTTTCCTGTGACACCGGCTGGCCGTCTGCCAGCACCGTAAAGATATCGAATTGACCGTCCAGGTTGGAATCTTTTTTTTCTTCTATGGGCTGCCCTGCTTTAAATCGGGTCAGCGTATCCACCCGGCCGTCATCATCGCTGTCCTTTTCCTGCCGGACGATCTCTCCTGCCGCATAAAATCGGGTAATTTCCAGTGTTTCATCAAAATCCGGATCATGACGGCTTTCTTTGGGCAGCCCCTGCTCATCAAAAAAAACGATTTCTTCAAATTTTCCATTTTCATCCACATCCGTGGTCCGCTCAAGGGGCAATCCGTTTTGAAATGTCTGGTGAATGTTAACTACCCCGTTTTCATTGATATCCTTTGTCGACGCAACCGGATCCCCATTTTCAAAGTAATAGACGGTGTCAAAAAAACCACTGCTTGTTGTATCTTTTTTCATTTCAACGGGATGTTCATTTTTGTCAAATACCGTGATCTGAAAAATCGTCCCCGCTGCGTCACGCCTTTCCTGACGGGTTCTTTTTCCAACTTCAAGATAATCAATACAATCCATATACCGGTCGCCATCCGTATCTCTTTCCATGCGGGCGAGGGTTTCATTCTCATAATACTGAACCGATTCGGCAAACCCGTCCTGATCCGCGTCGATTTCCAGGCGCAGAATCCTGCCTTTGGCATCAAAAAAGACCACCTGATCCGTTATTCCGTCTTCATTCGTATCCTTTTCCACCGGCTTCGCAGCCGCATCAAATCCAGTTTGTGCCGCCGCGGGCACGGCGAAACCCGTCAAAAACAGGACAAGGATTCCTATGAAACCAAATTTTATAATATAATCAACCAATTGATTCCCCAATAAGTTTTTCAAAGTTTTGGCCACCGCCATCATCGGGGCGTATGGCATATGCCCTTTTGCGGTTGAACCGGAATGGGCGGCTGCCATTCGCCTCTTCGGCAAAAATCATCATTGGCCGAAACAATGATCAAGCCCTTATGCTTATTAAAACAAAAAAAGCCACGAACGCACCGCAGACGTCTATCTGCTTTTGCCTTCGTGGCTGTTCCATTTCTACACTAATCCGCTGCTGCCGGCGGTGTTTCACTTTATTTGCATGTTATGACGATCATTTCATTAAATTTGAATCACATGAAACAACTCAATCGAATAAAACCACGCCTCACGTCATTTTTATCTGAAAAAGGCTTCTGCCTTTAGTTAAAGTGAAAATTTAATATCACATAACGCCATAAGTCAACTAATTTTTGATTTGATCGTTTTTGAAAATTACTGATCAGATCCCAGAATTTTCCGGCAGATATCATCTATCTCCGAAAATGTTTTTGTCAGCTCTTTTCCTTCCAGGCTTTCCATAAATACCGAATTGTCCCTGGGGATTACGCCAATCACTGGTGCGGCAGCGAGCTGATTTTTCATAAACTCTTCAATGGCCGGTTCCACCTTGTTTAAAATAAAACAGATCTCTTTGTTTCCGTTTTCAGCCATTTGCGTCATTTTTTGCGCCAGCTGAAATGATTCCGCCGTGGGATCAATCACCCCTATGATCAGATCGCACTCTCCGACGATGCCGCGTCCGAAATGTTCCACCCCCGCTTCGGAATCCACGATAACCACTTCTTTTTCGCCGGTTTCAAGGCTGGCCAGAAATTTTCTGGACAAGACGCCCATGGGGCAGGCACACCCTTCTCCGATATGATGAATTTTGCCGATCACCAGCATTTCAAGACCGTCATCAGAAGATGCAATGCATTCTTTGGGCAGATCGTCAATGGTCTGTTTTCCGGAAAACAGGCCCGCCGGATTGTCCGTCATCATGGTCTGGTTCAGCCTTGCCTTAAACCCTTTTTTCCCGCCCAGGTAATCCAGCAGATGCATTGGTTCTGAGATCCCGGTCAGTTTTTCAAGACCGATATTGGATTCGTCGCCATCCACCAGCAGCACCCGGTATCCCAGTTTTTTCATGGACCGGGCCAATAATACCGACAACGTGCTTTTCCCGCACCCCCCTTTTCCGGACACTTCTATCTTCATCGCTTTTTTTCTCCTTCAAAACTCCGGTTAATCGATGGTCTGAGAATCATCATTTTTTTCGCTGTAAATAAAACCCGCCACCTTATAAATCTTTTTTCTGCCTTCTCTGATGATTTGAGAAGTTTCGGGAAAATAGGTATAGCGGACATTACAGTCAATCAATTCATCCTGATCCCAGTTTGATTCGTTAACAATTAATGTATAGGTGCCGTCCGCATTTTGGGTATAATCCACAACCACAGCCACATGCCCGAACAGCAACGGATCCTTATCCAGAATAAGGATCGAATTTTTGGCCGGCAAACGTCCCTTTCCAAATCCCAGATCCCAGACTTCCCATGCATGATATGCACCGCAGTCCGCGTAAATACAAAGGCCCGGCATTAAATCACGTTGTCCCCCAAAAAATTCCCGCACATAGTTCACGCATTGTCCACCGTAGATATCCTGATGAAGTTCGGTTCGTGGCGGTACGGAGATAGAAAAGGTTTTGGAAACACACTGATCAAAACTATCTTCAGCCGTGAGAGTAACTTCATATGTCTCCTGCTTAAGGGATTTCAATTCTTCAATGCCCTCAACACAATATTCAGAAAGATCAATACGGGTGCCGGAAATGTTGGGATATCTGATTTCAAAACCGTAACCTTCATTCGTCCGTATCATAATGGTGAGGGTTTTGAGTCTGATATCGTCTTTCACATGCCCTGTAAAACAAATCCCTTCAGCCGGACCGGCCGCGGTTGAAAGGGAAACCGATTCAAAATACGGCGCTTTGTCGACTTCCGGAATGCACAACGGCAGGGAAGTGCTTTCATCAGCCGTGGGGATATTCACGAATGACTCCATACCCCTTGCATCATAAAGGAATACAGGATCAGTTGTGTTTGTCCCTGCCGAGGCTTTATCAGAGGGCATCCCTGTAAAGCAGAATAAAAGCAAAAGCGTGATCACTGCAAAGGCCCAGAAACCATGCGGATTTTGAAATGTGTTCTCTTTTTTGATCAATTCTTAAAGGCTCCGGAAATAACAACACAAAATGATTTTTACAAATGACTATAATACGCATCGCAAAAAAAACCACAAAAGCAGGAAAAAAATCAACGTTCTTTTGCTTTTGTGGTTTTTTTTATAAAATATATTTTAGATTTCTCAGGTTTCCAAATCGCGCAACCCTAAGGGTTTCCCCAGAATTTCCGACCAGATCACCGCGTTTTGAAGCCCGTTTCGGGAAAGCTTTCGCTGAATACACGTTCCCCCGGCTTCGGCAACACTGCCCGCTGGCCCGATACCGGACACTTTTTCCGGCTTCCGGTAACCGGGGGCGGGCGCTGTTTTTTTGTATCCTCTTTCCGGCACGATTGCGGCCTGCCGCCCGGCACCTGTTCTTTTTAAGTTTAGTTCACCGTTTACAATCTCATATTGATGCTGTTCCCCGCAATTGTCACAATAAATCACTCCCTGCTGGTTTTCGACCCCGAGATCGGTTATCCCTTTCATGGCAGCGTCACAGCGCATGCAGTCCGGTTTAAACGTTGTTCTTTGCCGAAGCGCCCCTTTGCGCATCAGTGACTTCTGGCGGGGCCGTTCAGATCCTGAAATCTCGGGTCTTTTTTCCGACGCTCTTTTTCGGGGCTTTTCAGCCGGCGCGATGTCTTCCCATCCGGTGGAATGACTCGGCGCTTCACCGGCCGGCTGTGGCTGCGCCTGTTCTTCCATCTGTTTCCGGGCCTGTTCCAGCATTTCTTCCAGAACATTCTTCCACCTGGATTTTTTTCCCGGCTGCCGGGTCGCCTGACGGTCTGGTTGATTGCCCGAAGGTTCGTTTTCAGAGGTCTGTTCGCCGGTTTTTTTAAATTGTTTCACAATATTGGAAATAATTATAATTGCAAAAACAATGAAAAATATTACATCACCAAAATCCATAGCGCACCTTTAATTACCCTAAGTTGAGCGATTGTCGAGGTTATCCGCTTCGCCTGCCCCTATTTGCCGTCCTGATCGGGCGACTGCTTGCCTTCACTGTCTTTCGGGCCGCCGATGGTATCGCTCATCTGGGTATCGGCCTGGATATTGCGCATCCGCAGATAATCCATAACCCCCAGGTTGCCTTTTCGGAACGCGTCGGCCATTGCCATGGGAACTTCGGCTTCCGCTTCCACCACTTTGGCCCGCATTTCCTGAACCCGGGCCTTCATTTCCTGCTCAACCGCAAAGGCCATGGCCCGGCGCTCTTCCGCCTTTGCCTGGGCGATAATCTTGTCCGCTTCCGCCCGGTCGGTGGCCAGCACCGCACCGATGTTCTTGCCCACGTCCACATCCGCAATATCAATGGATAAAATCTCGAATGCCGTGCCCGCATCCAGCCCTTTTTCCAGCACCCGTTTGGAAATATTATCCGGATTCTCAAGCACATCCTTGTGGCTTGTGGCAGAACCAATGGAACTGACAATCCCTTCGCCGACCCGTGCCAAAATGGTTTCCTCTCCGGCGCCGCCCACCAGCCGATCCAGATTGGCCCGAACCGTGACCCGGGACAAGGCTTTCAACTGAATACCATCTTTGGCCATTGCCGCCACCAGCGGTGTTTCGATCACCTTGGGATTAACACTCATCTGGACAGCTTCCAGGACGTTTCTGCCCGCCAGGTCGATGGCTGCGGCCCGGTTGAACTTTAAGTCAATATTGGCCTTGTCCGCGGCAATCAGGGCCTGGACCACCCGCATGACGTCACCGCCGGCCAGGTAATGAGATTCCAGGTCATCGGTGGTAATTTCGTCCAGACCGGCTTTGACTGCCATGATCTTTGAATTGACAATCAGCTTCGGGGGCACTTTCCGGAACCGCATGAATACGATATTGAACAGACCCACCCGGGCACCGGATACCAGGGCCTGCACCCACAAAGAAATGGCCGACCCGATAAAATAGATCAAAATGATCAGGGCAATAAATAAAACAATTAAAAAAATCTGCTGAATCCCCATTGAAAAACTCCTTTTGGACTTAATGGTTTATCTGATTATTTCTCTGAATTTTCCATCTGTTTCACTACCACGCGGTTGCCGTCCACAGCCACCACCGCCACGGCCGTTCCTTTTTCAATATACTCTCCCCGGCTGACCACATCCACCCGCTGATCATTGATCAGTGCCGTTCCGGCGGGGCGAAGCGTGGTGAGTGCTGTTCCCGAAGCGCCCTTAAATGAATTGAGGCTTTCGAGTTGTGAAGAATACCCGTTTGTTTTGGAAAGCCGGGTTCTCAGAGTCACCGGGGATACGGCCAACAGCTTGATGCCCGCAATCAACACCACGGGCAGCAGAATCACATCCGCAATGACAAAGACCATTCCCGCAAAGGCGGACACTTCCGTAAACACGGTATACAGGGAATAACCGAAAAGGCCGGCGGCAATGATGGATAAAAGACCGCCGGACGGGAGCACTATTTCCGCAATAATGACCACCACTCCCGCCAGCTGAAGGATAATCGGAATAATTAACGCACCCATTATGTCTGATCCTCCGGCACCGTGGCCACAATCACCCGATTTCCCTTGACAGCCCTCACAACAATCGGTGTTCCTTTTTCAATGAATTCATTGTCCGTTATGACATCAAAAAGATCCCCGTTGATTTCCATTTTTCCGGACGGCCGTAAAAATGTCATGGCAACGCCTTTTGCCCCGACCTGCACCTTACCGGTTTCACTGGAATCCGCATGGGCCGACTTCAGGCTGGTCTCCAGAAACGGTCCCTGGCGGGCGGATGAAAACCGGGGCAGCACATACGCGATAAAAAACAGGCCCAGGAGAAATGACGCGATAAAGGCACCGACCACCCGGATAATATTATCAACAAGGATACCAAGTTCCCAGGGAACCGAAGGGTCCGGCAGAACAAACCCCTGAAAAGACAATATAAAACCAATGGACAAAAGCACAATTCCGGCAAAACCGGCAATGCCGAATCCGGGCAGGACAAACACTTCAATACCCATTAAAACCAGCCCGAAAGCGATAATCAGCAATTCCGTGTAATCGGCAAGCCCCACCATATATTGATTTAAAAAGACAATGGCAAGACAAAGAATGCCGACAATGCCCGGCAAACCGAATCCCGGCGCTTTCATTTCCATATAAAGTCCCGCCAGGCCGATCATCATCAGGATCGGTGCGATACTGCCGATAAACCGCACCATGGCCTCGGACCAGTTGGGCACCATGGGAACGAGTTCATAATTACCAATTCCCATTTGTCCCAGCATGTCCTCAATACTGTCTGCCGTCATTTTGGAAAAACCCAGTTCCACGGCTTCCGCCGCGTCCATGGTCAGGAGTTCACCTTCTTCAACCACGGTTCTTTTCATGGTGATTTTTTCTTTTTCGTCGTCAGTGAGATCGTTATAATCACTGGTATCCATAAAAACGGTTTTGCCGTCCATGACCACTTCGAACACTTCCTTGTCCATGGACACCATGGCTTCGGCCAGCTTCTCCGGATAGCCGTTTCGTTTGGCCAGGGCCCGGAATTTGGCACGGATCGGGGACTGAAATTTTTCCCCCAGCATTTGCGGCCCTTCCTGGGAAAAGGAGATCGGTGCGCAGTCTCCGATGGTCGTGGTCGGCCTCATGACCAGGTCGCCGCAGGACAGGGCGATCAGGGCCCCGGCAGAAATCGCTTTTTTCTCCACAAACGCAATGGATCGTTCTTCGGAAATCCTTAAAAACGTATCCACGATTTCCAGGGCCGAATCCACACGGCCGCCAAAGGTGTCAATTTTTGCCACCACCAGCGCGTCCGGATCTTTGGAAGCATCTGTAATCGCCCGTTCAATGAAGGCTGCCATGCCGGGATCGACTTCACCGGAAACGGTGATAACGTAGACGATCTGCTTCGATGGCGCCGGTTCGGAAACCGCACAGACAGGACAGGCCGTTAAAAATACAGCCGCAAAATAAAGCAAAAAAAGAATAAAATTGCCCGCAGGCCTGGCGCCACCATACATCAATCTTTTCATCAAAGCCTCTTTAACCTAAGCTGACTTAGGTCTAAGCAAAAAAATTCTATTGTTTCAGAAAGTTATGGATATGAATCATTTTAAAAATACTATGCCTGCACAGCACTGTCAAGCGCAATCAAATTCAGATGAACCCGTGAGAATACCCTATAGAGCTATAAAAGACCTGTGGACATAGAACACCGAACGTCCAACATTGAACTTCGAATAAGGAATGTCGCTGGCGCTCCGCGGTTTATAATCCCGGAGGCTTACCATAACCATTCCAGGTCACGGTCAATAGCGTGGCGCCGGCAGGCCTAACCATAAAAATGATCGCCGCAGGCGTTCCACATTCGATGTTTGATGTTCAATGTTCGATGTTCGACGTTCAATCTATTGAGGGAAGATCCGAGTTGCATTCAACTTTCTTTATTATAATGGCTTTCACAATAGAACGAAATTACCGTGTTTATCCGACCATCTCCCTTGACATTTGAATAATACTGAATTAACCTTAATCCACAATAACGGTAGGGGGTTATATTGAAAATAACAGATCACCTGAAAAAAGAGAATATTTTTTTGGATGCGATGCTGGCTGACAAATCAGCGGTATTAAAATATATTGCCGATGTCAGTGCGCACAACGGAATTGTTAACGACCCGGAAATACTAAATAATGGATTAATTCAACGGGAACAAACCATGAGTACCGGCGTGGGAAACGGCATCGGTTTTCCCCACACCGCAAACCCGGAAGCCCGGGATGCCGGTGTGGTTCTCATCCGACTGGCAACCCCCATTGCTTTTGAATCCCTGGACAACTGACCGGTGGATATCGTTTTAGGAATGATCTTTCCCGAATCAGATCCCACGATCCATGTCCGCATGCTGGCCAGAGTCTCCCGGCTGTGTCAGAATCGCGAATTTTTAGATGCCATCAGACATGCTGAAAATACAGATATTCTCTTTGAAAAAATCCAGGCCATAGAAAATCAATCGGGACTCTCGTAAATCAGCATCCCCGGAAAAACACTTTTACCATAAAGTTGAACAGCCGTGTATCTGCTTTTTGCCGTAATTGAAAACGAAGACCTGTTAGACGACCTGATCACCGGATGGATGGATCTGGGCATCAGCGGTGCGACGGTGATCGAAACCACGGGGGCGCTCCAGCTGATTACCCAGCACGTTCCCATATTTGCGGGCTTAAGAAGCCTTACCAGCGGCGGCGGCCGTCACAACAAGACCATTTTTACCGCCATTCAAACCGAAGAACTGTTAAATTCCGCCATTGCGTTTCTCGAAGAACTTTGCAAAGAAACCGGAAAACCCCATCAGGGCGTATATTTCGCAGTGCCGCTGTCGCATTTCAGCCGGCTGGGCGCTAATGATTAAATAGATTACGCCTGGTCCAGCACCCCCCGAACCGTGGCGATGATATCGGCAATACGGTAGGGTTTTCCGATAAATCCGGCAGCCCCCAGGTCCACCGCCTCCCGGGCATGGTCAGTGGTGGCATATCCGCTGGCAATAATGAGTTTTGCTGTTGGTTTTGCCTTGAGCATCTCCCGCATGCACTGGTAGCCCCCCATTCCCGGCATGCTGATGTCCATAATAACAAGATCGATGGCATCCATCCGGCCCAAAAACATTTCCAGGGCGCTTTCGCCATTTTCCGCAAGCAGAATGTTATACCCGTGATAAGCCAGCATTTCACCGGCTGCTTCCCGAATGGCCGGTTCAT
>JAABSL010000339.1 GCA_011390415.1 Desulfobacteraceae bacterium
CGGATCCGCAAAACCTTCAGCAGTTAAAGGGTGAAAGCCTTAAGACCGCCATGCATGCCATATTGATGGGAAAGACAGCGGCTTTTGCGGACATCGCGGATGTTGAGGGGGTCGGGGCGTTTGTCAAAAAAATGGCCCTGCAGGGAAAAAAGTCTTTGGTGGCGACCATTCTTGACCGGATCGGAGATGGCCTGAAAAACAATGATGCCCGGATCCGGGAGGCGGCGGCGAACATGATGGCCCGAATCGATGCGCAATTCGAAGACCTTGCCGAGCTGATGGAAGAACGGCTGGCCATGTCACAAAAACTTTCTCAATGGATCACCCGGGAAACCGCGATTTCCGACGCCTATGAGAAAGTCACCGATCAGATGAAAAAATTGTCTCAGACCCTTATCGGCAAAGATCGGGCAGAGGCCGCCGGCCATATCCTTGAGGCATATCATCAAATTTATACCGGTAATCTGGAAAAAGACGAAGCCATCCGTTCCCTGTCCGCCAACCTGCTGAACCGTCTGGCAACGGACGATATTCTGGATCTGATGCTGAAAGATCCGCCGGCGGACGGATCCGGAAAGAAAAAAGAAGATATCTACAGCCTGGTTCTTCTGGGCACCACCACCGTTGAAATGCTGCTAGACCGGCTTCATGACAGCCACAACCGATCCGAACGCAAACGGATTGTTCAGGTGATTTCCAAAACGGGAAATCCGGCGGTCGCGCCTTTGGTGGAGCGGATTCAGCAGGATGGGCCCTGGTTTTACATACGGAACCTGGTGCTGCTGCTGGGAAGATTAGGAACGCCTGACCACCTGAAACTCCTCGAACAAATGCTGGCCCATGAGGATTTCCGGGTCCAGCGGGAAGCGGTATTTGCCATTCAGAATGTCGGGGAACAAGGGGTGGATGAAATATTTCTGCGAAACATATTTGAAGTGGACGAAGAAACCCAGATCCTCATGATTTCCGTGCTGGGACTTTTAAAATCCCAGCCGGCGGTCCCGGTGCTGATTGAAATCCTTGAAAGCCGGAAATTAGGAAAAACCAAAAAAACAAAATCCGGCATCATGATAAAAACCTGCGAGGCGTTAGGCAGAATCAAGCATTCCGCTGCCGAGCCGGTGTTGGAAAAAATGGCGTCTTCAAAAGGCTTTTTATTCATTCTGGCACTGGATCCGGAGGTCCGGGCAGCTGCAAAAAAGGCTCTGGCAGCGGTTAAAAAAAAATAACTTTGCCAAAACCCGTATTTTGCAGTATTATTCTTTTTTCATAAAGAGAGAATCAGGCTTTTGGAAGCGAGGGGCGATTTTTAGATGCCATAAAAACAAGGTTCTGATAAAAGATATTTATTATCAGCACCTCGGGAAAAGCAGTGCCAGCAACAATGGTTTAAGGAGGATTTATGGGCGAAAATGACAAAGCCGCGCGGGAAACGCAGGTCAATGAGTACATTCGCGGAAATGATATGGACGCTGCCTGCAAGTTGCTTTCTGATTTGATAGTAGAATATGCCAGAGAAAAGAATTTTGCCAAAGCGGAAGCACTGCACGAAAAACTTTATGCGACAGATCCCATGGCCCTGACGCAAATCGTTCGCACCGGGGAAATCATTGAAGAAGAAAAAAGTGAAAGTGTAGACCGGGAGCATCTTGAAATCTGGTCCGGCCTCTATGATTCCCTGTCCACCGCAGAAGGCAATGCTCTTTACTATTCAATGAAATCCAAAATGTTTCAGGCCGGTGAACCCATCATGGAACAGGGTAAGCTGAACAGCCGGTTGTATTTTATCAACAAAGGCGAGGTGAAAGCGCTTTTTAATCAAAATGGCAAAGAAAACCTGATTAAGCTGCTGGGTGTGGGTGATATTATGGGCCAGGAACCTTTTTTTTCCGCAACGGTCTGCACGGTTTCAATTGTTGCATTAAGCAGCGTGAAGACCATGTATCTGGAAATCGATGTGCTGAAAAAGTGGAAAAATGAAGTCCCGGCATTGGAATCAAAGCTTTATGACTACAGCTTTAAAAATGATCTGGTAAAAAAAGAACTGGAAAGCAAAAACATTGACCGCCGATCGGATAAACGGGTGAATCTTTCGGGAACCGTCTTGTTTCAGCTTTTGGATAAATCCGGAAACCCCCTGGGAAAAGGGTATAAAGGAGAGCTTTCAGACCTTTCTGCGGGCGGGATATCCTTTATTATCAAGAGTTCAAAAAAAGAAACCGTCCGCATGCTCCTCGGCCGGCGGCTGAAAGTCAGCTTCAAACTGCCGATGAAGCATAATGCCTATCACAACATCGAACAGTTGATGACCGTGATTGCCGCACAGCCCCAGGTGTTTGACGATTATTCCATCCATCTGAAGTTTGATACCAAGTGGGCGCAGAAAATGATTGAAGATATTGATGCTTCCCGGGTGGCAGTGAAGCCGGATCAGGGGTAACCCCTGATCCGGGGAAAATCAATTTGTCAAAGTCGTCAGTTTTTGTCCGGAGCCTGTCTATTGTCCGGCAACATCCCGGTTGCAGTGTTTACAAATCTTTGCCCGTTTTTTGATTATTTCGGCACAAAACGGACATTCCCGGGTAAAATTCCGGGCATGAATTTTTGAAATGGCTTCAGAGGCCTTTGCCTGCAGTACATCATTTCCGAATTTGAAATTATTGATCAGATCCAGGGCGTCAGGCCCTGCCAGATCACCGACCATTTCCGCTGCTTTTACACGGACGCGCACCGGTTCATGGGGATCCAGCAGCATCCGGACAACCGTTAAATCATCTTTTGAGGTATAGGCGTCGGCCAGGATGGAGAAACCTTTTTTGATGGCTTCTTTCAGAACTTCCTTTTCAGCCATGACCTGCTCATTGACGATCTGCCCCTGTCCACCCATTGGGGAAAATACCGGCATGGCTTCAAAATTATTGTCAAACGGATTTTTGATGCACCGGTAGGATGCCCGGTGGGCATAATTTTCCATTAAATTATCCCATCCGCTCACGTACATGGGGCATTCATCATTAAAGCACACGTATAAATAAGGGGTTCCCCAGCCAAGACCGTCACCGAAAGAGACCGGCGGAACTTCCCACAAGTCCATTTCCTTGCTGCAATTGGGACATACAGGCTTTTCCAGCTCAAGTATTTTTTCCAGCACCTGTTCTTTTGTTTCAAAGGCCATTTTTTATATTCCTTTAATTTTTCTGAAACGCTGAACGCGTCATTCAGTATTGTCTTTTTTTTCTTTTTTTGCGGAAGCATCACTGTCTTCTTCCAGCAGTTCGTCAATTTCCACGGACGCTTCTTCTTCCGTTTCCGCGGCTTCTTTTTTCTCTTTCTGCATTAACTTGATATCATTAAAAACAAGTTCCACGGGCTCCTCGGAAGGCGCGGATTTTTCAAATTCGTCGATAATGGTGTCCGCTATTTTTTCAACGTACTCTGCGATGGGATAAAGATTAGGCGTCCGGATAGCCGCTATCAGGGCGTCTTTTCCGTCTTTGATCGCCGCCCGGATCATGGGGATTTCATATGTTTCTTCAAAAATTAATGAAAACATCCCTTTGTCTAATTCCGCAAATTCTTTAATTGTCATGATACCGGCTTCATTATCTGTAAAGATTGAGTACTTCTGCTTCATTGAGATTCTCCCTTGAAAAAATAAGGCCGCATTATAGTTTATACGGCAACCCAAAGTCCGTGGTCAGTATTTAATATCGAAACCATATAATAAGTTAAAAAACTTACATGTCAATATCCAATCAGAATCCAAAGCAATATCTGATCCGTCAAACAGGCAACTGCGGAAACGGCGCCCGGGAAACGCATTTTTTGCGGATCGGATTTTAAAATTCATCCAGCCCCGGCAACCGCGCAATTCCGGCATGATGCACAAAACAATTGAAAAAATTAATATTGACCTGTAATTGTAAATTTTGTAAGAAGTCTATCTTGGGTTATGATTTAGGTTGTGGAGGGATGGCCGAGTGGTTGAAGGCGGCGGTCTTGAAAACCGTTGAGCGAAAGCTCCGTGGGTTCGAATCCTACTCCCTCCGCTCTGAAACATCAGCGCATTGATTTATGTTTATCAGCTAACGGCAAAAAGCCGATAGCTGTCCGTAATCTGACCTTTTGGATTTCCGGAGAGATGGCCGAGTCGGCTGAAGGCGCTCGCCTGCTAAGCGAGTATGGGGGGAAACTTCCATCCAGGGTTCGAATCCCTGTCTCTCCGCCATTATATAAAAAGCCGGTTTTCATGACTTTTAATTGAAAGCCGGCTTTTTTATTTGTTTTTCTGGGTTTCTATTTTCACTCAAATTAAGGTGCTGTTGTTTGTCGTGACGCAGTGCGGGGTTAAATTGCAATGCCCTTACGGGCACACTGCGAACAGGCCATGAATAAATTGATACCATAGAGTAAATAACTTGAGGGAAATGGATAACCAGAAAAAATTATTTACCTTGACTCAGTGCGGGAGATGCTGCATTCTTTATATAAAAACAGTTAAAAAAGAGGATGTTAGGGTGTCATATGAGCGACAAGAAAGAACAGGCGGATACGAAAAAAGATCCGCACGAAATGCCGGCGGTGGGGGATTATTCAGAGCTGGTGGCGGTTCTTGAAGCCCACCGGGGCGAAAAACATGCCATTGTGCTTCAGGAGTTTCCGGACCCGGATGCCATTGCCTGCGGTTTTGCTCACCAGGTGATTTGCAAATCTTTTGATATTGAGACCACCATATTGTATTGCGGCCGGATCAGCCACCAGCAGAATATCGCCCTGGTCAAGCTGCTGGGCATCGATCTGGTACGCTACGATGAATCCATGGATTTAAAAACATATGACGGGACGGTTTTTCTGGATAATCAGGGTACAACCGCGGGATCGGTGCTTTCGGCCATGGAGAAAAACGACATTCCCGCACTGATTGTGATAGATCACCATGAACTCCAGGAACGACTCAATCCGAGTTTTAAGGATATCCGTCCTAAAATCGGTGCCAATTCCTCAATTTACGCGCATTACCTGAAAAACGGGATTATCGGGCTGAATACCGCTGACAAAAGCCACACCATGATGGCCACTGCCCTGACCCACGGCATCATAACGGATACCAACGGATTCGTCTATGCCCGGGAGGAAGATTTCCAGGCAGCCGCCTTTCTGGCCCGTTACCGGGACACGGAATTGCTCGCCCAGATTATGAATCAGGCCCGGTCGAAGCAGACCATGAAAGTTATTAATAAAGCGCTGGACAGCCGCGAGGTGCTTGAAAGTTATTCCATTGCCGGTATCGGTTATCTGCGTGCCGAAGACCGGGATGCCATTCCCCAGGCAGCGGATTTTCTCCTTACGGAAGAAAATGTGCACACCGCAATGGTGTACGGCATTGTCAGCGGTGAAAAATGGGATGAGGCGGTTGTCGGTTCCATGCGAACCAATCGGATTACCATTGACCCGGACCAGTTTATCAAGGATGTCTTTGGCAAGGATGCCAGCGGCCAGTATTTCGGCGGCGGAAAAATGTCCGCCGGCGGGTTTCACATTCCCATTGGTTTTCTTTCCGGTGGTGATGGCCCCGAATTCCGGGAGCATAAATGGGAAGTTTTCAATGCTCAGATCATGCAGAAAATATTATTTAAAATCGGCGTAAAGCAAGCCAAATCAAAAGAGGAAAGCTGAGTAGAGATTCATAGGATTGGATGCTTACGCTTTTGCTGCGGCAGGGATGCACGTTTTATGCGCACCCAGATGCCGGCGATTTTGGGTGTCTTTCCAAACTGAAATTCGGCAATGGAAAACTCATTGGCCGGTTGTTTGGAATCAGGGTTCAGCCGGATGCCCAGCCGGTCCAGTTTCATGGTTTCGGTGGTGAGCATCAGATGGCTTTGGGGATTTTCAAATACCCGGGTGATGCGGTCCAGATGCGCTTCGGTCACATTGATCTGTTTGTTGATCGACTTTATCTTGCTTTTGATATCTGATAAAAGCTGCGCTGTTTCCGGCGCTTTTTCGTCTTTTTCTTCACTTTGATCAGTGTGCGTGCGGGGATGAAGTTTGAATTCGAGTAAATTTTGCTGTTCTTCAAGTTCTTTTTTCCAGCTCTCAAGACCGGCGGTATTCTGGACAACCTGGCGGCAAAGAGAAATCAGAGCCAGGTGCTTGAGCCTGAACCGGGAGTCTTCAATGGTTCGGGCCGGCCCAAAAATCTCATGCCCTTCAAAATAAATCGCTTTTTTGGGGACATCCCGCCGGATCATCCCGTCGTTTGTTTCGATTCCGAAAACCGTTTTTTCGTGAAGCGTTGCGGTTAGTAAGGCAACGGCTTCCGCCGCCCCCGTGGTTTTGAAATAGCGATTGAGGTATTTGCTTGATTTTAAAACAAAATCGATTTCTTCCGGTTTTACAAACATGGACTGGAGTACCGGCTGTTTTTCCCATTGTTCCGATTCCAGGTCAACCGGCCCGGGAATTTGATCAATCAGCCCGGAAATATGGGTTAACGAAACATTGATGGAGTGAACCAGCTTTTTGCGATATCCGGCCACAGACGTCATTTTGGGGCAGTTCTTCTTGATGAATTTATTGATATCGCGAAAGACCAGTTCCTGTAAACGGCGTTCCTGCCGCTGGGCCGAAACGCCGTCCATAAATCGCTGATAAGCATCCGAGACGTATTTTTTAAGGCCCATTTCAACTAAATCCTTTGTACTAATGTTGCGTTATTTCATTTTTGACGTGACACGATGAGCAGGTTACCGCACAATAGCAAACCCCAGACGGAAGGCCCGGTTGCGCTGCCGGTAATTAATCAGGCTTTCAGCCAGGGCATTGACATACTGCACCTGAAAATACAGATCCAGATTTTCAAACAGATGGTTCAGCGGATAGGTGATGTCCAGCCGAACGGAATTTCCCTCCCGGGCGGGTCGAAAATGAAATTCAACCACCAGGTTGTCCGCCTTGCCGGCTTTTATCTCAAGGTCAACATATCCTCTGTAATTTTTTAAATCCGGATTGGTATCATCGTCATTGCCAATATACGTCCAGATCCTGGGGGCAATCTGGAAGCCAAAATTGCTTTTTTTACTGTGAAAAATAAAAATCGGTTCGCAATACAGATAGTTGGTGCTGCGGGAAAGATCTTCTCCCCGGCCGTTGGATTCATGCTGGTATCCGGTCTGAAAAAAAAGCTGCACGGAACCGAAATCTTTTTTCAGGAGGTTCGGCGTCAAAAACATCACTTCCGGTTTGTAGCTGGAATCTTTAAATGGCTGGGAGCGTCCCTCAAGATCCCAGAAGGAGGTCTGGGTGTAGGCCAGATGAAAGCCCTGAATCCAGTGGTACTTGTCCACAATGGCTATTCCGGGATTTAAAAACCGGTACCTGAAACTGAACTGAAACCGGGTTTCGGACGGGTCAACCCCTGCCAGAAAATAGATCGGTTCATAGGCGGAAATATTTTTAAGATACGGCTGGTACAGGGAAAACATGTCATCCAGTGTCCGGGGGTCGGCTGAGGGGGAGGCGCTTTCTTTGTTTTCGGTTCCTGAAGCATTGCCCGCCGGTGCGGGTTCGGCCATTGCAGCAGTCGTCAGCATTGCCAATAAAAGAATGCCGGATGCGATCCATAGTATGCCTGAATAAATTTTCATGAAAAATCCTGAAACCGGTATGACATATTTAAATATTTATAATAACAGAAAGCAGGCTTGATTTCAAATTTCATATATATTATAGATAGTATAAAATAAAAAGATATCGAATTATTATATCTTGTTCCTTCAATTTCCGGGGAAATGTTCGGGGTGCTTGCAATTCTGGCAAAAACGAATCCGCATATCCGGATTTTAATTCAAATTTTTCCCAAAGGCAAAGAATGAATTCTCCCCAACCTCAAAAGAATGCTTCCGGTAATTTTTCCTGGGAGTGGATTCCCACCGCTGAATTCAGCCTGCCGTCCGGCACTCTTCAGACGACCTTTAAAACTCGGCTGATGTCTTTTTTGCACCATCGGACCCCATCGGAAAAGATGGACGAACTTTTAAAGCCCGAATCTCTGGAGTTTCTTTCAACCTATATGCTGGACCGCCTGGTACCCCCGGTTGACTTGAAAACCGAGGCACTGAGTCTTGATCCGGCGCTGATGCCCTGGTGTGAAGGGCAACATAAAAAAGTTATTCTGATCTTGAATGTGCCCCACAGCGGAAATGGGGAAATCCTGAAATACTGGGCCGCAGAACACGGGTTCAGAATTATTGATCCCCCGTCGCCGTCGGCTTTGTTGTCATCGGATGATTCCTGGTTTGAGCAATTTGACAACAATGACCCCTGCTGGGTATTACCCGAACTGGAAAAGTGCTGGCTGCGGCATGAAACCGGTCTCTATTTGATCCGGAATTTTTTCCGCCGACTTTTTTCCGGTATGCTGGGATTCGGGGTTGTGGGATGCGGCAGCTGGGCCTGGTCTTTTTTCAGTCATGCCCTGAGTGTCTCCGCACCGGTATCATTGGTGGCCAAACCCTTTGATTCGGAAAAACTCGAAACATGGCTCAGTGCCCTGGCTTCGGGAAAAAACCGGTTACCGGTGCGGTTCCGGCAGGCGGACAACGGCCGGCAGGTCTTGTCCGCTCCGCCAAAGGATACGTCAGATGACGAGAATAAAAAAGAACAGAGTCCCTTTTTAAGAGATCTGGCGGCATTTTGTTACGGCATTCCCGGAGTGGCCCTGGCTTACTGGCGTTCGAGCCTCCGGGCGGAACCGGATGGGCTGGATCTGGAAAAAGGTGACGCACAAGCGGCTGCCGACTATTCGACGGTCTGGGTCAAGCCCTGGATGAATGTTGAGAAATCCGGTCTGCCGCAAAAGTTGGAGCGCAATCATGCGTTTGTTCTTCACAGTCTGCTTTTACACGACGCCCTGGATATGGATACGCTGTCAAAATTGCTGCCCCTGCGCCAGCACAATTTCGGGCAAACAATGTACGATCTGTCGGATAACGGATTGATCGAATCGTCTGAAGACCAATGGCGTGTCTCTGCCAAAGGATATCCGGTGGTCAGGCGGTTTTTGAAAACCGAGGGATTCCTCCCAGACGATTTTAAATGACCCTATGAATCAGTCAGGCAACATTTCAAATATGTTTAAAGAGTTGAACGAAGCCGCAATGGTTCAGGTCATTGTTATCCTTGCGGCGGCAATCGGCAGTATTGTTTTTTCCCAAAAATTTTTCCGATGGGTGGCGGAAAAACTGCCCGGCCGCTACAAGCTCTATGCCCTGGCATCCATCCCGATGCTTCGGATTCTGATTATCGTCGTGGCGGTGGTCATGATTATTCCCCGGGTGGTGGAACCTACCTTTGAAAACCTGGTGGCAGTGCTGGGGGCTGTGGGGCTGGCCCTCGGGTTTGCATTTAAGGATTACGTCAGCAGTCTGATTGCCGGTGTGGTGACCCTTTATGAAATACCCTACCGGGTGGGGGACTGGGTTGAAATCGACGGCACGTATGGCGAGGTCCGGTCCATTAATATGCGGACCCTTGAGCTTGTGACGCCGGATGATACCGTGGTGGTGATTCCCCATATCAAGCTGTGGGACCGGATGATTTTTAACGCCAATGACGGCTCCCGGAACCTGCAGTGTGTTGCGGATTTTTATCTTCATCCCGGGCATGACGGCAATCGGGTCAGAAAAGCGCTGATGGATGTGGCGCTGACCAGCCCGTTTCTGAAGCTTGAAAATCCGGTCAGAGTGATTGCAAAAGAGCAGCTTTGGGGAACGCGGTATCGCATCCGGGCGTATCCGGTCTATCCGAAAGATCAGTTTGAATTTATCAGTGATCTGACCATCCGGGGAAAAGCGGTGATCATGGACCTGGGGGTTGGCTTTGTATCCGCTCCGATAGGGTCAGGGGAAAAAACGGCATAAATCAAACCTATTTTCAGGAAACGGGTAAAATGAATCTGTCGCCGCTGGCGCACGATATTTTACAAAAACGGTATCTGGCCCGGGATGAACAGGGCGAAGTGGTGGAAACCCCGGAACAGATGTTTGGCCGGGTGGCCCGGACCGTGGGAGAGGCCGACCGCCTGATTGATCCGGGAACCTCGCCCCACGAAACCATCGGCGCATTTGAAGAGGCCATGACATCGTTTTCTTTTCTGCCCAACACCCCCTGCCTGATCAATGCGGGCCGGCCCATGGGCCAGCTGGCGGCTTGCTTTGTTCTGCCGGTCCAGGACAACCTGGAAGCCATTTTCCAGACATTGAAAGATGCCGCGCTGATCCATCAGACCGGCGGCGGCACCGGCTTTTCATTCAGCAACATCCGGCCCCGGGGGGACAGTATCCTGCCGGCATACGGCATCTCGGGCGGTCCCCGGACGTTCATCGAACTGTTTGATTCCGCAACCTATATTATTGACCGAAACCGGGTGCGTCCGGGTGCCAACATGGGGGTGTTGAATGTAAATCATCCGGATATCGAGGAGTTTATCGATTTGAAAACCACGCCCGACCGGCTCAAAAATTTTAATCTGTCGGTGGCGGTCACGGACCAGTTTCTGGAGTGCCTGAACAAAGGGGAGCCGTATCCGTTGATTCATTCCCGGAGCCGGGGGGTGGTGGGAAAAAAACCAGCCCGGGAAATTTTCGACCGAATCGCCCAAAGTGCCTGGAAATGCGGTGACCCGGGAATCCTTTTTATTGACCGGATCAACCGGGCCAATCCGACGCCGGGGCTGGGAAAAATCGAGGCCACCAACCCCTGCGGCGAGCAGCCCCTGCTGTCCTATGAGTGCTGCACTTTGGGGTCGGTTAATCTGACCAGCATTTTGGATTCCGATGGCATCAATTATCTGAAGCTGGAGAAACTGATTCACCTGGCGGTTCATTTTCTGGATAATGTGATCGAAATCAACCGGTATCCGTTGCACCAGATCGAAGAATGGAGCCGGATCAACCGCAAAATCGGGATCGGCGTCATGGGGTTTGCCGATGCCCTCATTCTGCTGGGCATTCCGTATCAAAGCAGCCGGGCGGTGCGGCTGGCCAACAATATTATGTCGCATATCCAGGTGTTTGCCGCCGATGCATCGGCCCGACTGGCGGAAAAAAGAGGCAATTTTCCGGGGTTCGGACAAAGCGTATTTCCGGCAAGAGGGGTGCGACGGCGGAGAAATGCATCTTTGACGACCATTGCCCCCACAGGCACGATCAGCCTGATCGCAGGATGCAGCAGCGGGATTGAACCGGTCTTTGCGTTTCGCTTAAAACGCCGGGTCATGGATACGGTCAGAGAAGAGGTGCATCCGGTCTATCAGCAATACATGGCCGAAGGACGGGAAATGCCGGACTCGGTTTTTCAGACCGCATGGCAGATAAAGCCCGAGTGGCACCTCAGAATCCAGGAGGCGTTTCAGGAGCATACGGACAGTGCCGTATCAAAAACCGTGAATTTTCCGGCCGATGCAACCGCAGAAGATATCCGGTCTCTGTTTATGATGGCGGCCCGGTCAAATGTAAAGGGCGTTACGGTTTATCGGGACCAGTCTCAGCCGGTTCAGATCCTGACGGCGGAAGAACTTGAATGTACGGGGTGCGGGTGATTGGTTGAGGGAATGCACATCTAATGAAATCTTGTAAAGCGGGTTGCACATATTTTCCTATATTTTCAATA
>JAABSL010000340.1 GCA_011390415.1 Desulfobacteraceae bacterium
ATTCGGTTTGCGACCTGCTGATTACGGGCAGGGCAGGGGAGATCCTGCCCGAGGTGGTGCGCCGGATCGACGAAATCCAAAATAGATAAAAACAGTTGCTTTAAGCCCTTTTTCAGGGTATTTGTCCGTAAATTCGTCTTCTTGTTTCTAATACTTACATCTTTTGAAAAATGATCTTCAGACTCCTGCTCATCTTCCTGTTCATTCTGATCTCAGGTCCGGCTCCGGGCCTTGCCGCAGATATGTCTTTACCTTCCTGCAATTCGGCGGCAATCCAAAAAACAGCGCTCCCTGAAAAACCGGAAAAATTGGAAAAATCTGCCTTCCTGCCCATATGGCGGGCAACCGCAACCACCTTTATGGACGGCCGGCTGATTTATAAGGATGTGAACACCCGCATTTCTCCGGGCATTAAAAGTACAACAAACTTTTCCCGGGATCTTCTCGTCAGTGCCGGAAATAATTTTCAGGATACCGTGATCCGGTTTCCGGATACCTGTAAAACCATTTATGATTCCGGCCTTATCCGGAATTACATGGAATATAAAATCATGGTCGGTGACAACTGGCGGTTTGCCAGGCTGTCGGCCAATGATTTTGCCGATGCCGGTCGTGTTTACGCGGCTGAAGGAAACTGGGGCCTATTGCAGACCGGTTACTATGGCCTCAAAGGCACCTCCCGGGTGGTGTGGGCTCTGGCGATCCTTAATTCCGGGGAAGCGGTTTACAAGATTCTCCAGGCCGGCGGGGAAACGGTTTATTACCTGCTGCGCTATCCGGTCGGGGGTACACTGAAAACCGCCGGAGCCCCTGTTGTTTTCGTCCTCGGAACTGTCGGATCAACTGTCGTCTCAGTGGTCACCACTGGCTGGGCGCTTCCCTTTGCGGCGGTTTACGACGGCCTCGTCTTTACAGGAGGTGCGGTATGGCCAGAATAGCGGCAGTGCTGATAATAATCTGTTTTCTTTTACCTTCCGCAGGTTTTGCCGACACCCGGATTTTTCTCGGGACCCGGACCGGGTGGGCCAGAACGAGCGAAACCTTTACACACGGCAAATACAAAGATACATCCCTGTTTCTGGTTATCGGGACAACGCCCACAACAACCGCCATTAAACGTATATGGCAGGGGGACATCGGATCGACAATTAAAGACGATGTCAGCAGCGGGTCGACATTTTTCAACGAACAACTCAAAAAATCCGGATCATCCTTTTCCAAAAATGCATCCGGCCTTGTCACAAGTGTCGGGGATTTGGCCGCGGATCCGTTCAGGGAAATTGCGAATTGCGGTCTGCTGACCCCGGCACGCATTGTCGGAAAAACGGTGGTGAACACCCTAAAGATTGCCTGGTATGCCGTGATTCTGCCCTTCGAGCCGGTTGCGCGGACCGGCGCCGGGGCTCTTGTCCTGTCTGGTTCGCCATTTGTCAAACCACTTAAATATGCGGGAAAATATACCCTCCTGACCGGGGTTACGGTTTATGGCTATACCTCGTCCGCAGCCGGCGGTGCTGTTCTGCTCGGTGCCACCGGCGGTGTGTTCGTCCTGGATATCGCCACTTCCCCTTTTGTGTCTGTTTATGAAATCGCGGCTGAATAATATGATTAACCCGGATTATCCGGAATTTGGACGCCGGTTCTGATCTTGTTCCTTATTTCTTAAACCTTCGACCTTATACCTTCCCCCTTCGACCTTCCACCTCTTAACTTTTTTCCCTTTCTCTTCGCAAAAAATTATAGTACAAGGACTCTGCCTGTATGAAGACAAGGACTTCAAGTCTTCTTTTCAACAACCTGAAACAGCGGGGTAAAAAGGATTGGAACTGGACTTTCACTACTACGCCGTCTGCCGGCTGGCCGCTCTTGCCGGTTTTTCAAAATCCGACGCCAATACCATTGCCTATGCATCCCAGTATGTTGACAATTCAACCGAAAGCGAACCGGTCCGCCCGTTTGAAGACCAGTATTTTGACACCGCCCGGACCGCCCACTACAACCTGGAAGGCTTTTCCTGGAACGTGCAGAAAAAAATCTACCTGCCGTTTCACTTCCTGCCGCAAACGATCCGCTGGGAGTCACCGTTTAAATTTTTCTACATCACCCGGCCGGCCACCGGCGAAAAGAGCGAACTTGCGTCCCGGCTGGTGGATGATGCGCTGACCGAAAAAGACAAACGGTTTCGGCTCATCCGCCTGGGCATGGCCCTGCATGCCGTGGCAGACTCTTTTTCCCATTTCGGGTTTTCCGGAAGAGAACATGATGAAAACAATGTGGGCGCCATCTGGTTCAAAGATAACGAAAAATGGGATCACCGGTTTTTTGAAACCCATGCGGACCTTTTTGTTCCCCGCATCGGCCACATGGAAGCCTTCAAGTTTCCGGACCAGCCATGGCGTGTCTGGAAATATGAGGACAACAACGCAAACCCCATTCCCCGGAACAACACGGAATGGTGCCTCAAAGGCGCTGACCTGATTTATCAGTTTTTGTCCGCCGCCCGAACCGGCAGGCCCATTGACCTGAACCGGAAACTGGACCGCGATTTTCCGGAAGATTGCAAAACCATGGCCGCTCTTTTTGCCAGACCCGGCAGCCTGGAAAAACGCTGCACCCGGTGGCAGGATTACACCGGTGCGCCGCAATACGACAAGCATCTGTGGCGCAGACGGGCGGTTAAGGGCAATGTGAAATGGGACGACATGTCCCGGTCCGATTTCCGGAGCCATGCCATCCGCCTGACCGGCAAAAAGGGATTTGAAACCTCTGCCTGGGCTTTTTTCCACAGGGCCGCGTTCAGGCAGCGCGCGCTGGTGCTGGGATGGGTGAATTAATATCATATGACTGCTGAAAAACCATCGCCCGTGACAGACTTTTATCAAAACCACTATGAATTGTATTTCAAGCGAACGGTTTCCATTGATCCGTCATCGTTTCTGCTGCCGTTTGTCAAAGCCCTGCCGCAAAACGTGTCCATCCTCGACATCGGCTGCGGGTCGGGCCGGGACCTGCTGTGGCTGAAAAATCAGGGGTTTTATGTCACCGGGTTTGATCATTCCCCGGATCTGGTCCGGCTTGCCGCGCGCCATTCCCGATGCGAAGTCATTGCCGGCGACTTTGAAACGTATGATTTTTCGCCTTTCTCCTATGACGCGATCCTGGCCTCCGGTTCCCTGGTTCACATTCCCCATGACCGGCTGGCGCCTGTCATTCAACACATCAGAAAAGCCCTGGAGCCCGGCGGCATCTTTTATATTTCACTAAAACAGGGGAAGGGCACCAGAACCGATGCGTTCGGCAGAATTTTTTACCTGTGGCAGGAGCGTGATCTTGCGGAAATTTTCAGCCGGTTGAACTTCAGAGTGCTTAAAACGACCAATACAAAATCCGTCTTAAATTCCAAAGATCCCTGGCTCGGGTTTGTGCTCAAGTCCGGTTAGATTTTTTTGTTTCCTTATCCGGTTGGATCAAGTTGGCCTGCTGCTATACGGATGTTGACTTTTTCTGTCATTGCGAGGGAGGAACGACCGACGCAATCTCCTAATCGACAGGGGATTACTTCGTCGTTCGTTCCTCACTCCTCGTAATGACAGCCACTGTTTCAAAGGTTATGGCATCAATTTAATCGAATCGGATAACCGGATTTTTATATTGACCTGACACTGACAATATTATACTAACCCCGCAAGTTGATTTTCTTTCTCTCTGCCTGCTAATTCTAATCCTGCTCCTGTTCCTGCGTAAGTTTCTAATTTTAAATTGAAATTTAATTGTTTTCTATGAAAAGCATAGACAAAAAAGTATCAGACGTCCGGTCAAAAATCCGGGAGAGCCAGTCCCGGCGATTCTATATGCTCAGAATCATCGGGTGCATATGCGGATTTTTAGCCATAAGCACGACGTTCTATCACCTTGAAGTTCCGGTGGCTTACTGGCTTTATGCAGTCATCGGCTGTTTTATGTGGCCCCATATCGCGTATTTTATGTCAATTCACAGCAGGGACATAAACAATGCCGAGAAGAGAAATTGCATTATCGAGACATTTCTTGGCGCGGTTCTGCTGCCAATGATGTCTTTTAACCTGTTGCCCGGCATTACGCTGTTTGCCATGTTCAGCATGAATAATATCGGATTCAGCGGGGTGAGGTTCTTTTTAAAAGGGGTCGTGAGTTTTTTGTTCGGAATCCTCGTTATGATACCGTTAACCGGTACGCAAGTCATCTTTCATACAGAATATTACATCATTTTATCATGCATCCCGGCATTGATTTTATACCCTCAGATCGTCGCTTTCCTGGCTTATGCCCTGGCCCGGGATCTTAATAAAACCAGGGAAACTTTAGAGCAGCAGTACCGGAAACTGGCTTCCGCCAATATCAAAATCAGGGACCAGCGCGACCTTTTAGACAATATTGCAAAGATAGACAGCCTGACCGGAATCCCGAACCGGCGCCATTTTGACGGATATCTTGAAAAACAATGGCAAAGCATGCTTCGCAGCAATTCCGTGGTGTCCGTGCTGATGATCGACATCGATCATTTCAAGGAATTCAACGACAACTACGGCCATGGAAAGGGAGATGAATGCCTGAAACAAGTGGCAGAAACGCTTTCCAGATCCGTGAAGCGCCCCAATGACATGCTGGCCCGGTACGGGGGTGATGAATTCATCTGCGCCCTGCCGCTGACCGACATTGACGGCGCAAAGAAAATTGCCGAAGAAATGCGGAAAAATGTCATATCACTGGCAATTCCCCATTTTCATTCATCTGCGGCGGATTATGTGACAATCAGCGTGGGTATGGCCGCGATAAAACCGGCCAGAAGTTTATCCGTAAGCCGTCTGCTCAAAGCAGCCGACCAGGCCCTGTACATGGCGAAAACCAACTCCCGAAACTGCGTCGAATACCTGAAGAGCGCTTAGCCGGCTGCCGGTCACTCGCAAATCTCAGTCGACCGTTGCGAACAAGGAAAAATATTCTCATTATCATTAATCTTTGCGGCTGCATGCGATAGAAGGCCGGCTGAAAGAGCTTTCATCTGTTTCGATAAATATTTCATATCGAATTACGCTTCAATTAATCATTGTGGATAGAGAAATTATTCTCGCGGATGCGGTCCACCGCCATCAGGTCTGTTAATTTAACTGTGTCTCTTTCTTTTTGTCGCGTCTCGTTCTTTTATCAATTAAGTTTATTATTTCTTTTCCGGGTTTTTTTACCTCAGGCTGCTTCGCTAATGAAATACGTGATGGAAAACGACCCCAAGCGGACTTTTCGCCATTGCCCTGCGGGCAAAGGCAAATTTTTGGCAACCTTTTAAAACAATAAAATTTTAAAAGGTTGCCGTCTTGTACGCTGTCCTTGCGATCACTGCGCCCTCAGAAAGATGGTTGCCCGATCATTTATCTGCCGTAAGGCTGAACATGTATAATTTTTGCCTGGGCATCCCGGAAATGGCCGGCATCCAGTTGCAGGACGCTATTTCCGGATATTTGCTTTACTTTATTCCCCTGCAGGTATACCGGTTTCACCACGGAACCAATTACGTTGCCGTTTTCATCATAAAGATCAATTCGAAGCTTGGCTTTTTTAGGACAAAAGGCGCAGTTTTTTATATCCGCATGCCATTGGAAAGTAGCATAATCCTGATTCGCGCTGATGCATTCTATCTGATGACTGAGGAGCTGCACACTCCCTGCAGTTGCCGTTCCCGCAAAAAGAAGTGCCAGGCAAATAATGAAAAGTGCTTCTCGCATTTTTTTCACCCCCTTTCTTATGTATTAATGCGGTAAAAAGAAACAAACCGCATTGGCCGGGAGGCTCAACGGCAACGGAAAGCATCACGCGTAAGGTGAGGTGCCGATTTCCGGGGTGAAAACGCGACAAAATAAAAATATCTAAAAATACAACCAGATTTGCTGATAAACCCATTGTGCAAACCTGCAAACCTCCACAGGAACCTAAAACTAAAGTAAAAATAAATCAGGGGTTGTCAATCCGTACAAGAAAAAAAATTCAAATTTTATTTACTGTTATTTCAGTTATTTATAAAAAATTTAATCCGGTTATCCACCTTGCTGAAGTAGAGTGTATTTTATGCATCATTTAAAAATTTATCGTTCATTAATGCGGGGCTTGATCTTCGTTTCTGTCAATGAAGATTTTACCGTACGGGCGAATGGCATTCGCCCATAAATTGAATCCGCCTATGAATGGCATTCGTCTCGTCATTGCCGGCCTGCCCGGAATCCAGCCAAACTGACCCATTCCAACCGCCCTTAAACCCTATACCTTCAACCTTTCACCTCTTCATACCAAAATCGACCCATTCCAACCGCCCTTCAGCCTTATACCATCCACCTTCGACCTTCAGCCTTATACCTTAAACCTTAAACCTTAAACCTTCCACCTTCTTTCTTCAGGAATCCACCGATTGGTAGACTCCCGGGACAATGATACTGATTTTGCCCTGTTTTTTCAGGCGGTAAATAATATTTCTCACTTTCTGATCGTCAAACCCGGACGCAGCGGTTATTTCCCCAAACCGGATGCTTTTTTGATGTTTTTTGATGATCTGTTCGACCACCCCGGCAGCAGTCGGTTTTTTTGATTCGCGTTTTGCTGCCGTTTTTGATTTTTTTGCCGTTTTTGCAATTTTTGTCGGGGTTGCGGGTTTTGCCGTTTTTGCCTTCAGCGGTTTTGAAACGGCTGCCTTTTTCACTTTTTTAATTTTGAGTGCCGGCTTTTTTTCCGGAGATGTTGGTTTTTCCTCATCGCCCAGGTCGATCCCGAAAATATCAGACAGAGCATCATTATCTTCAATAACCCGGGATGTTTTCTTTTTCGCTTTTGAAAGAAGCGCTTTTTTGCTTTCCCGGATTGTTTCGGAAACCAGATCCTTCATATTCACTTTTCTTAAAAGAAAAAACAGGTGCGGATCATCATCAAGCCGTGCGCCGATACCATAAAGGGTTGCGGCAACATGCTTGCACATATAGGCCCAGTCCGGACAGCTGCATTCAAAATTAATTTCATCGGGGCCGGGGAACAATCCGCTCCCTTTTTCAGTAAATATCGCTGCCAGTTCTTTGGGAAATTTTCCGGCAATCAGCTGCTGCATGCTCTCCATCTCACCGGCGCATGCCTTTTTGATTTTATCCCAGTTCTTTTTCGGCATCGCTTTAATCACCACGGAAACGGAATAGGGCTTTGCAGCTGAACCCTGGACCAGGGCCGTGACTTTGCCGGGAGTGATCTGTAAATCCAGAACAGCGCTATGACGGACATAGCTCCTGCCCCTGCCGATCCGGTTGCTGTAATCCGCATATTTTTCCAGATTTTTGTTCCAGGCATTTCCCCACCATGTTTTTGCCAGTGCGTGCCCCTGGATGGTGATCGGAGCGATATCCGGATTTTTCTTTCTTAACTGCCGGAGCTTCTTTTCAGCCTTGGCTTTTTTCTCTGCCACCGATACATATTTGGGAAATCCGTAAAAGCTCATTGATTGTTTTTCCTTATCTCTTGCTACTTGTTTTCGCCTGAGCTAAATAAAGACAACGTCAGGGAGTCCCAAACAGACGGGACACCCTGACCTACGGTGCTGGTCAATTCAGGTCCGGGTTCGCCCGTAGGTCAGGGTATGCGAAACGTTCCCTGACGTTTGATCTTTGTCGCATATCCGAAACAAGCCATCATATTTCATTTCCATCGATATTTCCGACAGGTAATCGGTCAGGGGACGAGAAGCATTCCCTGACTGACAACTCAAAAACCCATACTCCGATTTCAGCCCCACAAAAGAAATGTCAGGGAGTCCCGAACAGACGGGACACCCTGACCTACGGTGCTGGTCGATCCAGGTCCGGACTTCAGGGCCCTTATAATGATAATTTAAACAACTTGATCAACTCCCGGTTATCCATTTCCGTAATCATCGACTCGCCGGATGCCGCGATGACCTGGTCGGACAGCTGTTTTTTGTCTTCCAGCATCTGATCTATTTTTTCTTCGATCGTTCCTTTGGTAACAAATTTATGCACCACCACGTTTTTTTGCTGGCCGATCCGAAACGCCCTGTCCGTGGCCTGATTCTCAACCGCCGGATTCCACCACCGGTCAAAATGAATCACATGGTTGGCCCGGGTCAGGTTCAGGCCGACGCCGCCGGCTTTTAAGGATAAAATCATAAACGGATAATAGACGTCACTTTGAAACTGATCAATAATCTTTTTCCGCTTACCCACCGCCACGCTGCCGTGAAACACCAGTCCGGGCCGGTTGAAAATGGTTTCCAGAAAATAATTGAGCGGTTCGCACATCTCCCTGAACTGTGTAAAAACAAGAACCCGTTCCCGTTTTTCATAAATGGTTTCGCAAATTTCTTTCAGTCTGCCGAATTTTCCGCTGTCTTTTTCGTTAAACGGCCCGCTGCCGGTAAATTGATCCGGGTGATTGCACAGCTGTTTAAATTTCATCAAAGAAGACAGGACCACTCCCTTTCGCTGAATGCCGTCAGTGGTTTCAATAAATTTTTCAAGATCCGCAACCGCTTTTTTGTACAGCACGACCTGCTTTTGACTTAACCCGGCATATGTTTTCATCTCAACCTTATCCGGCAGATCCGAAATAACGGTCTTATCGGTTTTCAGGCGCCGTAAAACATAGGGAGAGACCAGTCTGCGCAATCGGGCATACCCTTTTGGATTGGTTTTCAGCTGTTTTGCAAATTGCTTAAACTCCTTTATATTTCCAAGAAGTCCGGGGTTTAAAAAGTCAAAAAGGGACCATAAATCGGAAATTCTGTTTTCAACCGGGGTGCCGGTCATGATGATCCGGTTGCGGGATGTAAGTTTTTTGACAGCCCGGGTCTGTTTGGTGCCCGGATTTTTAATGGCCTGCGCCTCATCAAGTATCACGTAATTCCACTGGTAATCCGCCAGCCACGCATACTTCTGGGAAAGCGCATAGGTGGTGATCACAAGATCCGGCCGGTTGCGTTCCCGGTTAAGTTTTTGGGAAATTTTTTCAACAGGATTGTCCGCGCCGGCATATTGAGGGTGGGCGGTTACAAATCGGATGTCCGGGAAAAATCTATCTATTTCACTGATCCAGTTGGCAATCAGGGAAGCCGGGATGATCAGCAGGCTGGCACGGGTATTTTCCTTTTTTTTCAATGTACTTAAAAAGGCAAGGACCTGAACTGTTTTGCCAAGCCCCATATCATCGGCCAGGCAGGCCCCGAGATTCAGTGAGTCCAGAAAATACAGCCAGTTTAACCCTTTTTGCTGGTACTCTCGCAGCCTGGCGGTAAACCCCCGGCCGGTTTTTACGGAATCGACCCGGTCGGGATTTTGGAGTTTTTCAATCACGGACGTCAGCCACTCGCCGTTTGAAACGGAAATATCCGCATCTCCCTGAAGATTTTTGATGGCTTTTTCCGGATTCAGTTGCAGGCGCATGGCATCCCGCAGGCTGAAGCCGTCGTCCGCCATTTCCCGTACCTGGTCATAGGCTGCGATGACCTGCTTTAATTTTTCATGATCCACCGGAACCCATTTGTTTTTGATAAAAGCCAGACCTTCAGAGGTTTCCAGCATTTGCCTGGCTTCTTCTTCCGAAATTTCGGTATCACCGAAGAGAATCCTCGGATTGAAATCCACAATGGCGTCCAGCCCCACAAACGAAGGTTTTGCATCGCCAATGGACAAATCCAGTGACGGTCCGGCCGACCGTTGTTTCCACCAGTCCGGAATCCGGCACAATATGCCGGATTCTTCATAAAACGGAATTTCCTTTAAAAAAGCATACGCTTCGGTGCTGTCCCACGCCAGGGGATGAAACAGTTCGCCGGTATCAATTAAATCCCGGACGATTTCACTTTTTTCAGCGGATTTATAAACGGTTGAAAGCAGTTCCAGCAATTTGGCATCATTGCCGTCGTATTCATTCAGGGCATTTTTTAGCGGCAGATGATTGGGTTTTCCGTTTCGCCCCATGCCGGTAGAATACGTGGCCATAAACGCAAACGGAAGCGCTCCGTTTTTATTCTCCACCAGATGAAAAAAAACCCGTCCGGCAAGGTGAACATCCGGGCTCAAAGCGGTGAAAAAAGATTCCACATTTTTTTTGTGTTTTTGAATCAGCGCTGAAAATGTCTGTCCGAGTTCTTTCCACAGACCCGCCATCATGTTCGCATCGATATACTCGGCACCGGTGATCATCGGCGCACTTTCAACTATCCGTGCCAGCTCGTCTTCGGAAATCGTAACCTGAACCGCGTGCCGCAGTGTTTCAAGATCCGGAATCCGGCTGAGTTTTTGAATAAACAGCCCTGAAAATTGAATGAAATAATTGATTGAAGCAGAAAGTTCAGTGTTCTGAGCGGAAAATCCGAGATAGAAAAGCCATGAGCCGGCATCCCGCGTGTATGTTTCATAAATATCGTTTTGAATGCCGGCGGTTTTTTCAGAAATTTTTTCATCAGCGTCCGTCCACTCGGGAAGAAGGGTTCTTTCCGGCGTGACGGAAACTGTTAATAATTTATTCATTGTCAAATCGTCTATTTGTTTTTCTGGTGCAGCTATGGTTGTGAACAGGTTCAACAGCCGGATTAAAGGCTCCCGGACCGGACGTGCACATCCCGCTGGGGAAACGGAATTTCAATGTTTTCTGCTATAAATCGTTTGTAAACGTGCGTGTTAAGGCTGTGCAGAACCCTGCCGCGAAGCACCGGCCGGTCCACCCAGCACAGCAGTTCGTGATCCAGGCTGGAATCCCCGAACGCGCGGAACCGCACCCGGGGTTCAGGCGCAAGACACACATCCGGGTGGCTTTCCGCCACTTCCTTCAGCACCTGGTGGACCTTGTCGATGTCCGATCCGTAGGCCACCCCCACCTTTACCCGGATCCGGTATTTTTCATGGGGGCCGCCGGCTTCATTGGTAATCCTGGCATTTCCCATGATGGAATTGGGCACGGTGATTTCCATTATAAACCGTCAGTTCCGGCAGTGTGAGTAAACCCGCAGCTGTATTGATTCAGCCGGGCATGAATATATTCAATGTCGTCATCTGATAAGTAGGTTCTGTAATTACCGACCAGCCCTTTGCGCATTTTGAAACTGTCGGGGTCATTTTTATCAGCTGCTGACAAAATTCCGCTATTGAATTTTCTCTGTGTTTCAATCTTTTTCAGATTTTTAAAATGGCAGAATTCAATCGCTGAGCGCATCGCGGTTTGACTGACGTCAGTGGCGCCTAAAAAAACCACCACCTTTTTTAAAACAGCTTCCGGATGTTCGTGCAGGTCCTCGTATCGAATGAATAAAAAGTCATCGGGAATATTTTGCTGTTCATACCATTGCCGGTAAAATTTGAGAATTTTAACAGCGCCGAAATTTTTGCTTCGGATAAAGTCCGCTATTGTTCCTACAAAAATTTCGTTTCGCCGGGTGGTCTGGAAATAGGATGAAA
>JAABSL010000341.1 GCA_011390415.1 Desulfobacteraceae bacterium
TTTTAAGAAAGAGAAAGCGGCATAGAGGTAGAACCGACAGTATTCCAAAAATTTTCAAGAGTGCGCCATGTCGATAACTTTACGTACCGATCACGTTTTTTTCATATCATAAATTTTCAATATCTTGTGGTAACAGCTATTTTCAGAAATAGCCCAGTTGATAATGATAAACATTTGTTTTTTTGATTTTAAAGCCTGTCTTTTGGTAAAGCGTATTGGCAGCGCGTCTGGACGGGTGGGACGTTAAATCAATTGTTTTTGCGCCGGATTGCCTTGCATGCCGGATGGCGTAATCGATCAGCTGTTTTCCAATGCCCTGCCTCCTGACATCCCGTTCAACAATAAAGTCTTCAATTCTGGCACGGCTCCCGATAGGCGTTTGAAAAAAAACCAACGTCAAAGTCCCTAAATATTGATGGTTGTTTGCCGCAAAGAGAAGGGTCGTGGCAGGCGATTTGATGATTTGTTCCAGATCGGCTCTGAGCAACGGCTTTGCGTCAGCGGATAATTGCGGCAATAATCTGTTGATTGTTTCTAAATATTCATCCCGCTTCTACTCAGTTTCAATGATTTCCCGGCCCCGGGAGGTAAAAGATATTCCTTGCTGAGATTCGGTGCTGATCATTATGGATTCAATAATGGGCGGATTCACCGGTTTTTCAGATTCCCATTTGACAATGAAATTGGCACCCGAGCCGCCGCTTTCGTCCTTTTCCGGAATGACATAGCGTAACGATTCCAGGGGCTCTATAATCAGAGGCGTTGTTAGATATTTTTTTAGGAGTTTGCCCTGGGTTGCATGGTAGTCGATGGCGGTGATTTTTATGGAATGCACCGGATCTGTGTTTCGAATGCTGGCGGTTACCGCAAGTTGATACGGTCTTTCGCGGTTGCCGCTGTATATGTGTGAATAAACGGGCAGATAGATAGACTGCCCGTCAGACAGGCCGGCTGCATCATCTGCGTATAATGGGTGGGCCGAAAACAGACAGATGCATAAACATATTAAAACGCCGGTAATATAAGCACGCTTTTTCATGGGTGACCTCTGATTTGCTTAGAAGTGAATAAAAAATTTTAATTTATTGTTTCAATTCTTAACCATTTTCTCAATACATTTTTTGGTAAGCGTTCACAGGGCACCGCATCTGCTTTGTTCCCGGGTACTTGAAGTACGACGAGTACGTCTTCGTACCCGGAGCCTCGCATCTGCGGCACCCTGCAAGCGCTTATAAGTCAGTGATTTACGAAAAATTAAAAAGTTTGACCCCGTGAACGGTTACCATTTCTGAATGCCATTGGGAGGGGGTCAAATTGCTTGCCATCATTTAAATTCCATTTTATTTAATATCAGACCGGAAGATGGGGCAATATATTTCAGCGGCTGATGATTTTTTCCGTTCAGTGATTGCCGGATATCATTTAAGCTGATTTCACCACGCCCCAGGCGGAGCAGCTGACCCATCATTAACCGGATCTGGTACCGCAAAAAGCCCTTGGCCCGGACAGTATACGCATAGCTTTTTTCCGGGAAAAAACTGGCCTGATATTTCCTGTTTTCTTCAATTTTGCTCGCCAGAACTTCTCTTTCAACAACCGTCCCGGGTTTGGGCTGGGTGCAGTATTGAATAAAATTATGGGTTCCCTGAAACAGCAATGCCCCTTGTTTCATCAAATCAATATCCAGTTGCCCCTGAAATGAACTCATGAGCGGCGCGCAAAAGGGATGAAATTTTTCACCAAAAGCAAACAGATAGATGTATTCCTTGATCCGCGGGGCATTGATAATGCTGAAATGCTGATCTTTTTCTTCAATTTCCAATATTCGGATATCGTTTGGCAAATTCAGGTTAAGATCAGTGAGCAGCTGATCCGGGGCCAGTGGTCTGTTCACAAAAAGTTCAAAAGCGCTGTGATTGGCCGACACTTTTGAATCGGTTCGGCTGGCACCCAAAATTTTAAACGGCACCGGGCCTAATATAAATTCAAGGGTTTTGGCAATCATTGACTCAACGGTCTTGACGTCCGGCTGTTTCTGCCATCCATGGTATCGAAACCCCAGATACTGCAAATGAATCAGATAAAAATATTTTTTCATTACCCGCCTGCAGGCAGTTCGGAGGTGCATTGCGGACAGCGGGTTGCTTTGATCGGAACTTTAGAGAAACAGTAAATACAGTCTTTGGTGTCAGGGGCCGGTTTTGCGTCTTCCTTGTGGTGCAGCCGGTTAATTGATTTGACCAGCAGAAACACGGCAAATGCCACAATGGCAAAGGTAATGACGCTGTTGATAAACATTCCGTAGTTGATGGTTACCGCTCCGACGGCCTGGGCGTCCGCCAGTGTCTCATAGGGGCCGGGGGATGCCCCTTTTTTCAGCACTGCAAAGAAGTCCGTGAAATCAACGCCGCCGATCAAAAGCCCGATGGGCGGCATCAGCACATCGTTGACCAGGCTTTTGGCAATGGTGCCGAAAGCGCCGCCGACAATGATCCCCACCGCCATATCCACCACATTCCCCCGCATGGCAAATTCTTTAAATTCTTTAAACATGTCACGTGCCTCCTTTTTTCTGGTTTTCCGGATGCCTGAAATAAATATAATACACGGGGAAAGCAATGGATGCAATGGGCTTTGAACCGTATATTTCCCGCATCCTTAAATAAGAGGACGGACGTTTATCCGGATGGTGGTGAGGATGCGGGTGAAAGGATGGAAACGTTTACAAAAAAAAATAGCCCGCTCTTTTTTTCAAAAGAGCGGGCTAAATTTAATCAGTTGCAAAAACGCTGAACTGACGGGCTATTACATAATACCTGCCATATTACAGAGACTGGTAGTAGGCGATCAGGATGTCTGCAACTTCCGGGCGTGAGAATTCTTTGGGCGGTTTGATTCCCTGGCCCAGCATTTCACGAACTTTTGTTCCGGAAAGCAGTACAAAGTCGTCTTTGGTGTGATCTTCAACCCGGCTCATCATGACCACTTTACCCAGTTTCTTTGAAAAAGCGGTATGGTCTGCTCGGTAGATGTCAATCTGCAGGTCGTCTTTGGAGATGTTGTCGAAAATGGTCTGTGCATCAAACGGACCGTAATAGTCGCCGACGCCGGCATGGTCACGACCCACGATTAAGTGTGTGCAACCGCAGTTCTGTCGGAAGCAGGCATGCAGAACCGCTTCACGGGGACCGGCATACAGCATGTCAAATCCGTAACCGGTAACCATAACGGTATTGGGCGGAAAATAAGTTTCAACCATTTTACGGATACAGTTATCACGGACGTCAGCCGGAATGTCGCCTTTTTTCAGTTTTCCCAGCAGCATGTGAATGAGGATGCCGTCGGCTTTTTCGTCTTCATACGCCATGCGGCAGAGTTCTTCATGGGCAAGATGCATGGGGTTACGGGTCTGGAATGCAACCACTTTTTCCCAGCCGCGTTCGCTGATTTCATTGCGGATTTCAACAGCGGTTTTGAAAGTGCCGGGGAAATCTTTGGGAAAGTAAGAAAAGTTAAGTACCTGAATCGGGCCGGAGATGCAGGTTTTGCCGACTGCATTAAATGTGGCAACGCCGATATGCTCCGGATCATCCGTGCCGTAAATTTCTTTGGTCATGGTGGCCATCTGTTCGTCAGTGAACTCTTCAATGGCTTCGACATCCTGGATGGCAAGAACGGGATTGCCTTCGACGTTCGGATCCAGAAGGGCGATTCTTTTGGCATCTTTGATGGCGGAAGCATCTTCAACAACGTTGAGTACCGGGGTCGGCCAGAATTGACCGGAGGTGGTTTTCATGTTCTGGGCAACGCCCATGGAATCAGCAACATTCATGAAGCCTGTCAGCGGGGTAAAATAACCGCCGGCCAGCATGACCGCATTTCCGGCAGCTGCCGAACTGATAACGATTGAAGGCAGGCCTTCAGCTTCTTTTTGCAATTCGGCGCGTTTTGCGTCGTCTTCTACGTACAGTGGCATTAATTTGTCTGAGCCAAGTGGTTTAATCATAATTTTCTCCTCTTGTAGATTGGTTTAGTGGCCTAATTTCTGTTTCTAATTTAACGGTGTTTTTCTCACCCGTATATTCAATAAAATAAAGGATTAATGCAACGAAACCGACCGGGTTGCCGTTGTAATTCCCAAAGTACGGAATTCACTTTAAAAGCAATTTTTTTATCAATTGATTTCAGGTATGTCAAGATGATATTGAAAAATCGGGCGGCAAGTCGGGCATATATTTTATTAACTATTTGTTAAATAGAGGAATATTCAAATCTGCCGGATAACGGATTTCATGAAAACCATGACAAAAAATCCGATTGTTCCAGATAAGACAGGCTTGCCATAAAATCTTCTTTTTCATGAGGCTCAAGGGTGATAACCGGCTTTGGTGTCATATGCCGGATATAATTAAACAGGATCTTAAAATCGATGGCGCCTTTTCCCATCCCCAGGTGACTGTCATGGTCCCCGAAATTGTCGTGCAGGTGAAGTTGTCCGATATATTTTCCGGCCGCATCCAGCCATTCGTCCAGCGGATATTTTCCAAAAGCCGCGAGATGTCCGACATCCAGGCAGTAACCTACATGGTCCGGATCGAGTGGTTCCAGCACCTGCAGAAGTTCTTCGGGAGTTTGTTCATAGACATTTTCAAGCATCAGGCGGGCGCCCCGGCTGTAAAGCTCCCTGCCCAGCCATTGCCAGGCTGCCACCGTGTGCTCCAGCCATTGTTCCCGGCAAAAATCATATCGGGCATGGTCATATCCGGCATGGCAGACCACGGTTTGGGGTTTAAAAACAGAGACCGCATCAACGAGCTGTCGCATCCGGTCATTGGTGATTTCCCGTATTTTTGGGTCCGGTGATCCCGGCGACAAATCCATAAAGGGGCCGTGAAGGGTGATGGTCCGGTTGCCCGCATGAAACCGGCCGGCAAACTCTTTGAAAACAGATACGGAAAAAGCGTCCAGCGCTTCCGCGGCCAGGCCGATTTCAGGATTCAGACCGGCGTTGAAAAAAAGATCCTGCCATTGCTTTTCAATCAGCATGGTAAACGGAATGTTGACCTGGATTTTATCAATGATCTGTTTTTGAGCGGCTGTGTAAATTTCTGTTTGCGAGGTCATCTGAATTCCGTTTTATTTTTTTTGTGAATGTCTCAACAGATCCGGTCAAGCCGGGTCAGGCCCTCGTCCCGGGCCATCTGCAATGCCTGCCGGTATTCGTCGGCTGATAAGGCCCTGTCAAGGCCCGGTGTTTCGTGCGCCCTGCCGCAGGGCCGGTATTGGGACATGATGTTGACATAGGTGTCCGGCGAAAGCGTGCGGCGGATAAATTTTACAATATCCCGGGTTCCGGCAAGCTCATCCGGCAGCACCAGGTGCCGGACCAGCAGCCCCCGGCGGACAATGCCGGTGCTGTCAATAATCAGATCACCCACCTGCCGGTGCATTTCCCGTAAGGCCTTTTTTGCAATTTCAGGATAGTCCGGGGCATTGCAGGTGATTTCTGCAATCTTCGGGTCCCAGAATTTAAAATCCGGCATATAAATATCGATCACACCGTCAAGCAGTTTTACGGTATCAATATCATCATAACCGCCGGAATTATAGATGATGGGAATATGTAATCCTTTGCGTGCGGCAATTTCAAGGGCGGAAAGAATTTGCGGAACCACATGAGAAGGCGTGACAAGATTGATATTATGGCAGCCCTGATCCTGGAGTGACAGCATCATGGCTGCCAGTTCGTCATCTGACACGTCGCGGCCTGCACCCTGATGGCTGATGTCAAAATTCTGGCAAAAACTGCACATGAGGTTGCAATAGGTAAAAAAAATCGTGCCGGACCCGTTCATTCCGACAAGGGGCGTTTCTTCGCCAAAATGGGCGTGAAAGGAGGAGACCATTGCATGAGGACCGGTTTTGCAGATTCCGGTGGCGCCGGCAAGCCGGTCAACATGGCATTTTCGCGGGCAGAGGCCGCACCGTGCCAGCGTTGCGCGGGCGGTTTCAATCTTTTCTTCCAGCAGACCGCTTTGCGCGGTTTTTATAAATAAAGGGTCAGGCGTTTTCATTGCCGGTGCATCGGATTACTCAGATGGCAGATCGGACTCGGTGATGAATTCCTGGATCAGATTATCAACATAATTAAAATCCAGATCGGATTGCTTTTCAAGAACCAGGTCTTCATTGGCGTGTCTGAGTTTGTTCAAAAGATTAAGGATCATCAGCATCAAAAGTTTATTCCCGGCATGGGCATAGGTTTTAAAGTAAAAAATCAGATTTTTGCGGGTGATCTTCATCACAATGGTATTGCCGGCACAGATGACGCTGGCCGTTCTTTTATTTGCCAGAAAAATGGCGGATTCCCCGAAAATCTCACCGGATTTGATGTGGCTGATGGCAATTTCTTTTTTGTTTTTATCCCTGACAAAAACGTCAACGCTCCCGCTGACAACCGCATACAGTGCATCCCCCACTTCGCCCTGGGTAATGATTTTTTCGCCTTTTTCATAGTGCTGGATCGAGGATATGAGCAGCATTTTTTGAAGTTCATCTTCATGCAGCCAGTGAAAAATCTGAATGTTTTTTACAATGGGGAGATACTGTAAAATATTGGTTTCTATTTTCATGGTTTATCCTCATGGCAACGCGTTGTTTAGGTTGATCGTTTCAGGGCATTCGGGACCGGGGCGATTAAAAATACCCGTTAATATTAGCGGTCCGTGCCTGTGATGTCAATAAAATTGATGGTTTGCCTTTGTGGGTCCGGGCAAGGGGCATATCTGACAAAAATGTATTGTATCAGAGACGATGGCAGTGAGTTTTCAAAAATGTAGTGATTTGATTATAATACTTACAAAAATGTAACAACCGATATCTGGTGAATTGCCACACGGTGGATCTTATTTAATTGATATTGTTGAGTATATTCCATGTTTAATTTCGAATTCAAAAGTTGGCATGGCTGGTGCAATATCTAAGACAAAAACAGTGAATTTTAATCAATGTTGTTTTTATTCAAATAATCTTTTTAAAAGGAGTGGAAAATGAAATTACGTAAAACAATGATGTTGGTTTTTCTGGCGGCAATGGTGATGAGTGCGGGATCGGCATTCGGGGCGGATGTAACAACAGCGATCGATGTGAATTCCGCCTACGTGTGGCGGGGTATTACTTTTAATGATGGCATGGTGGTGCAGCCCAGTGTGGATGTGGTGGCCGGTAATTTTGGTTTAAATGTGTGGGGAAATTTAGACGCGGACGATTATGGTGATACTCTGGACAGTGGTGAGTTTTCTGAAATCGACCTGACCCTGACCTATGCCGTTGCAGCCGGTCCTGTGGGGCTGACCCTTGGTTACATTGAGTATCTGTTTCCAACAACTGATGTCGGCGGCGGACTGGGTACCCGGGAAATTTTTCTGGATGCATCCTTAGAGCCCGCAGACGGCGTTTCAACCGGTATTACCGGATATTATGATATCGATGAAGTTGAGGATTATTACCTCAATGTGTATATGGGCTACGGCATGGCAATGGATTCCGGGCTAAGCATTGATTTCGGCGCTTCGGCCGGCTATGCCGGTGACGATGTTTCCGCTGACGGAGAGGCTGGTTTTCATGAATATACCTTAACCGTGGGAGCGGGTTATGAAATCAACGAGATGGTTTCCGTTTCTGCTACTCTGGGTTATACGGACGCCATTGATGATGATGTATTGCCGGAACAGGATACAGACGTTTTTGGCGGAGCGGGTATTGCATTTGCCTTTTAGTATGAATTGAATTTGGTGGTTGCGGGCTGCCATTTTTGCAAATCCATGTAATGAAAAAGACGGGGCCGTCACGGTTGGGTGGCGGTCCCGTCTTTTTTTTGGGGTTTCCACTAAGGACCGTGGGAACAAGATTCCGAGACCTGCCCGAAATCCGAGCCGCGACCCTGAGGGAGCGGTTTATTCACTGAGACGGAATTCAAAATTCAAAAGGTGACATAAAAGTTTAATGTGGGGATTTGTAAAGATCGTCGTGGTCAAGGATGCGCAATAGTCTTAATGGACCGGTCCAGTCCGGTGCGCCGTTTTCCCGCCAGGCTGAAGGTTCAAAGGAGATTCGGTATTTTATGTCTACACGGGCGGACCAGGCGGTCGGATCATTGGCGATCCGTTCAATATTTAACCCCGGGTGAAAGGGATTTGTTTCCAGAAATTTTAAGCATTTGGCGATTTTTTTGATCAGGGTTGGATTCTTTTTGAATTTTTCAAGATCATTGATGAATTTTTTATTCGGCATCAGTTCCGGCATCGGCAAGCTCCTTGTCAAACCATTCCGGGAAAGAGCCCGGTTCCGAAGCTCTGGCTTCTTTCAGCTTGGATAAGCCAGCATCACTGAGGGTGATGCTGCGATAAATTTCCACGGGGAAAAGGGTAATGGCTCCGCCGGGCGCCACCGAAAGTTCCAGGTGAGTTCCGGGTCGGATGCCCAGATCTTTTCGCACGGAAGCTGGTAAACTGATGCTGCCTCTTTTATCGATGGTTACAAGCATGACATTCCTCTTTTAATGATAAGTTTAGCATAAATATTATAAATAAAATAGGTGGAAAATGACAAAATGTCAATATGATAAATTGAGTCATGGCGGAAATTCGAGCTGCGACTGTAGGGAACGGTTTTTCCGACGGCAAATTAGCCGGTCGTTTGGTGAATAACCTCATTTGCTTGCCTCGTTGTTAAAATTTTATTTTTGTATTTTCTTATCTATCTTTATTTAAAGAATTTCCATTGCATCTGTTTCAATTATTTTGATATTTATCTAAAATGAATGTTCAATTTTGAAAAATTATTTTCTCTCAATTTGATCCGGTAATCAAATTTGCTCTGATAATCAAATATGATAATCAAAAAAGGTGCGGCATTGGATAAAAAACGGATAAAGCTGATCTCATGGAATGTTAACGGGTTGCGGGCCATTGCCAAAAAAGGATTTTTGGAATCGTTTAAAAGCCTTGATGCCGACATTATCTGTGTCCAGGAAACAAAGCTCCAGGAGCCTCAGCTCCCGGATGATTTGCGCAATATCGACGGGTATGATTCTTTCTGGTCATACAGCACGGCCAAGAAAGGTTACAGCGGGGTGGGCGTCTGGACAAAAAAGAAGCCGGATACCGTAAAAAACGGCATCGGTATTGAAAAATATGATGCGGAAGGCCGGATTGTCGAACTGGATCTGGGTGAATTTATTTTATTTAATGTCTATTTCCCCAATGGCCAGATGGGCGACGACCGGCTGGAATACAAGCTTGATTTTTATCAGGATTTTTTTGAGTATGCGAACCGGCTGCGGGATTCCGGTAGAAGTCTCGTCATTACAGGAGATTACAATACCGCTCACAATGAAATCGATTTAAAAAACCCCAAAGCCAACGAAGACCGGTCCGGGTTTCTGCGCATTGAGCGGGACTGGCTGGACAATATTGTCGCACAGGGATATGTGGATACGTTCCGGTACCTGTATCCGGAAACAGTGAAATATTCATGGTGGACCTATCGGTTCAAGGCAAGGGAACGAAATGCCGGATGGCGCATTGATTATTTTTTTGTGACACAGGATTTAATTGACAATCACCGGGTCAGGGAAGCGTTTATCGAAAATGATATTTTCGGGTCGGATCATTGTCCGGTGGGCCTGGTACTGGAATTTTCATAAGGAGAAAATATGTCTGAAATCGTTGCGGTATATGGAAGTCCGAGAAGAAAGGGAAATACGTCAACGCTTTTGAAAAGAGCAGTTGACGGCGCAAGGGAAGCGGGCGCACAGGTGGATGAAATTGTATTGCGGGATTGTAAGATGTCCCCCTGCCTGGAAATTTACGGATGTAAAAAAGACGGAGAGTGCGCCATCAAAGATGATTTTCAGGCGGTCCGCGACCGGATTCTGGCCGGTAAGGGGCTGATGATTGCTTCCCCCATCTTTTTTTATACGGTCAGCGCCCATGTGAAAATACTCATGGACCGGTGCCAGTCCTTATGGGTGAAAAAATACTGGATTGACAAAGTGGCTTACGGCATGTGGGAGCCGGCCCGAAAAGGGCTGGTCATCAGCGCCGGCGCTACCCGGGGGAAAAAGCTTTTTGACGGTATGCTGCTGACCATGAAGTATTTTTTTGACACCCTGGACATGGAGTTATGGGATTCGTTGTTATGCCGGGAGCTGGATTTTGAAGGGGATGTGGACAAACACCCGGAATATCTGGAACATGCGTATCAGCGGGGCCATGAATTTGTCAGGGCCGTGCGGAAAATTTAATGGCGCTTGAATTCAAACCGATTGCGCTGTCAGACCAGAAGACATTTCAACCCTATCTGGCGAAATGCCCTCAGGTGACATCGGATTACAGTTTTGTCAATTTGTGGAGCTGGGCGTCGGCGTATGGTCTTGAGTGGGCCCAGGCTGACGACTTCATCTGGATTCGCCAAAACCGGCCGGCACCGCAATACTGGGCCCCGATAGGCGACTGGCAGGCAGCGGACTGGCCCCGATACGTTGAACAATTCCAGCAGTTTAAATCCCAAATGGTCCGGGTGCCGGAAAATCTTGCCCGGTTGTGGGCGTCGGAATTCGGCGCGGATATCGCCATTTCAGAGGACCGGGACCAGTATGATTACCTCTATGATGCCGAAGAACTGATGGCGTTGTCCGGCAACCGGTTTCATAAAAAGCGGAATCTGCTGAACCAGTTTAAGAACAAATATGAGTATCAATATGTTGCAATGACCTCTGAATTAGTGGACGCGGCCCTGGCCATGCAGGCAAACTGGTGCACCTGGCGGGAATGCGATTCAGACGCTGCGCTGGCAAATGAAAATCAGGCCATTGCAAAGGTGCTATCCCACTGGGACGAACTCGACGGCATCATGGGCGGCTGTATTCTGGTCAAGGGCGAAATGGCTGCCTATGCCATCGGAGAGCGCATGGAGAACATGCTGGTGGTCCATTTTGAAAAAGGCAGCACGGATTATAAAGGTATTTATCAGGCAATCAATCAGATGTTTGTCGAACATGCGACCGGCGCATCAAGCGGCATCCGGTATGTGAACCGGGAGCAGGATCTGGGCGACGCGGGATTGCGCCGGTCCAAGGAGTCATATCATCCCATTGAATTTTTAAAAAAATTTCAGGCGGATTTTCATTTATCATGAGCGGACAGCAGTAAATCATGCGTATTTTAGTGGTTGAGGATGAAAAGAAAATTGCCTCTTTTATCCAAAGGGGCCTTTCAGAACAGCATTATACCGTGGATGTCGCATACGACGGCGATGAAGGGCTGTATCTGGCCGAGATAAATCCCTATGATCTGATTATTTTAGATATTATGCTGCCCGGCAAAGACGGGTTTGCCATCTGCCGGGAATTGAGAGAGCAGAACAATGAAGTGCCCATTCTCATGCTGACGGCTAGAGAT
>JAABSL010000342.1 GCA_011390415.1 Desulfobacteraceae bacterium
TTAATACCTTCCGGCCGCATCATGACATCTTCGACAGACACACAGTTGAAAATGGTCAACCCCGCCTGAATTGATTTTGACGTCAATGTGGAAATGGCTTCCACCGCATCCGCGGTATAATAATTTTCCTGAAATTCCCGGAACCGGATACCGAATTCTTCTAAAATATGCAAGGCGTCTTTTTGTACCACAATTTCATTAAACATCATGCCGCCGCCCCACATGCCGCCGCCGATACTTAATTTTCGCTCGTACAGTACCACTTTTTTACCTGCTTTAGCAAGAAAGTAACCGGCAACAAGACCAGACGGTCCGCCGCCCACAATGGCCACATCCGTTTGAAGGTTATTGATTAATTTTTCATGATACCGGTCAATGATTGCCTTTGTGATAATAATTTCATCTAATGCCATGTAAACTGCTCCTTTAATTTACTATTTTGAATTCGATGGTTGACCAGGCAATCGGTTCAAAATAAAAAACCGTTTCCCGGCAAAGAGAAACGGTCAAAAAGAAGCAGCGCACCTTTTCTTAAAATCTTATCGTTTCCCTTCGCAGGTATTATCCTGATCAGGTTCCAAGGGTTATCCGTTTGACGGATTCTCAGTTGCCGCGCAACACCCCTAACAATTGTATTGTGTTGTAAAATATCCTCCGGTTGTCAAGAAAAATCACCGACTGCAAATCAGCCGCAAAATTCCTTCGAAAAGGAAAATTAATCAAAAAATCAAAAAGTTTGACATTCGACTGTATTTTTTATAGTATTGATTTAACTGTTTAAATAAAATTGGGCGAAGTATTTTATTTATCTAAAATAAGGATACGTCGATGAATGCCCCCAACACGGATGACAACATTTCGGTCGTTACCGCCAGACTTTTTGGCCTGATCCTCAAGATGCCGTTGGAAGATCGGCGCCGGTTGCTGACGGAAGTGGAACGGAATCAGAAGGACAATGCAAGTTATGTCCGCAGAAAATATGACCGGAAAAATTATTCAGTCAATATCGACTACACGGTAAAAGACCATTTCTATAAAGGGCTTTCACTAAATTTAAGCGCAAACGGAATATTTATTGAGTCTTCCAAAAGCCACCTGCCCGCTTTTTCAACCGGCGACCATGTAATTTTATCCTTCGAGCACCCGGTCAAAAAAGAACCGGTAAAAATAACCGGCGCAATCGCCCGGGTTGACGACGCCGGTATTGGTGTCAGTTTTGACCAAACCCTTCTGGACTGGCAGACCCTGTAAGCTTTGACCTGTTAATTTTTTCGGCCGTTTTCTGTCCGCTTCCTATTGAACCGCCAGCCTTATTTCATAGCCCCTAATGGGTCCCCGGTCCATGTTCATTGTCCATTTTTTATGCGCAATCTGAATATAAAAACCGCCGGCATTATAAATCATGTTGGTTCCGTTGGAAATGGCGTTAAAAATCGATTCCGGAACGGATGATCTCATAATTTTAATCAGCAGAAAACGTGCGGTTTTTTTGAACCCGGCAACAGCCATTTCCGATTCATCCGGATTCAGAACATTAACAATCAGCCGCATCTGATAAACGGTCTGCCCTTTTCCATCCACAAAGTATGACAGTGTGTTTTTAAAGGGATTTCCGGAACCAAGGGCCCTGGCACGGCTTGAACACCCGCACTCATCATCATAATAAGTTTGCCAGCCCCGCGTTGACAACCCAAAACCGTCCAACATAGCGCAGGCTTCAGACGGGGGAATGGTTTTGATCCCGGCTGCTTCCGCAAAGACCACCGGCAGAAAACACATCATCATCATCAGAATAACGCGCCCGCTGATTCTGAAAGCCATCTCCCCTCCTATCCTAACCTTGCTTAAACTTTTTCTCACCGATGTTGGTGTATGATCAGGTGATGTTTTCCATCTTAAAGGAAATCGCAGGCAGAATAAAAGATTTTTCCTGATTAGGGATGCGGAAAAAACCAATATATCTGGATTGAACCGGATTTTGATTCGTATTCAAGGCGCATCAAAGGGAACATATCAGGATATATGACCTTTGATGCAACAAAGAATACGGATCAAAAGACAAGCAAGACGGGTATATTCGTTTTTTCCGCTTCCCTTATAACAGCCCTTCTTTTTCAAGTGCCGTTACAATCGCATTAACGGATTTGCCGCGGTTCATGGTGTAAAAATGCAGTCCCGGCACCCCGTGTTTTAATAAATCCCGGCACTGCCCGGTGGCCAGTTCAATGCCGTACTGAACCACTCCCTCCTTGTCGTCTGGGGGAATACTGTCCAGGCGCTTGCGTACCGCATCCGGAATGCTGGAACCGCAGACGCTGGCAAGTATTTCCGTCAGTTTGACCGTGTAGATGGGCATAATACCCGGAACAATGGGGATGGTGATCCCGGCCGCCCGGCATTTGTCCACATAATCATAATAAAATTGATTGTTATAAAAATACTGGGCCACCAGATACCCGGCCCCGTTGTCCTGTTTCAATTTCGCAAATTCAATATCTTTTTCAAGACTTTCCGCATGAATATGGCCTTCGGGATAACCGGCCGCCCCCAAGCAGAAATCATACCGCCGGCTGATAAATTTGAGCAGATCCGAGGCATGGGGCAGCGCGTCCGGGTGAGGCGTAAACGCGGCATCATCCTGGGGTTCATCTCCCTGGATCACAAAAACGGTTTCAATACCAAAATTTTTAAATTTATCAAGCACTTCTATCAACTGATCCGGCCCCAGGCCCTCGCCGGCAATATAGGCCACCACATTTAAGCCGCGCTCATTTTTTAACTTATCAATCAGTTCATAAGAGCCTTCCCGGGTAGATCCCCCGGCGCCAAACGTCACGGACATGTAATCGTGTTTGGTTGCTGACAGCAAATCCAGCACATTTTCCAGACTCTGGGCTCCTTTTTCCGTTTTGGCCCGAAAAAATTCAAATGAAATAACCGGTCGATCTCCTGATTCCTTTAATAAATCCGCTACCCGCATTGTCTTCCTCCATTAATGATTTGAAATATTTAATAATTAAGATATTATACGTTAAGATACGAAAAAAATTATAAGCATATACCTGTAACATTGGTAAAAATCACGAACAACCCCAAATTTTAAAATTATTTTTTCAGGGTTGTATTATCATTGGTTCAAATGTAATCAACAGACTATTGAACCTTGATAAACAATAATAACAGAGGCCCCATGAAATTCGAACAATACCATATTGCCGAGGAAATCAAACAAAATTTGACCGGTCTTGGTTTTAAACGCCCCACGGACATCCAGTTCAAATCCATCCCGTCGATTATGAAAGGCGAAGATGTGCTGGCTATTGCCCAGACCGGCACCGGCAAAACCGCGGCATTTGCCATTCCCATTATCAATAAAATCCATGCCATCAAAAGCAGTAAACGATCCTATGGCATCAAGTGCATTGTCATGGTGCCTACCCGCGAACTGGCATTGCAGATCGGCGATGTGTTTAACACGCTGGCCCGCCACACCAAAGCCAAAGCATTCGCCTTGTACGGCGGAGTGGAGCAGGACGCCCAGATCAAAAAGCTCCAGGACGGCATTGATATTCTCGTGGCCACACCGGGACGCATGTTTGACCTGATCAGCCAGGGATACATCCAGCTGCAGAACGTCGACACCCTGGTGCTGGACGAAGCGGATCACATGCTGGATCTGGGATTTATCAATGATATCAAATCCGTAAAAAAAATGCTCACCCGCAAGCATCAGACCTTGTTTTTTTCCGCCACCATCAACAAAGAGATCAAGAAGCTGGCCTTCTCCCAGGTCAAAAGTTCCGCCATCCGCATTCAGGTATCCCCGGAAGACCCGGTATCCAAGAACGTATCCCATTTTGTGATGTTTGTCGAAGCCGATGACAAACGATTTTTTCTGGAAAAATTCATCAAAGACCATCCGGAGAGCAAAATCCTGGTTTTTGTCCGAACCCGGGTGCGGGCCGAACGGGTGGCAAAAGCCATGGGCCGGGTTGGGATAGACGCATTGACCATTCACGGCGAAAAAGAACAGGCCACCCGCTCGGAGGTAATGGAAAAATTTAAAAGCGGCGCGTGCCGCCTGATGATTGCCACCGACGTCAGCGCCCGGGGAATTGATGTGGCTGATGTCAATTATGTCATCAACTATGATTTGCCGGACAAGGCGGAAAACTATGTGCACCGGGTGGGCCGGACCGGGCGGGGGGTGAAAAAAGGCATTGCCGTCTCCTTCTGCAGCATCGAAGAAAAAGACCGGCTTTCGGAAATACAGGTTTTTTTGAACAAAGACATCGAAGTCATTAAAACCAGTAAATCAGATTACGCCCGGACAGTCATCACCACTGCGGCTGAAGATGATATCCAGACGCTCATTGAAAATTATGAAAATCGGGTCAAACGCAGAAAAAAAAAGAAGAAATCCAAATAAATTGAAATTTTTATTTATTGAAACATTTTCCGTGGGCTCTCATGCTCTTTTTGCAAACGGACTGGCCGAAAATTCCGCTCATACCATTGACGTGATTGAAATGCCCGGCGAAAACTTCCGCTGGCGCATGCTCGGGGCAGCCCTTTATCTGGCCGACCACATTGACGCCGATTATGCCATTGACACCTATGACGGCATCATTGTCTCGGATCTGTTCAACCTGACGGATTTTGTGGCCCTGATGGGACAAAAATGCCCGCCCATCCTGGTTTATTTTCACGAAAACCAGCTCACATACCCCCGCCCGCCCGGCGACAAAAGCGTTTTTCTGCTCGGCATGATCAATATTACCACGGCACTGACGGCAGACAGGGTATTGTTTAATTCCGAAATGCACAAAGAAGCGTTTCTGGAAGCGGTTCCGGAATTTTTAAACAGAGGACGTGATTTCACCCCCATGGGTGTTGCCGAAAAAATCCGCCTGAAATCAGACGTATTATATCCGGGCATCAGCCTTTTGCCGCTTTTGGAAGCAGATTTTCAAAAGCGGACAGACCCGCCCCTGATCATCTGGAACCACCGGTGGGGATTTGATAAAAACCATCAGCTGTTTTTCCATGTGCTGGAAACCCTTCAGGACCGGGGACTTGATTTCCGGCTGGCCCTGATGGGCGAAAATTTCGGTAAAATTCCGGAAGAATTTGAACAGGCACAAAAGACGTTTGGTGATAAGGTTGTTCAGTTCGGATATGTGCCGTCACGGGCCGAATATGTCAGGTGGCTGAAAAAGGGAAGTATTGTCATCAGCACGGCCACCCAGGAAAATTTCGGCATGTCCGTCATCGAAGCCATGATTGCCGGATGCCTTCCCCTGCTCCCGGACCGGCTGTCATATCCGGAGATACTGCCGGAAGCATTTCATGATCAGTTCCTGTATAAAAACAAACATGATCTGACGGAAAAACTGGCCGGAATGCTGTCGGATATGAAAGTTTACGAAAATATAAGTAAGCCCCTTGCCCGGAAAATGGAATCCTTTTTATGGGAGAATGTTGCCGACAGCTATGACCGGATGCTGGAAAAGATGGCGATGTTGTAATTTATTCCCGGCGCTGATCTTTCTCATTTTTTCTCAGATACGGGATATTTTTCCATAAACTTTTTTTCCGAATCAGCCGTTCCGATGAGCACCAGCTCGTCGTTTTTCTCAAGCACAATTTCCGGGTCCGGACTCAGGTTCAATTCTTCATTTCGCTTAACAGCCACCACGCTGCATCCGGTATCTTCGCGAATACGCGCGGAACGGAGACGACGGTTCATCAGCCGGGAGTGCACAGGCACCCGGAACACATTAAGACCTTCCGAAAGCATGAGCACCTGCTGAGGTTCCAGCAGATTCATGATGGTGGAATTCACCATGGAACTGAAGGACATCACCAGGTTGGCGCCGGCCCGATGCAGGGTATTGACATTGCGGTCCAGATTGGCCCGGCAGATGATCTGGACATCCGGACGCAGACGGCGGCAATAAATGGTCAGATAAATATTTAAATTATCATCATGGGTGGTGATAATAATAGACGGGGTCTTGTTCACCCCCGCCTGGACCAGTGTCTCGATTTCCCCTGCGCTGCCCTTAATAAATCGTTCATCTTTTGCGGCAATAGCGGTCTTTTTTTCGACCACCCGATAATCGATTCCCCGTTTGTCCAAAGATTTGACCACCGCCTGGCCGACACGCCCCCCGCCCAGGACCAGCACCGGTGCAGCGTCAGAAGACGATTCCCCGGAAAATCCCATGACTTCGTCAAACCGATCCAGCTGGTCAGACGTGCCCGCCAGCACCAGGACTGTGGATTCGCCGACAAGGGACGCGGCCGTCGGGATCTCAAATTTTCCCTGCTCCCAGATGCCCACCACTGTGACCCCGGCTTTTTCCCTCAGACGGATCTGGGCCAGGGTTTTTCCCTGCATCCAGGTCCGCATGGCAGGGACTTCGGCAATCCGCAGACTGTCAAAACGACCCACGATATTGGCTTTCATGCGCACCCCCAGGACCCGGCGGGCCAGAGACCGGCCCAGCATTTTGGTGAACTGAAACACATAGGTGCTGCCGGCCAGCTGCAGGATGTCCAGTGACTCATCCATGTCGGCGTTTGTCACGGTCCGGACATCAGGACAAATTTCACGGATGGTATAAATGATATTGGTGCTGGCCATATCATCGTTCATGACCACCACCAGGGCAGCAGCATCAATCCGGAGTCGCTGGTAGGTGCGCGGATCATCCAGATCCCCGAATACGGCATGATATCCCAGATCGTGGAGATCCAGCGCGTTCTGGAGTTCTCCGATCACAATGACGTAATCCACTGCATATTGTTCCAGTTTTTCAATCAGGTGAACCGTTACGTCATCAAACGACGTAAAAATGACATGATCGGTCATGTCGTCAGGAACACCGCGGGGGGCCCGGGCCTTATTCTGCTCTTCCAGCCAGGGCGCGTAAAAAAACTGAATAAATGTAAAGGGCAGCATGATCAGCAGAAAAACAATGCCACTGAGCAGCACCACAACGGAAAATAATTTTCCGAGATCGCTGGTAAAGGTAATATCGCCGAAACCCAGCGTGGACATGGTGGTCAGGGTCCAGTAAAAACCGGTGATCCAGGAATAGCGACGCCCCTCATAAAGCATGATCATATGAAACAGCACGCTGAACAACACAAAAAAGAACGCCAGGATCAAAATAAATTTGACCAGCAGCCGCACATTGCTCCTGCGCTGTCCCATCCTGAGCAGCAGGGAAAGCTGGGTGGCCATGGTTTTCATGAATCAGGACTCCAGAATTTGAACGGGTGGACCTTGAAAATGGTTTCGGCCAATGATGATTTATGTCGTAGGGGCGAATGGCATTCGCCCATGAACAGCGGTTGCCGAAACAATGATCAAGCCCACCATTTTTATTTAAATATCAATTGCCGGCCGGCTACTCCGGTAAATCCAGCTTGCGGTTGAAAATTTCCATGTCCAGCATCATATTGTCCATTAAAAGATCCATATCAAACAGGATATCGCTGTAAGAGTCAAAATACAAAAACTGTTTCAGCAGCAGGGTGAATTCCCGCGGAAACCGGATGCCATGGGCCTCGGCAATCCGGACCATATCCAGCAGAATCTGTTCCGGTTCCTCCAGGTTCTGGGGGTACACCGGAAAGGACTCATCGGCAAAGGATTCACTGGCATTGTAAAAATCTTCCAGATCCTTTGCCAGCAGCCCGGTATCCACCTTCTTGCGTGTCATGCCGATGGTCAGCATGGCTTCGGCAATGGTCCGGTAATCCTTTATGATCATGGCCTGGATCAGGGACATGACCCCTTGCCGGGTTTTTTCGGAAATACGTCCCACAATGCCGAAATCAATGAATCCCACCCGACCGTCACCCAGGATCAGAAGATTTCCCGCATGCAGGTCCGCATGAAACAATTCACATCCGGCCACACTGGCCAGCCAGGTTTCAAACGCCGATCCCAGCACCATTTGGGGCTGATCCGTTAATTTCAGGAACTGTTCCCGGTCGGTTAACGGAATGCCGTACAGCCGTTCCATGGTCAGCACCCGCCGGGTGGATGCATGGGGAAACACCCGGGGCGTCACCACCATGGAATTTTCGGATCTGTTCAAAAATTCGGCAAATATGGCAATATTTTCCGCTTCCCTGACAAAATCACATTCTTCGAAAACGGTCCGGCGGATTTCAGACAAAATGCCGGCCAGGGAAATGTGCTGAAGCCGGGGCACCAGGCGTTCAAGAATGACGGCGGAGTAATATAGAAAATTCAAATCCGTGGACAGAATGGTTTTAACGCCGGGGCGCTGAATCTTAATGACCACTTTCTCGCCGGTGGTCAGCGTGGCGGCATACACCTGGGCAATGGAGGCGGACGCAATCGGGACCGGATTGATATCCGTAAAAACCTCCCCGAGATATCCGGGCCCCAGCTCGCTTTTTAAAATTTTATGCATCTGATTAAAGGGCACGGGTTCGGTCTGGTCCAGACACCGGTGAAAGGCTTTGACATATTCTTCCGGAAACAGCGACGGCGAGCTGGCAATCAACTGGCCGATCTTGATATAAGTAGCGCCCAGGCGCTCAAACGTTGTTCTCATCAATACCGGCGGCGACGATTGCCCGCCAAAGGCCCAGTCCAGTCCGGTTTTCCCCAGCGCGGTGGCCGTCTGACGAATGCGGTTGATACTGTTAAAACCGAATGAAACGGCTGACGGCAGCTCTTTATATATTTTTTGAAGCATCATTTCTTATCTCATTTCCATTAAGTTACGATATTTTTGTTAAAAACCGCCGGGAAAACAAGTGCAAACCGAAAAATAAGTTGATCTGGATTTTCATATCAACGGAAACCGCCAACTTCAAGGTTTAAAGCGAGCGATATTTAAAGATGACCGACCGGATTTAATTTTTTCTTTTTATCTTCCTCTATTTTGATATAATAATATGATATTAAATATTAAATTGACGTATTCGCCTGTTGATATTTTTTCCATATCATTCTAAGAGCTCTTTTGATCGTTTCATTGCATACGGTTCGGATGCAAATTTCTTTGATTTTATGAACATTCCAATAGACAGAATTTAAAATGAATCAGCACAATAAAAATATCAGTTCGCTTGAAAGATGGACCACTGAAGATTCAGTGGATCTCTACGGAATCCGCAACTGGGGGGGCGGTTATTTTGATATCTCCGATAAAGGAGAAATCATTATCAATCCCAGGGGCGGCGACAAGGAAAAAGAGCCGGCCAATGCCGTGAGCATGATGGATATTATTTCCGGAATCAAGGAAAGAGGATTCGGGATGCCGATCCTTCTCCGGCTGGGCGACATTCTCCAGTCCCAGATTACCCTGCTGCATGAAAGCTTCAGAACCGCCATTGAAACCTTCGGCTACAAAGGCGACTACCGGGGGGTCTACCCCATAAAAGTGAACCAGCAGCAGCAGGTGGTGGAGGAAGTCACCCATTTCGGCTCCCGCTACCATCACGGTCTGGAAGCCGGCAGCAAGGCGGAGCTGATTGCCGCCATTTCTCTGCTCAAAGATACCGAAGCCTGCCTGATCTGCAACGGCTATAAAGATGAAGAATTCATCGACCTGGGCCTGTATGCCCGGAAAATGGGATTTAAATGTTTTTTCGTCATTGAGATGCCCAGTGAACTGCCCCTGATCCTGAAACGTGCGAAAAAACTCAACATCAAGCCCTTAATCGGCCTTCGCATCAAGCTGTCTTCCCGGGCCGGCGGGCACTGGACGGAATCCGGCGGCGACCGGAGCATTTTCGGACTGACCATGACCCAGGTGATTGAAACCGTTGATTTCCTCAAAGAAAACAACATGATCGACTGTCTTCAGCTTCTGCATTACCATCTCGGCTCCCAGATTCCGAATATCCGGGATATCCGCTTTGCAGTGGTCGAAGCATGCCGCGTGTACGCCGGCCTGGTGGATGAAGGCGCGCCCATGGGCTATCTGGATCTCGGCGGCGGTCTGGCCGTGGACTATGACGGCTCCCACACCAATTTTACGAGCAGCCGGAATTATACCCTGGATGAATACTGCGCGGACATCATAGAGGTCATCATGGGCACGTTGGATGACCGGGACATTGCCCACCCCACCATTATCACGGAATCCGGCCGGGCAATGGTGGCCTATTACTCCGTACTCCTGTTTAATATAATCGACGTGAGCAGCTTTAAAACGTTGCCCTTGCCGGAAAAACTGCCGGAAGACACCCACGAAATGATCGGCAACCTGGCGGAGGTGTTAAATGTCATCACCCTTAAAAATATGCAGGAATGCTACAATGACGCCCTGTATTACCGGGATGAAATCCGCCAGCTCTTCAAACACGGCAACATCAGCCTTCGTGAGCGCGCCATGGGGGAAAACATTTTCTGGCATGTGCTGAAAAAGATTGCCGCGAACCTGAAAAAAATCAAAAAAATTCCCACTGAACTGGAAGGCATTGAAAACGCACTGGCCGACATATATTACGGGAATTTCAGCGTTTTTCAGTCCCTTCCCGACGCATGGGCCATTGATCACCTGTTCCCGGTTTTACCGGTTCACCGGTTGAATGAAGCCCCCACAAGAAATGCCATACTGGCGGACATCACCTGCGACTGTGACGGTAAAATCGACAAGTTCATCGACACCCATGATGTCAAAAACACATTGCTCGTTCATGAGCTGAAACCGAATGAAGACTATTATCTGGGGGTTTTTCTGGTGGGGGCGTATCAGGAAACCCTGGGAGATCTTCACAATCTTTTGGGGGATACCAACATTGTCAGCATTGAAATAAGAAAAAACGGGGACTTTAAATTTATCCGGGAAATTGAAGGGGATTCCGTGGCGGATGTTTTGTCCTATGTGGAATATGACACCAAAGCCATTGTGGTCAACTTTCGCGAAACCGCTGAAAAAGCGGTGCGCCGCGGCCTGATCACTCCCCAGGAACGCCAGAAAATTATGAAAGCCTATCAGTCGGGCTTGCGCGGGTATACGTATTTTGAATAAGAAAGGAGAAAAACATATGTCACGCGTACTCATCATCGGCGCCGGCGGCGTGGGCCAGGTGGTCACCCACAAATGCGCCCAGGTGCCGGAAGTATTTACCGATATCTGTCTGGCCAGCCGGACCGTTTCAAAATGCGAAAAAATCGCCGCCCAGTTGTCCCGGTCAATTGAAACCGCCCGGGTGGATGCGGACAATGTGCCCGAACTGGTTGCCCTGATCCGGCAATTCAAGCCGGATCTGGTGATCAATGTGGCCCTGCCCTACCAGGATCTGCATATTATGGATGCCTGCCTGGAAACCGGGGTGGATTATCTGGATACCGCCAATTATGAACCCCCGGATGAAGCCCGGTTCTGCTACCAGTGGCAGTGGGACTACCATGACCGCTTCAAGGAACG
>JAABSL010000343.1 GCA_011390415.1 Desulfobacteraceae bacterium
CGGCAATGAGAGCCAGCGGTTTATGATGGATCAGCAGCTGGCCGCAATCAATATCCGGCCGTCTGAAATTTTTCTGGAGCCGGTCGGCCGAAATACGGCCCCGGCAGTTGCGGTGGCCGCGTTAAAAGCCGTTTCAACAGATCCGGAATCGCTTATCCTGGTGTTGCCCGCAGATCATTTGATTGCCGATATCGCAAAATTCCATGACGCCCTTCGCACGGCCGAGCGCTTTGCGCAACAGGGATTTCTGGTTACATTCGGGATTGTGCCCGACCGGCCGGAAACCGGTTACGGATATATCCGGCAGGGGATGCCGGCGAAAATTCCGGATGACGATACGGCACACAGCACAAACACTGCCTATACGATCCGTGAATTTGTTGAAAAACCGGACCTTGAGACGGCCCGGCAGTATCTGGTCACCGGAGAATACTGCTGGAACAGCGGAATGTTTATGTTCAAGGCGGCAACGGTCCTTGAAGAACTCCGGCGCTATGTGCCGGAAATCGTCATTGCCTGCGAAAAATCCATTAGCCTCGGCCGATCAGAGCCGGGGTGTTTTTATCTGGATCATGAGGCTTTTGCGCAAAGTCCCTCTGATTCCATTGATTACGCGGTCATGGAGCAAACGGACCGCGGGATCATGGTGCCGCTGGATGCCGGATGGGATGATCTGGGCTCCTGGGAGGCCATGTGGAATGTCGGCGAAAAAGATGAATCCGGCAATGTGGTCAGCGGCGATGTGGTCTGCGTTGATGTCAAAAATTCCCTGATCAAGGCCCAGAGCCGCCTGGTAGCGGTCCTGGGTTTACAGAACATCGCAGTTGTGGAGACGCCGGATGCCCTGCTGGTGACGTTATTGTCCAATACCCAGGGCGTGAAGAAAATTGTCGATATTCTCAAAGCCGGGCATCGAAAAGAAACCCGGACACACGCAACGGTGCCCTGCGCCTGGGGGGAGATTGAAACTACCGCCAGTGGAGCGGATTTTCGTGTCCGTAAAATAACCGTGCGTCCCCGGACCGCTTTTAATATCAATGGTCATCAAGCCGGGGCCGTGAATTGGACGATTATACAAGGGGATGGCCGTGTCGCCATGGATGGAAAAACCGTTGAATTATCCGCACAGGCCCGGCAATGTTTTTCGCCGGCAGCGGGCCAGCCGGTGAAACTCGAAAACATCGGACAGAATCCTCTGATTTTTATCGAAGTCGTCTCCGGAAGTCATCCGGGCACCGATCATTTTGAACTCAATTAATCCGGGTAGTTATTTCACTTAAAAAGGAAAATTTATGGAGCCGATGCAGGCAGTAATACTTGGGGCCGTTCAGGGATTAACAGAGTTTTTCCCGGTCAGCAGTTCGGGGCATCTGGTGATTTTCCAGCAGATGATGGGGTTCAAAGAGCCGGATTTATTGTTTGATATCAGTGTTCATGTCGGAACCCTGGCAGCCATTGTGGTTTATTTTTTCAGCGACATTGTCAATATATTGAAATCGTTGTTTCTTTCCCTGTCCAGCCGGGCGAAAGGCCGCGCCGGGCATTTTACCGATATGGAAATCATAGATATCAATATGGCATGGATGATTGTGGCCGGTTCCATACCCACGGCCCTGATCGGATTCGGGTTGCAGATGATATCGGATATATTATTTTCTTCCCTGCTTCTTGTGGGTATTGCGCTGCTGATCACCGGCGGTATTTTGCTGCTGCCCCGATGGATGAAGCCGGAAAAACCGGCTGATGCCAAATTATCAATCAAACAGGCGTTGCTGATCGGCACGGTTCAGGGCCTGGCGGTGATTCCGGGTATTTCCCGTTCCGGGTCCACGATTTCTGTCGCCCTGCTGGCCGGTGTGAGTCGGGACACGGCCATCCGGTTTTCATTTTTGCTGTCAATTCCGGCAATTTTAGGCGCCCTGATGTTACAGCTTTTTATGGATTCACCGGAAATTGGCGGGGCCCCGGGGAGTGTTATTCTGATCGGCCTGGCGACATCACTGATTGTCGGATATGGGGCTTTAAGTCTTCTGGTCAAAATGGTGCAAAAGGGGCACTTATATTATTTTACGCCTTATTGTATTTTTCTGGGCGCGGTGGTTCTGATGGCGTAATGGTAAATTTTTGCATCCCTTATATGCCGGGATAATCAAACTTGATCACATGGTTTTTCCCGCGGCTTTTGGCAGTATAAAGTGCTTTGTCCGCCCAGTCGATCATGTTGTCCGGGGAGACGGATGGTTCAGGGACGCATGATACCACCCCGATGCTCACCGTGACCCAGTCGCTGACCGTTGACGCCGAATGGGGAATTTTAAGACCAAAAACATGGTCTCTGATGTTTTCCGCCAGGTTTGCCGCCACATTCCCTTCCACCCCGAACAGGACAATGGCAAACTCTTCACCGCCGTAACGGGCGATGAAATCACTTTCTCTTTTGATGGTGTCGTGAATGGCCCCGGAAATGAGTTTTAAGCAGTCATCGCCGGCCAGATGGCCGTAGGTGTCATTATAAAGTTTAAAATTATCGATGTCCATCATCAGCAGGGAAATGGGGATGGCCAGGCGGGTAGCCGAAGCCATGAGTTTTTTGAACATATAATCAAAATATCGCCGGTTGGGGATTCCCGTTAAGCCGTCGGAATTTGATAACCGTTCCAGCAGAACATTTGCCCGTTCAAGCTTCATGGTCGTTTCCACCAGGTGTTTTTCCCGTTCCCGAAGGCGGTCCACCTCGGACTTGAAATGAAGGATGGAGCGCACCCGTGCATGGAGTTCGAGCTTGTTGACCGGTTTGGGAAGAAAATCGATGGCACCGGCTTTAAACGCGGTCTCGATATGCTCGGATGACGAATAGGCGGTGAGGATCACAATCGGAATGTTGGAAGTGCGTTGATGGCTTTTGATCATTCGGCAGGCTTCGATGCCGTCGACCCCCTGAAGCACAATATCCATTAATATCAGATCAATATCCGGCAGATGGCTTTCATCGCTGTCCGCATACAGGCCCAGGAGTTTAAACGCGTCTTCCGCGGATTCCGCCTGAATCGTTTCCGTGTATCCCCCGTCTTCTAAAAAGGACTTTATAATCTTTCGGGTCACCGGGACATCATCAATAATCAGGATGGCCATTGTCTCTCCGAATCAAATTCTGGTATTGTCTATGATTAAAATCTTGAATCGTGGATACCATGTTCGCAAGAGCCGGTTGAAAAACGATTGCGCCGGCTTCTGAAGCGGTAAAACCTCCTCAAAGCCCAAAAAAAATAACAGTCAAATCGCTTCTTCAGCCGGAAAGTATACACTATAAACTAATGCCCCTGCCCCTTTCGTGCGGCGTAGGATCAGGGAACAGAAGAATCGGTTAGAACGTTAATATTACACAATAGATAAATCAGAAAATATTGTCAAATGATCAATTTAAATGTTATGAATCAGATGAAATGTGATAAATTACACGAAGCGTAATTTTGCCGGAATCCTGCAATTAAATAGAAAGAACCTGTGAATGACGGATACAAAAAAGAGAAAAGATATAAAGCCGCCGGTGTTTGATTATGCGGATTTTCTGGAACGGATCGATGGTGATGTTGACCTGTTAAAAGAAGTTATTGAGATTTTTCTCGAAGATACCCCCCGCCTGCTGGCCGATTTGTTTGCAGCGATCCGGCGCGGTGACGCAGGCGCCGTCGAAAGGGCTGCGCACACCTTGAAAGGCGCCACCGCCAATATTTCGGCCAAACGACTGTACGCGCTTTCCCATCAGGTTCAGCAGGCCGCAAAAAATGGAGATGCCGCTTCCCTTGAACCCCGGATCCATCAGTTTGCGGAAAATTTTGATAAACTGACCCGGGAGCTGAAAAAGTATCTGGCGTCTTAGCCTGCTAAATTTTGTGTTTGGACGGATACTCCCGATTCGTCCAGAACTGCCGATACATGGCATTTAATACCCGCTCAAAAAGAAACATCAGAAGATCGCTGCAGGGGATTGCTTTTTCAAGGCGCCGGCTCAGGCTGTCGTGCTGTTCGATTTGCATTTTCAGGCTTTCCATCCCTTTTAAAATATCGATCATTTTGTCCCGCTTCGCTTTCGGCCATTGGGGTTGATATTTGCCGTTTTCCCAACCGTTTCGGTATTTTTCAATCTGAGCCGATGATGCCTGATAGAGTTTCTGGCCGATTTGTTTCAGGTAGGGCTTGGAGTTGATTCTTGCTTTAATCGCGCGTTTAATCACCTTTTTTTCAATTTGCAGCTCGGCTTTCAGCATTTCAACAATCGGATCCGGCAGTTTGATATCCAGGAAGCTGAATTTATCCGAATGGATTTTAAGTTTCCGGCTGCATTCCAGAGCGGCTGTGCTCCAGAAAATCCAGCTGATGCTTTTCAAGGTATCGGTCAAAGACTTTTGCTCTTTGACCGCTTTTTTCTTGATTTCAAAAATTTTCTGCATCAGCTTTGCAGTTTTTAAAAACAGGATTTTGCCGGTGACCACATTAAAAATGATGGCAATGGACGCGTACCAGTCCTGCATATACAGAACACGGCACATTTCGTTGCCGAATAGATTGTACAGGTCTTTGTTCTTGAATAAATGATGGGGGGTCATAAACGGGAATGTGCCGGCAAGAGACGGTTGCCGCATTTCCGCAGGATCTTCGGGATGAAGATGGACGGCTGTTTCCAGGTCGATCAATCCCAGGGAGTAAGTTCCCGGATCACTTAAAAAATTGTCCGCCCCGTCCACGTTGTCGACAATATAAATATTATCGGGTTTTAAATCCCGCACTGCAACACTTTGATTCTTAAGATGATATACAAGGAACAAGGTGTTTAGAATCAGCCCTTCGATGTTTTTCCGGTTGGTGTCAAATATTTTTTTACTGATATATTTTTCCGCAATTCCCCGGTACTGGATGACCGCTGCTTCATTTTCCTCCATCAGGATGTCGAGAAGCTGATTCAGATCCTGGAAAAAAACATCGGACAGCTCGTTATTATCAATTTCAAGCTGTTCTCCGGCGAGTTTGAAATAAAACCATTCCTGTTTTTTATAAGCCGGCACCGCACCGTAATTTTCATGCTGGGGCAGCAGGATATCGATAATTTTACCATATTCATGATACAGCTTGCTGATTTTGAAAAATACATCATCATGCTGATTGCCGTAAAGGGCTTCAAATGCATAGAGATCTTCAAAAATACTGGTATTTTTCAGCATTTCATGCTGAATCCGTGTTTTGTCGTGGATTTTTTTGATGACCTGGTTGAAAAATTCGCTGCGGGCCAGGCTCATGAAAAATACAAAACCGTTGCCGATTTTCAGGTGCCTCTGAAGATGGGAATGGGTTTTCAACAGCTTGATGTATTTATCTTCCAGGAGATCCGGGTCTGCTTCGGACGGGAATTTTAAATCCGGAATCAGGTTTAAAACCGCCGAAAGTCCGGGGGAAAGGCAGTTAATGGCCGGGGACAGGTGAGAGACGATGTGTCGTTCGTTGCTGATATATTCCAGGTATTTCCCGAAATCGGTAAATGGCTTGGGCGGTATTTTGATGACCAGCTGGGTATCAAAGATGACTTTGAAAATGGTGCTTTTGCTTTCCACCGCCTCGCCCAGCTGGCAGATACTCATCCGGCGGGTGCTCCATTCCGTGCCGCATCGTACCCGAAGTTCATAGATCTCATCGATTCCGGCACCAGAGGGAAGCAGTACAGATTCCAGTGCACTGGATCCCGGATTCGGATTTTTACACTGCAATTTGAAAATATTTAAGAAAAAATCGATGATCTGTTCTTTATCAGACATTTTCTCGCCTTTGAGAATTAGGGATGTCCTTTCGGTCAAAAAATAATTATATGAATCGGTTATGATTTGCAAGCGGAATTGGTTTATCCGCCGATGGAGACCATCGGTTCGGGTTGGGTAAGAAGGGTCAGGTTTTCCGGATGCTGAAACGGTTTTCGGGCCACCGCCTTTAAAAATACGCTTTTAAGATCATCGTCCAGCAATCCTAAGCGCAGGGGTGCTTTGATGTCTTCGCAGACATCTGACAGCAGGCAGTTCAGAATGTGGCCGTCCGCCGTCAGCCGCAGCCGGTTGCATTCGCTGCAGAAATGGTTGCTGACCGGACTGATAAAGCCGATTTCCCCCATGGCGTCTTTGAACTTATAGCGCATGGCCGGACCGTCATTGATGGTCCGGCGGATGGGGATTAAATTTCCAAGGGTTTGAATTCTTTTTTTTATTTCCGGAATCAGCAGCGGGCCGGCACCCGGCGCTGCTGTTTTTCCGATGGGCATCAACTCGATAAACCGGATATGAAACGGATATTGAAATGAAAGTTCAGCCAGTTGTGTCAGTTCATCGTCATTGACACCGTTGATGGCCACCGCATTGAGCTTGATCGGGTGAAATCCTTTTTCCAGGGCCCGTTGGATGCCTTCCCATACCTGATCAAATCCGTCATATCCGGTAATTTGCTGATATTTTTCAGGCTTCAGCGTGTCAAGACTGATATTTAATCGCTTAATGCCGGCAGATAAAAGGGTGTCAATATGCGGTTTGAGCAAAATACCGTTGGTTGTCAAGGAAATATCGTCAAGGCCGTCGATGGCGGCAAGCTTTTCAAGAAATTCACAACACCCTTGCCGCACCAGCGGTTCGCCGCCGGTGACCCGGATCTTATTGATGCCGAGCCTGACACTTAAGCGGGCAATGCGCAGGATTTCCTCGTACCGCAACACCTCTTTGTGCTGCAATTTTTTTCCGGGGAGGCGGGGATTGCAGTATATGCACCGCAGGTTGCACCGGTCGGTAATGGAGATCCGCAGGTAATTCAAATGTCGTTTGTAGCGATCAATGAGCTGGTCTTCCGGCAATTTTACAAACTCCTGAGATTGTTTCATTCGGGATAACGGTTAAATTTTTCGCAGTATTCGGAAACGGAAATAATGGGCGGCCGTTCACTGGGATTTATTTTATGAATTTCCGCCTCGTATTCTCCGTCCGTCAGTTTGTACTGAATCATTTCATGAAACAGCGGGGTATTGATTTTTATTTTTTCCATGCTTTCAATGCGTTCCAGAAATGTTTTGAGAATCACAAAGGCCATTCTGCCCAGTGCTTTTGTGTCCTGGTTGCGGTGCACCCGGCGGTCTAAGTCCACCTGGGCGATGACGTCCAGGCCCCATCTTTCATAAATATCTAACAGAAGGCTGGTTTCCACGCCATAGCCGATGGGAAACGGTATTTTTTCCAAAAGTGATCGGTATCCCGCGTATTCACCGGACAGCGGCTGCAGAATCTGGGTCAGTTCCGGAAAGAACAGCGCAAACAGAGGCCGGATAATCAGTTCGGTGACCCGCCCGCCGCCGGTGGCCCGGATTTTTTGCTGATCAATCGTGATGGGCCGGTCATAGAATGCTTTGGTATACTTTATGTGGTCAGACATCAATAACGGCCCCAAAAGGGCATAGGCAAACCGGTGATGGATATTTTTGATGTCTGCGTCCAGATAGATGATAATATCTCCGGCAGTGATATGCAGGGCTTTCCAGAGATTTTCCCCTTTCCCGGTAAAGTTTTCAAGACGGGGCAGAATGTTTTTGGCCGCATACACATCGGCCCCGTAACTTTTGGCGATGTCGATGGTATTGTCTGTTGAGCCGGAGTCCACCACCACGATTTCATCCAGCAGCGGAAAGCGGGTCATCAGCTCGGACTTCATGATGATAATTTCTTTGGCAATGGTTTTTTCTTCATTTAACGTGGGCAGGCACAATGAGATTTTCAGCTGTCGCCGTTCTTTGGCCGCCACCAGTTGTTCAATATCTTTAAATTCTGCATGGTGGAAGGTGTTGGATTTCAACCAGCGGTCATTCATCGCAGACTCCGCTGTCTATTGCCATGAGGACGCCAATGATCTGTGCAATACCGGTAAACATGGGCTTAATCTTCATGGAGGCATTATCGCGGTGCACATTTTTCCCTTCCGTTACCCCAAGGGTCACGGCCGGGATGTTTCTGGCAAGAAAAATGGAAAGCTCGGATTCGCTGGAGTCTGTTGTCGGCTGCAGGCCCAGCGTTTCCATGACGGCCACCGTGCTTTTGACCAGCGGGTGCCGGTATCGCAGTTTGGCCGGTACCCGGTTGCTGATAATATGAAGCTTAAGGCTGACATGGTTTTCATGCCCGATGCCATTGACGATATCTTTGATTTCATCGTGCATCCGGTTGACCATTTCTTCGGAATCACTTTGGATCTCGAATCCCAGCCGGGCGTCATACGCGATGACCCCATGTTTGAAGCCGCCGTTGATCTTTCCGATAATGATCCGGGAAAGGGGCCGCTGGGGGAGTTCCATGGACAGAATCTCATCAATAACCTTGTTCAGGATGAGAATGGCATTCGGCTTGTACCGGTGTTCCCATCCGTCGGTTGCCGTGACATTGCATGTGATTTCGCCCCGGATAATCCCTTCGGAATAATAATTGAGCCGTCCCAGCTGTTCTCCCTCAACAATCACAGCACCCCGGATGGGGCCGTCCCAGGTGTCGATCAGGTGTTTGATGCCCTGAAGGTTGCCTTTTCCGATGGATTGGGGCACCCCGGCCAGGACGATGTCTGATTCAAATTTGAGGTCAAGGTGCCGGAAAATGACCGGCAGGGAGGCAAGTACGCCTAAGCTTAATGAATTGTCGAGAATTCCCGGGCCGATAATGGTGTTTTTCTGGATAATATAATTGTGGTCAATATCCGCATTCATAAACGTGTCCAGATGGGCGACCACGAAAATCGGGGGGCGGAATCCGTCTGAACTGCCCCGGATAACGCCGGTGGGAATGTTGAAATCGGCGGTTGCGCAATAATCGGCCTGGGCGTCGGACAACCGTTCCAAAAAGATTTCAATCCGGGCATCCTCGTAATGCGTGGGGGCGGGAACCTGTCCGATCAGGACAATGTTGGAAATAATAACTTCCTGGATTTCTTTTATTTTTTCAACAAAGCCCGGCAGTTTTTCTAAAATTTGGTCCATCTGTTTACCATATCCTTAAATTAACTCAGGATATTGTTAACCGCGCCCGGGATTCACATAATAGGCCACAATGGCGTCACACAGTCCGGGGATGGTATAGGCGCTGGCTTCAATATGAACGGTAAAGCCGTTTTTTTCAGCCGTTTCGGATGTAATGGGGCCGATGGAGGCAATGGTAACGTCTTTTAATAACTCCTCAAACCGGTTGTCGGGAATCAGCTCTTTGAAATTGGTGACCGTGGAAGAGCTGGTGAAGGTGATCAGGTCAATTTCTTTTTGTTCCAGCTGACGGAGCAGGGGCGCTGCATTTTCCGTATCCCTGACCGTGTGATAGGCCGCCACTTCATCGATGACAGCCCCCATTCTGGATAATTCTTCCGGCAGAATCGGCCGGGCCTGGGCCGCCCTTGGCAAAAGCATCCGGCGGCCGGCAACGGGCACGTTTTTAAATGCCTCTATGATGGATTCCGCCCGAAAATTTTTCGGCAGTATGTCGGTATTGACGCCATATGCTTTCAGTCTTTCGGCGGTGACCGGGCCGATGCAGGCGGTGTGAAGGCTGCCTAAGGCCCGGGCATCTTTTCCCTTTTCCAGAAGGCGCGTGAAAAAAAACGCCACCCCGTTGACGCTGGTGAATATAATCCAGTCGTAATCGGCCAGGCGGTCAATGGCGGCATCCAGCGGCGAAAAATCTTCCGGGGGCATGGTTTTGATCACCGGATATTCCAGGCAGTGGGCGCCCAGTTCGGTTAACTGAAGGATCATGTCGCTGGCCTGGGCCCGGGCCCGGGTCACGACAATTTTTTTCCCGAACAAGGGGCGGTTTTCAAACCATTTCATTTTTTCCCGCAACGAAATGACATTTCCCACCACGATGATGCAGGGGGGCTTTAAACCGGCCGCCGCCACATTTTCAACGATGGTGTCAAGGGTGCCGGTCACGGCCTGCTGTTGGGTGGTGGTGCCCCATCGGATAAGGGCGGCCGGCGTATTGGCGTTCAGGCCGTTTTCCATGAGCCGGTTAACGATATTGGGCAGATTTTTAACGCCCATCAGAAAAACCAGAGTGCCGCTGTTTTCTGCAAGCGCCTGCCAGTTCAGCGATGAATCTTTTTTGGTGGGGTCTTCGTGGCCGGTGATAAAGGTGACCGTGGATGTGAACTTGCGGTGGGTCAGGGGAATGCCCGCATACGCTGGCGCGGCAATGGCGGAGGTGACCCCCGGAACCACCTCAAAATCCAGGCCTTCTTCCACCAGGGCTTCGATCTCTTCTCCGCCGCGGCCGAAAATAAACGGATCCCCCCCCTTCAAGCGGGTGACGGTGTGTCCCTGTTTTGCTTTTTCAACGAGCAGGGCATTAATCCGGTCCTGGGTCAGGGTGTGATCCCCGCCTTTTTTTCCGGCATAGATCAGTTCGGCATCTTTTCGGGCATATTTGAGCAGTTCTTCGGCTGCCAGATAATCATAGACAATGACATCGGCTTTTTCGATGCAGGCTTTTCCTTTTAATGTGAGCAGGCCCGTATCACCGGGACCCGCGCCCACCAGATAGACTTTATTTTTCATTTAAACCCCGCAGCTTGCGCAGCTGGATGCACTGCAACCGGAACAGGATGAGGCCCCCGCGGAAGCGCTGACGGTTTCACCGCCGCTGCCCTTGCTCACAAAGCCGCAGGCCGACAAAAGGCGTTTTACCCTGACATTGCCGCAGGCCGGGCAGGCGGGTCTGTCTTTGCCCATCACCAGCATCTCAAATTTTTTATCGCATTTTTCACACGTATATTCATATATCGGCATGTATTGACTCCTAAAATCTATTTATTTCAACCCTTCATGCAAGGTTTTGTTTTTTATCCCATCCATTTAAAGATGTAAATAAAATAACCATGAATTGAGTCAAATCAAAGCGGCCCGGCGGGTTTTCCCGAAACCCCTTCACCCTGTGACCCTACAACCCTGCAAGCGGTTGCAGGGTGCCGCAGATGCCAGGCATCGGCCTGTGCAGCGTACTAACCCGTACGTGAACAGGCCGATAACACAGCAGATGCGGTGCACTGTGACCGCTTACGTTTTTTTTATGATGAACTGATCAGTTTCAATGTCTTGGCTATATATTCATCTGAATCGTGTCCCAGCTGCTGCGCTTTTTGAAATTCGTTCAGGGCTTCTTCCACCCGGTTCCGGTTCAAATACAGCCGGCCGAGCCGGTGTCTGAAAAGACCGTTTTCCGGTGAATATTCAATCCCCTGACGGCAGAACATCAATGCGATGTCGGCATTTTTTTCCTGTACTTCATACAA
>JAABSL010000344.1 GCA_011390415.1 Desulfobacteraceae bacterium
CCTGATCCGGCAGTCTTCTTCGCCTAAACTGGCGGTGGAAATGGCCTTTATCCGGGTGATTCAGATCCGCCCGGCCGTGCCCATAGAAACGTTAATTGAAAAAATCGATGTGCTGCAAAAAGGACTTGCTGAAAAGCTGCCCCCGAATATTGAACCAGATATCAAACCGGACATGGGATCGAATTCCGGATCCAAAATCAGAACGGATACCGTATCTGCTGCTGTCGCGCCGGAACCGGCACTCAATTTGCGTCCTCAGTCACCGCCGATGCCGCAGCAGCAACCGGTTGCTCAGGCTATGGCCCCGGCATCACCGGAGTATCCGCCTGCGGTTGCTGAAAAAAACCACGCAATTTCAGAGGTCAGCGAGAACAAACCGGGAGAAATTTACCCGAATCCCCCTTCCATTGCGGATCCGGGCATCAGAAAACCAGATAAGGACATCAAAAAACCGGACCGGCCCATCGCAAAAAAAGATGAGCCCCTTGAAAAATCATGGAAAACCATTTTAAATACCATTGCAGAGAAAAACCCGGCCCTGGCAGCCTGTTTTAATAACAGCCGGTTAGAGAAAACCGGCGACAACCAGCTGGAGATCCGGTTTAAAACAAATAAATTCAACATTAACTTTGCCAATCGTGAGGATCACCGATCCCTGGTTCAAAACACTTGCAGTTTATATTTTTCAAATGATATACAAGTGACCCTTACCGGGCAGATTGCCGCATCCAAAAACGGCATGGCGCAAAAACGAAAAACAAAAAAACTGGAAACGGAAACCCTCAACCACCCGTTGGTGGAAGATGCCATGAAAATATTCAACGGCAAAATCGTTGAGATCAAAATATTACAGGAGGTTTAGAACATGAAAAATATGAAAAATATGATGAAACAGGCACAGCAGCTCCAAGCCAAGATGGCCAAGATGCAGGAAGAAATGGCGGAAAAAACCATCGAGGCATCTGCCGGCGGCGGCATGGTCAAGGTGGTGGCAAACGGCAAGCAGGAAGTGACGTCCATTCATATCGAGAAAGAAGTCGTGGATCCGGAAGATGTTGAAATGCTCCAGGACCTGATCCTTGCGGCGGTCAACGAGGCTTTGGTGCAATCCCAGAAAATGGTGTCCGATGAAATGAGCAAACTGACCGGCGGAATGAATATCCCCGGATTAATGTAATTCATGAATCACTACCCCGCTTCCATCAAAAACGTCATAAGGCACCTGAACAAATTGCCCGGCATCGGCTTAAAAACAGCGGAACGGCTGGCCATGCATCTGCTGAGTGCCCCTGAACCGGATGTTTTCGAGCTTTCCCGGAGCATCGGAGAGCTCAAAAAATCCATCCGGCTCTGCTCACACTGTTTTGCGTTAAGCGATGGGGATTTATGCCGCATTTGCGGCAATCCGTCACGGGACCACAGCCTGCTGTGTGTTGTTGAAAATCAGGCGGACATGGTGGCCATCGAAAATGCCGGTGCATACACCGGCGTCTATCATATCCTTCAGGGACTGCTGTCGCCCATGGACAACGTCGGACCGGATGACATCCGGATCAAAGAGCTGATTGCCAAGATTGAAAAAGGGAATATCGCAGAGGTCATTATTGCCACCGGCACCAATGTGGAAGGAGAAGCCACGGCATCTTATATTTCAGACTGCCTGGCCCGTTTTTCAATCAGCATTACCCGGATTGCCTCGGGCGTGCCCATGGGCGGAGAACTCAAGTACGTGGACCAGGTAACACTTAAAAAAGCCATGGAGGCGCGGCATGCCGTATAAATCCGTTCACCCCGGCGATCTGTTCAAATGCCAGATGTGCGGCGAATGCTGCAAAGGTTTCGGCGGCACCTATGTGACTAAAAAAGATATTGTCAACATCGCCCGATTCATCGGTGCCGATCCGGAAACATTTGTGGAAAAATACTGCCAGATGTCGGGCAGCAAACCGGTGCTGGCCCAGAAGGCCGATCAATTCTGTGTTTTCTGGGACGATGACCGTCTGTGCACCATCCATCCGGTAAAACCCCGTATGTGCAAGGCCTGGCCGTTTATCTCCGGTGTTCTGGCCGACCCGAATAACTGGGATATCATGTCCAACGCCTGCCCGGGCATCCGCACGGATTTTCCGTCAGACATTGTGAAAAAATGTGTCCGGGAAATACTGGCCGAAGAAGAATCAGACGGAAACACCTCCGATCGGCACGCTGTCATTAATTTCTGACATGACGGCGTTTTCTTTCATTTTCCATAACCGCGCTATTTTTGAAAAATCCGGAATTCTTTTTTTATGATTGGCATTTTTGATTCAGGAATCGGCGGCCTGACAGTGGTGCGGGCCCTTATGGACGAACTGCCCGGATATGACATGATCTATTTCGGGGATACGGCCCGAACCCCCTATGGTACCAAAAGCGGTCAGACCGTTATCGATTATTCCCTGCAAAACACCGAGTTTCTGATCAAACAGGGCGCCAAAATGATCGTTATGGCGTGCAACACCGCATCCAGTGTGGCCACCGAAGCATTAAAAAAAAATTTCGACCTGCCCATCTATGAGGTAATTTCGCCGGCCGTCCGACTGGCCCTGGATGAAACCCGGACTTCGGCCATCGGTGTCATCGGCACCCGGGCAACCATCAACAGCGGTATTTATGAAAAAAAAATCAAAGAACAGAACCCTAACGCCCGGGTTTATTCGGCCGCCTGCCCCCTGCTGGTTCCGCTGGTGGAAGAAGGATGGCTCCGGAAACCGGAAACCCGGATGATTGTTAAGAAATATCTGCATCCCTTGAAAGTGCGGCAGATTGATACCCTGATTCTGGGCTGCACCCACTATCCGGTTTTAAAACCGATTATCCAGCAAAAAATCGGCAAACGGGTTCGGGTCATCAGTTCTTCTACTGCCGTGGCAGCACAGATCAGAGAATTTCTGTCTTCATCTCCGCTAATTGACCGGCAATTTTCAAAGACCGGACAGACCGGGTTTTATGTCTCCGACCTCACCCCGCAGTTTGAAAAAACAGCCAGATCCGTTATTCGTCAACCGATCCGGCTTGAACATATAAATTCCTGAAAAAATTAATTAAAAAAAACAAAATCCTAATTTTTAAATTTTGAAAAAATCCGCAAAAAGGTAAAAATGAAAAAAATTATTTTCATATTATTTTTTTCAGCCATTGTTTTTGGGTCCGAATCTCTGTTTTCGGTTATCTCCTCAGGCCACACCGAAACCATCGCCCTCAGGGCGGATTTGTGGTGTCCGTATAATTGTGATCCCGATTCAGACACGCCGGGCTATATAATCGAAATAGCACACCAAATCTTTGAGAAAGCCGGACATTCCATTGATTATCAGGTTCTGAACTGGGCCCGGGCCATCGAGGAAACCCGGCAGGGCAACTTGGACGGCATCGTGGGCGCCTACAAACATGATGCCCCGGATTTCATATTCCCGGAAAATGCCCAGGGCCAGGCCGTGGACATGTTCTATACGACCGGAAATTCTTCATGGCATTACACCAACCCTGATTCACTGGCCGGCACCACCATTGGCATCATAAAAGATTATTCTTACGGCGGGAAACTGGACACCTATATCAAAAAAAATTCGAATCAGTTTGTGGTCCTGCACGGCAGCGATGTTTTTTCACGAAATATCCAAATGTTGATTTTGGGCAGAACAACGGCGCTGATCGCCAATAAATTCGTGATGGACCGGCATTTTTCCGTTGAACAGAATCTGATCGGCCGGATTGTCGAAGCCGGTGTAGCGACAGTAGAAAATGTTTATATTGCCTTTTCCCCCGGAAATCCCCGGTCAAAAATCTATGCCCGGATTTTATCCGATGGCATTGAAACGCTCAGAACATCCGGCGAATTGAAAAAAATTCTAAAAAAATACAACCTTGCCGACTGGCAAACTACTGCTTTTTTGGCTGTCTCCCCGGAATAATCCAGTATTTCCTGTCAGCAATACCTTCCCTTGTGATTCAAATGAATTGTCACCTTCACCCTGATTAAATACATAGTCATGGATATCTTCTATGGGTGCAATCCCGTATTTATGTATTCCCTGTTTTTGTTATTTTATTCACATGAATATATTTGATTGAATATCAGGAAAATAAGATCTTGCATGAACAAGAATACAAAAGGAGGCGTCATATGAATGGTCAGGACCTTACAATCTATTTTACGGACCGGGAACAGAAAGAGTTTGCAAACATGTCCAAATGGTTCCGGGGCATGGGCATTGGTATTCTGATCATCGGTATACTGGCGGTCATCCTTCCCCATATTGCCACTTTAACAGTCCAGATGCTGGTTGCCGTGATCCTGATTTTATCCGGCATCCTGCACATAGCACATGCATTTACGGTTCGAAAATGGCGCGATATCACATGGGAACTTTTATTTGCCATACTTTTTCTCTTCACCGGTCTTCTTTTTGTGACCTATCCCATGAGCGGCGCGTTTGCTCTGACAGTGATGCTGGGGCTCTTTTTTTTAATGCTCGGCATTTTCCAGATGCTTTCCGCCATGGCCTGGCGGCAGCGGCCCGGCTGGGGATGGATGCTTACCGGCGGCGCACTCTCCATCATATTGGGCATTATCGTTATTACGGGCCTGCCCGGCACCGCTTTATGGAGCATCGGCCTGATACTCGGCATTGATCTCATCTTCTCGGGTTTTACGCTGATTATGATCGGCAATCATTTGAAAAATTTACCCGGCCGTCTCTCATAAGATTACGGAATTTATTAGAAAGACGACCGGCGAATTACGTCAGTTTTGCCAGGGACGCCTTAATAAATGCCGGCAGATCATTGGGATTTCTGCTGGAAACGATATTGCCGTCTTCAACGACTTCTGCGTCAATAAATTCCGCACCGGCATTTTTGATATCCTGAATAATGGAGGTCCAGCCGGTAATTTTCCGTCCCCGGATCACATCCGCTGTAATCAGCAGCTGCGGGCCGTGGCAGATGGAAAATACCGGTTTCCCCTTTTCAACAAAATCTCTGGTAAAACGGACGGCATTTTCATGGGCCCTTAATTTATCCGGCGAAAAACCGCCCGGGATCAGGAGCGCATCAAAATCATCTTCCGACACGTTATTCAGATCTTTGTCAATCACAACCGGCGTATCTTTCTTTTTCCCTTTAACGGTTTTACCGGCTTCAAGGCCCACATGGGTAATCTGATGCCCGTTTTCTTTAAATGCCTTAACCGGGTCGGTATATTCACTGTCCTCAAACCATTCATCTATAATGACTGCAATGTGGCTCATATTTCCTCCTTTTCTGATTCTGCAATTTTGCTTATTTGCGATTTAACCGATAAAAACTGATGCCAAAAATCATCGGTGCCTGTTTTATGAAACATAGGCTTATTTTGAAGAATCCCGCATCTCATGGCAATACATGAAAACATGTATATTTTTTCAGGTCATGGCTTCGGCCTGCCGGACCGACATTAACACCCTATACCGAAAAGAATGCTGATTTTATAATTTAATTGAACAACTTACCGGAAGTCCGGGATTCGAAAATATGAAGAAGATGAAATTTTTGTACTGTTTTAAAATATATAAAATACAGCGCGCCATGTATTGCCCAAACCATGGATAGCCTCTAAGATTGAAATCCAGATCGGGTGATTTAGATTTTTAAAGTAATTATGTTTTTATTTTTAAAGCAGATAAGAAGGAGGTAGCAGATGCCGATCAAAAAAGTTCTCTGGCCCACTGACTTTTCGCCTAATTCCGAATATGCATTGCCCTATGTCCAGTCCCTGACTGAAAAGTACCAGCCGGAAATACATGTGCTGTATGTTATCGAGGATCTGGCCCATCACGAATCCTGGTATGGCGAATTTAATGAATCCCGGGTCAAAAAGCTGATGAACTGGGAAAAAGAAAAAGCCGAGGAACGCCTGGAGCAGTTATGCGAAAAACATATGGCCGGTTGTCCGCTCTACATCAAACATACCCGGGTGGGCGATCCGGCCCGTGAAATACTCGATCTGGCAGAAAATGAAAAGATGGATATGATTGTTATGGCCAGCAAAGGAAGCAAAGGCCATTTCGAATACGGCAGTATCGCGGAAAAAGTATCCCGGAACACCAAGATTCCGGTGATGATGATTCCCGTCCCGAATAAGACCTGAGGGACGCGGAACCATTATGGGTTCAACGCAAAATAACTCAATTGTAAACTTCACTAATCGAAAAAGGAGGATTCAACATGCCGACAACCCCTCAACACTGTCCCGGGTTTACGCAATTCAAAGACTTGAAATCATTTATATGTAATTGTCCGGAGTGCGGAGAAGAAAAGGAAATTTTTTCAGATGAGTTTGACCGCACCCATGTCTGCAACAAATGCGAAAAAGAGATCGATTTTTCAAAATGTACCCTGGATGGTGAGGCCCATTTCTCGGAACCCGCTTAACCAGCCATCTTAAATCTGTCTTTATGTGAATTGAATGTTCTCGAAACCCAACCCGGCAAGGATTTTCATACGAAAAAATAATGCATAGGCACAAAGAGTTTTTTTTATGGCGGCGGGACCGCGAGGCAGAGTTAAAAGCAAACAGCCGGATAGCTGACACAAAAAAAGGCCCTGTCGAATATGCTGTCAAAGGGGCCGCGAACCTGCCGGCGCTGATATTTATCCATGGGGGACCCGGCGGCTACGATCAGGCATTTTCTTATCTGGCATACCTGCCGGAAGAAGATTTTCCCCTTATCACCTGGTCCCGGCCGGGTTATTTAAGAACGCCATTGACTGTGGGCAAATCGGTCCGCGAACAGGCAGATGCCCTGGCCGCACTGTTGGATTTTCTAAGGATAGAAAGCGTTGCGGTCAACGCATTTTCCGCCGGCGGACCGGTTGGTCTCGCCTTTGCCATACATTACCCTGAACGGATCCATGCCCTGATTCTGGAATCGGCGGTCACCATGCGCTATACGCCGGAAACAAGAATTCAGCGGTTTTTATTTCATTTTTTTTTAAATGATCCCGCCACCTGGCTGGCCAACCTGCTGGCGGATTATGCCCCGGCTCCGGTCATCAGAGAATTTATCGATATCGAAGGCGATTTTACTGCTAAAAGAATTGAGCAGATCCTTAAAAATATACTCAATGATAAGAGAAAAGAACAGGTGGTAATGGGCTTGATCCGAACGATCAGTCCGTTCAGCTTAAGAAAAAAAGGACTGGAAAACGACCTTGACCAGCTGGCGCAACTTGACCCATTGCCCCTGGAAAAAATTTCCGCGCCGGTGCTCATTCTTCACGGCAAACACGATGCCGAAGTTTCCGCCGATCATCCTGAAAATGCCCGCCGCAAAATCCGAAATACCGATATTTACTGGGTGCCGGACGGCATGCATGAATTATCGCTGTCGGATCACATTGAGGAAATAAAAAAAAGAAAAATTAATTTTCTGAACCTGCACCGGCCGCATTTGTAACATAAATTACCGGAACGACCGGATTAAAATACATACTTTACCCCATACCAACATCCATGGATTTGCTTTACAAATGAAATATGAGTTTACTTCGATGGATGCCATGGAATTTGCTGGTAAAGTTTGCCGCCCGCCGGTACGGGGTGATCAACCCGCTGGATATTCTCGCTAAAATGCGGAGTTTTGCCCAGCCCTCAGAGATCGGGGAACCGATTGAACTGCTGCGGGCCGGTATATTGTTTCACGCCAGGGGGCTGATTAATACACGGGCCATTCAGCACAATCTGGATTGGATCTGGCCATTCTGGGTAGAAAAACAATTCAACCCCAATGACCCGTCGTTCATTCCCCGGGGCTTTTCTTTTTCCCATATCAATCTTACCCACAGAAACTGGACCGCGGTGGGCCATCCGGATTTGTCCGTGTATCCGTTAGTCGACCCCCGTGGCCTGGTAACCCCGCTCTATGACGGCTGGTCCCTGGATTTCTGGATTATTGAGGATAAGGGCGATTCGCTTTTTAAGAGCGGTTCACTTTTTCCGTCCAAAAATGGCGACGTTGATCAGCAACTTGAAATGACCGCAAATCTGAGTGTAAAAACCATATGCCGAAAAGATCAAAAGGAAATAACCACTTCCGTCCAACTGCTCACCGGTCCCACCCGGCCCGTCCTGGAAATCGCCATAGATGCGAAAACAGACCAGTCCGGATGGCTGGTTGTTGCATTGCGGCCATATAATCCTGAAGGAATTGAATTTATAGATAATATTTATTATGAAAAGAGCCTGCCCGCGTGGCGGGTCAATAAGACAACACCGGTCCTGTTTTCCGAAGTGCCGGAAAAAGTAGTCTTTTCAAATTATCAACACGGAGATGCGGTGCATCACCTGAAAGATCCCGGAAACCTGAAGCATATTGAATGCAAAGTGGGCATGGCAACCGCCGCTGCCCTGTTTCCCATCGCGGCCGGCACAAAGCAAACGCTGAAAACCCATGTGCCCTTAGACCATGTTGAATCCACCCGGGCCTATCGGGCCGTAGCGACCTCCGGCCGAAACTGGAAGCAGGCGCTGCAAGGTACCGCCGGGTTGTCCATTCCGGATAAAAAAATTGAATTTACCTATAACGCCGCTATGCGCACACTCCTGCTGCTGTCGTCTTATGAAGTGGTGCCCGGTCCGTATACATACAATCGCTTCTGGTTTCGCGATGCCTGCCTGATGCTGCATGCCCTGCTGGTATCCGGCTGCATCAACCGCGCACAACGGCTGCTGGACAAGTTCCCGGCCAGACAGAAACTATCCGGATACTTTCAGTCCCAGGAAGGCGAATGGGATTCCAACGGGCAGGTGCTCTGGATTATGGAACGATTTTTTAAATTGTCCGGCCAACCGCTGAAACAAGAATGGCTGGATGCCATATTTTCCGGCGCGGACTGGATTCAGAAAAAAAGAGTAATGAAAACCCCCGAGGCCCGTCATCACGGCCTGCTGCCCGCCGGGTTTTCCGCGGAACATTTCGGACCCAATGATCACTATTTCTGGGATGATTTCTGGGGATTGGCCGGTTTTAATGCAGCCGCGCGACTGGCCGGACATCATGATGACATCTCCGGCCGGCACAAATATGCGGTATATGCGAGGGACTTGGAAAATGCCATTTTCACCAGCATCGAAAAAATTCCCGAACAGTTTTGCTTAGGCTGCATTCCCGCCTCCCCGTACCGGCGAATGGATTCCGGTGCCATCGGCAGCCTGGTGGCGGATTATCCCCTGCGGCTTACGGAAAGAGGCAATTTGCGTATCATGAAAACCGTCGATTATTTAATAGACAATTGCTTCTGTAAAGACGGTTTTTTTCAGGACATGATTCATTCCGGAATCAATCCTTATCTGACCCTGTCCATTGCCCAGACCCTGCTGCGAAATAACGATGATCGGTTTCAAAAATTAATTCAGGTCACCGCGGATTTTGCCTCTTCCACCGGGCAATGGCCGGAAGCGATTCATCCCGCAACCGGCGGCGGCTGTATGGGAGACGGCCAGCACGGATGGGCCGCGGCGGAATGGATCATGATGATCCGAAATCTGTTTGTCCGGGAAGAAGATAATCAGCTGGTCATCGGCGCGGGAATTTTCCCGGAATGGATGGCGGCCGGCGATCCCATCTCTTTTGGCCCTTCCCCCACACCTTACGGTGCTGTCTCAGTCAAAATTACCCATGCGGAATCCGGGCCGGTTCTCACCCTGGAAACGGCCTGGAGAGATGATCCACCGGAGATCGCGGTTGAAATCCCCGGCTATCTCGCCGTAAAACGCTCCCGTGCATCGGAAACCGATGAACCCGAAACCTATCAACTGGAAAAAAAATGAAAATCTGCATGTTCACCAATACGTACCTCCCCCATGTGGGCGGTGTGGCCAAATCCGTGGCCAGTTTCAAAGAAGACCTGGAAAAACTCGGCCATCACGTCCTGATCATTGCGCCTACATACTCTGAGCAGAACAAAGAGGTAAAAATCAATAAAGACAAAACAGTGATTTCCCTGCCGGCGCTCCAGAATTTTTCCGGGGGTGATTTTTCCGTTCGTCTGCCCCTGCCTTTGATTGTGGCCGACGCGGTGGATGAATTTGTTCCGGACATTGTTCACAGTCACCATCCGTTCCTAATGGGGGATGCGGCCATCCGTACCGCCCGGAAACGCAGCATACCGATTGTTTTTACCCATCATACCCTATATGAACGCTATACCCATTATACCCCGGTGGACTCGCCCGCAATGAAACGCTTTGCGGTGGAACTCTCCACCCAGTATGCCAATCTTTGCGACCATATCATTGCCCCCAGCGAAAGCATCATGGCATTGATCAAAGAACGCGGCGTTGAAAAGCCCGTCACTGTCATTCCAACCGGTGTGGATCTCAATTTTTTTGCCGAGGGTAACGGAGACACTTTTCGTAAAGAATACGACATTGATCCGGATACTTATGTTGTGGGTCATGTGGGCCGCCTGGCGCTGGAAAAAAACCTGGATTATCTGACCCGGGCCGTGGCCCTGTTTTTGAAAAAAAACCGCCAGGCCGTTTTTGTGGTGGTGGGCAAGGGAGACGATGCCGACAGAATCCGACACATCTGTGACAAAGAAAAGGTTTCCGATCAACTGATCATGACCGGCTCCCGCACCGGTCGCAACCTGGCCGACGCCTATGGCGCGTTTGACCTCTTTGTGTTTGCCTCAAAAACGGAAACCCAGGGCATGGTGCTGACAGAAGCCATGGCAGCCGGGTCACCGGTTTTGGCACTGGATGCATCCGGTGTCCGGGAAGTGTTAAATGATGGAAAAAACGGCCGGCTTCTGGATGCCGGCGCATCGCCGGAGAAATTTGCGCAATCTCTTGATAAAATTTATAGTGACTCTGAATCCCTGAAATTATGGAAAACCGGTGCCCACCAGACGGCCATTAATTTTTCACGGGAAAAAAGCGCAAAGCGTTTGGAACGTGTGTATCAATTGCTGCTTGATACCACAAAAAAAAAGCCGCCCATCAGTGAAGACGAATACCAGATCTGGGATGATTTGCTCAAAACGATTGATGTGGAATGGAATCTGCTGGTTGAAAAAGCCAAAGCGTTTTTGCACAGCGGGGTCTCGGAATCCCATTTAAAAGACA
>JAABSL010000345.1 GCA_011390415.1 Desulfobacteraceae bacterium
GACTGTAATTGATTTCATAATGCCTCCTATTTTGATGACATTTAATGATGTCATTTTAAGAGCAATATATGCCATCAAAATTATTTTGTCAAACTGTACGGGCAAAATAAGAAGTCGGAATGACGGCCTGATTTTTAACTTCACTGCTGACTGCATATAATATCTTTACTCGCATCTTCCATTAAACAGGTTCAAATCCTGATAAGCAATTGTGCCGCTCCCGGTATTTAATGAGTCCCGGATGTGTTCCGAACGTTTACCAGCATCTCCGGACCCATAACAGCCCGGCGTCTGGCCGCTGCTGTTTTTCTGAATGAACTGATAGGAGGTCACATTGATCGTTCCCGGCGGCGCAAAGCCCCCGCTCTGGCCCGATATGTTCCCGGCATTCGGTTTTTTGATGAAATGCAGGCTTTGAAGCAAAAAACCCGCGGAATAGATTGAGCATGCCCATGTGGTTGCAGAAATGGCAAGCAGGCAAGACGCTGCTCCTGGCCGGGATGGGATTCTCATTTGTCCGGCAAAGACCCTGCCTGGAAAGTTTTTACCGATGCGGTGCAAAAGTACCGGGAATTTGATCTTCTGGATGCGGACCATCTATGGTTTGCGCATCGGGTGGCAGGAAAATTCTTATGTCAGGGTCTGAATCTGCTGGAGGAGGTCCGGAACCGGCAAGACTGGCTGAGTATCGAACACCGGAAAAAAGGCCGGCAAGCCGCACAAATTCATAGATACCATATTATTTCCCCAATTTTGAATGAAAATTACTGCAAAACCCGGCAATAATTGTTGATTTGATCTCAACTCTTGTCCAGTATTAATCATATGTGTCGGATGTGTCTTTCTGTCCTGAAATCAGGACACAATTAAACTGAAAGATTTATTTCAGAGGCAAGCAAAGATCACAATCTTTATAAAAGAGGGGCTTATGAAAAACATTCAAAATATTGTGATGGCAGCGCTTATCATATTTGTTTTTTTATCAGGTTGCTCGACTATAAACGTGAGTGACTATGCCGATCGGACGCCGCAGATGATTCCGGAAGATTTTTTCAATGGCAGGCTTACCGCTCACGGCGTCATCAAGAACCGGGCAGGTAAAGTCGTCAGGTATTTCAACGCCGATATCAAGGCCTGCTGGGAAGGCTCAACCGGCACCCTGGAAGAAGATTTTGTCTTTGACAATGGCGAAAAACAACGTCGGATCTGGATACTCACCCGTCAGCCGGACGGCAGTTATACAGGAACCGCTGGTGACGTGATAGGAGAAGCAACAGGCCGGATTGCCGGAAACAGCATGTTTCTGGAATATGTACTTGAAGTGCCCTATGGTGACGGGACAATCAGTCTGACAATGGATGACCGGATGTACCTTGTGGAACCTCAAACAGTCCTGAACGAGACCGTAATGTACAAGTTTGGTTTCCGGGTCGGCGAGATCATCCTGGTTATGCGCAAACAAACCTAAGAGGCCCTGATACCACAATGCCAGCCACGATAAACCGGGCAGCGGCTTAAAACGGTTGAGTGTAATGCGCCGATACCTGTAATCACGGCAGACAGTTCTCACCAAACTGCTTGTCACATGCCGGGGCGGAGACCCGGGTCAGCGGATTCGGGTTCAGATTGACAATGTAGTGAAAAGGAAGCGGGCAAGAGTCAGTGGTTCGATCAAGGCATCAGTTTTGACCGGATCAGCAAAATCAGTTCATCGATTTTCGGTTCCGGCATGGCTTCAATATCCAGCTCGCCGTTTGTGACAAAGGGTATCAGCTTTGTGTAAATATCTTCGGAAAATCCGCCGTACTGCCCTTGAAATGCTTCCAGGCGGGCCTGAAGACTGAATATTTTTTTCGGCATCCGTGCCAGGACCAGGTATGCGTCAATGATGTTGAGCATGGCAAGACGGTCTTCGGGAAGCCGGCCGTTTACCTGCAGCAGATTGGTAGCGGAGTCACTCATGATCTGTGTGGGCGCATCGATCTTTTCCACCATCCGTCGAATTTCAAGGACAACCTGTTCTTCGCTCGCCTCCTGAAACGTTCCGCTTTTGAGTTGTCCGGCAAGGGGAGAATGGGCAAACACCTGGAGCGTTCTCAGCCGGACAAAATCCGGTGCCGCCCGGGTAATCATGTCTGCGGTTTCTTCGGCATGTTCTTTTGAAAATTGCTGCCCGCCCAAGCCGGGCATCACATAAATGGAACAGGACAATCCGGCCTCTTTGGTTTTAAGGCATCCGGTAATGTGGTCGTCTTTGGACTCGCCTTTGCGAACATTCTTTAAAACCGTATCCGAACCACTCTCCACGCCATAATGCACCCGGTTCAATCCGGCCTGACGAAATGCACGCATCTCCGCAAGGCTGCGGATCCTGGCGGCAGTGACGGTTCTCCCGTAAACCGTAAACCGGTGAATGGACGGAAACCCGCACCTAACGGCATCAATAACTTCCTTTAAAAAATCAGGCGTCAGGATCAGGGAATCCGCATCCCCCAGAAAACAGTTGCGTCCCCCGCCCAGACGCCAGTTCACCAGGTGGTCAATGCTGTCGGCAATACCCGTATTATCCTTAAACCACTGCATGAACCAGCCGACCTGGGGATCATCCGCCCATTGGGAATTCACGGTGGCGGGAGAATCAGGAGCACCGGTCTCAGTTGCCATTTCCGAAGATGCCTGAAGCTGCTGAACCAGTTTCCGGGCGTTTTGGTATAATGTGGCCGGGTCCTGCCGGCCTTTATGAAAAGTATTGCCTGAACTTCCATCCAGCATGATGTTCAGGCGCCTGGCCGCCTCTATGTCGGCCTTGATGTCATCAATGGATCGTCTGGAAAACCGGGCGCCCAGTTTGTAAACCGGGCAAAACGTGCATTTATTCCAGTAGCAGTTTCGGGTCAACCGAAAGGTCAGGCTCTGGTTTTCCGTTGGCGGACGGATGGAACAGATTTCAAAGGGCTTCAATGTCATGGATCCGGCAGTCTCAAGTCTAAAGGTCAGTTTCCACCCTGTCTCTTCTTGACAAGATGGCATCCGGATCAATTTCCCCGAGGTGATTGAATACATAATCGGGCTGATAGGGAAACCGGTTCATGGCCTCGGTGTCCGTTACGCCGGACAATACCAGACAGGTGGTCATTCCGGACTCCAGACCGCCCATAATGTCCGTATCCATCCTGTCCCCGATCATAAAGCAGTTTGCCGAATGCACGCCTAATTTTTTTCGCGCCAGAAACATCATGACCGGATTGGGTTTTCCCAGAAAATAGGGGGCCACTCCGGTCACTTTTTCAATGGGCGCAACCAGGGCGCCGCATGCCGGCACGGGACCGCGCAGGCTGGGACCGGTTAAATCCGGATTGGTGGCAATGAACTTTGCGCCTTCCTGAATCAGCAGTGTTGCTTCGATGATTTTGGCATAATCATATTCTTCGGTCTCCCCGATAATGACATAATCGGGGTGTTTAGCGGTTATTTCAATACCCGCGCTTTCCAGTTCCTCAAAAACCCCTTTTCCGCCGATCACAAAAGCCGAACAGCCATTGGGACGCTGCACTTTAAGAAAGCTTGCAGTGGCCATGGCCGAGGTGTAAAAACAATTATCATCAACTTCGATTCCCATGGTAAGCAGGCGGTCCCGCAGTTCCAGGCGCGTATGATACGAGTTGTTGGTCAGGAATAAAAATTTGTAATTATCCTTTATCAGGCGGCTGATGAAGGCTTTTGCGCCAAAAATCAGTTTGGAACCGGTATACACAACCCCGTCCATATCCATGATAAAGGATTTTTGATAACTTCGTTTGTCCTGCATCGTAAAAACCTTTTCCTTATAGGTAAGGGCCCGACGGTTTCATCGGAAACCTTGCGCCTGCTTTTTCCCAGCCGGTAATTGGCTTTCCGGATTTCAATGACCGATTCCATTTACACGGGCTACATTATTTCGCGTCCCATATTAATACCAATGGATTCTGCGGTGCGGATCAGCTGGGAGGTTTCCGGGACCTTTCGGACCTTGCCGGCCAGTTTTTCCAATGGCACCAGCACGATATCCGGTGTTGCGAGTGCCACCATATTCCCGAATTTTCCTTCCGCCGCGGCCTCCACAGCGAAACTGCCAAGCCGGGTGCCCAGAATACGATCAAAGGCCGTAGGCGATCCGCCCCGTTGAATATGTCCGAGCACGGTGGTCCGCACCTCAAGATCAATCTGCTTTTTAATCTGTTCCGCCAGATACATCCCTACCCCGCCAAGCTGGGGAACGCCTTGCAGCCGGTCGATGGCGGCATTCTGAACAATAACAGCCCCGCCCTCTTCCTGCGCCCCTTCCGCAACCATGATGATGCTGTAAGGACTGCCGCCGTTTTTTCGCAATTTGATTTTTCTGATGATATTTTCGATCCGGTAAGGAATTTCCGGTATCAGTATAATATGGGCACCGCCGGCAATTCCCGCTTCCAGGGCGATCCAGCCCGCGTTTCGTCCCATGACTTCGAGAATCATCACCCGGTCATGGCTTCTCCCGGTGGTCTGCAGGCGGTCCAGCGCGCCGCAGGCCACCTGCACGGCAGTCTGATAGCCGAATGTGTAATCAGTATGTTCAAGATCATTATCAATGGTTTTGGGAACCCCGATCACCGGAACGCCTTTCTGAAAAAATTTATATCCGATTTCAAGAGACCCTTCACCGCCAATCACAAACAGGCAGTCCAGCTCCCATTTCCTGAAATTTTCCACTGCTTTATCCGAATAGTCATGTATCTGTATATTTTTTTCTTCGTCGAATTCACGAAACGCAAAGGGATTGCCTTTGTTGGTGGTTCCCAGTATGGTGCCGCCCAGGGTCAGGATGTCCCTGGTACTTTTGGTGGTAAGTTCCTGTCGCTCTCCGGTGATCAGCCCTTCAAAACCATTTTCAATGCCGATGACCCGGGCATTGTACCCGATAATAGCAGATCTTGTGATGGCACGAATAACGGCATTTAAGCCGGAACAATCTCCGCCGCCGGTTAAAACTCCCACTCTTTTGATCGCCATTATGCCTCCTGTGCTCCCTGATAAATTAAATTCTGTGAAAATAATAATTCAGTATGCCGTTTGTCCGGGTTTCAGATTTAAAAATTATTTATCCGAATCCAATTCTGACCTGTTCTTGTATATTTTAAAAAAAGAAAGAAGCGCTCAGCGACCCGAAAATGGTTTCGTAGTCCTGTGTTTTAAACTGTTTTGTCCGGTAAATATAAGAATAGGCAAATTTGAAATTGCCTTTATTATATGCAAAGCCCGCCATGATGTCTGCGACCAGAATCTTTTTGTCGACACTGTGGCTGTCCCTGAAGGTATTTCCGTCAAGCGTGATGTCGTGCAGCACCACCCGTCCGTCGCAGGAGATAAAAAAATGAAAGCCAGAGCGGTGATTCCCTTCGAAATCAAAATTCCCGGAATTCCGGCCTTCAAACGCACTGTTTGTTTCGCAGCCGGCGCTGATGGGGCATGTGCCGAAATTTGCGGGCAGGTTCCACCCGATACGAAATTCAGCCCCCGTATTTGCGTAAACCGCCATATTGCCGAACCGACCGCCGATGTGCTGAATAATATCATAGTTGAGATGGCGATTCAGATCTCCCTGGACGGCCCGCCAGTGGGTATCACAAATTGCCTGAAACACAAATTCATCTTCCAGCTGATTTTTCCAGCCATTGGGGCGGTCGGAGCCCGTTATTTCATGGCCCCAATCCTGAAAATCCCCTGCATAAGAATGGGGTCCCAAAATCCCCAGATCCAATTCCAGGCTGTATTTCCGGCGATCTGTTTTACTGTGTATGGCTGCGGTGAAATAGCTGATGCCCGCATAGGGACGGTCATCTCGGATAAGCTGATTTTTTTCAATATCCTCCGGCGTGTAAACCGCTTGACCGATGGAAAAGGAAACCGCATTTTTTCTGTCCGGATCATTAATAACCGGCAGCCGGCGAATCAATGAATCGGTCCACTCCGGCAGGCGGTAATCGGTTCTTTTTAGTTTAAACGGGGTGCTCCAGGTCAGTTGAAACCCCCCTGTATAGCCATAGTCGGTGCCGGCAAAATAATCATTTTCAATGTATATGCTAAACGAGTCAAAGGCCTCAGCCGGTTCAGATTGCACCGCAACCGCAGGGTTTACAGATAATAAAATCATCGGAATGGCAATTATAAAAAACAGAGGTGTTATTTTCATTTTTTTTCCACCAGAATATTGACTTCAACATCCGGCCATTGGCCATCCTTGGGTTTAATAATCTGGGGTGCGATGATTTTACATAAAATCTTGCTGTTCTTGTTAATGCCGTCGAGGTATATCGGCGTTGTCGTCACACTGATAAATTTTTCATTCTCTTCCGTGGACGGTGACAGCACCTTCACCCTGTGAGGATTAATTTCAATGGCACTGATTTCAAGATTTTCAGGCACACTGCCGACCAGCTGAGGGGTGATTGTGGCCCATTGCTCAACAATGGCCGCAAGGGTTAATTGCAGGCTCGACGGATATGTTTCGAGCAGTTTTACCCCTTCCGGCAGACGAATATTTTCACTGGTAATAAACAGTGATTGGGTTCCCGGCCCATATTGCGAAAGGTCGACTTTTACGCTCAAATTTGACGGATCCAATGCGTCCAATGTGGATTTTGTTCCGGACAGATACAACTGGAGATCCCTTTCCCGCTCTCCGACCATGACAAGCTCGGATGAAGCGGTCGAATACTCCACCGGCACGGAAACGACCTTTTCCACCATCTGAATCTGGGCAACAATAATCGTGGACCAGAAAAACATTGCCAGGGCAAGACTAAAGGCGGCTTGATAAAACAGGGACCAGCGATTCTCCCCTCTGTAAAATTGAATGGGATAATAAAACGTGGTTTTCCAGTGAGCTTCCAAGGCCTTTATGAGTTGAGACCGGTTGGGGCCTTTTTGCATTTTACCCAGGTGAAACATGCTCACCCGCCCCCGTTCTTCGGATACAATAAAGACCAGGGCATCTGTTTTTTCAACGAGTCCCATGGCCGCATGATGCCGGGTACCGTATTCTTCTGACAACGCCGAGCTTTCAGATACCGGCAGCCGGACGCCGAACCGTTCAAGAACCCCCTTTGAAACGACCAGCGCGCCGTCGTGTCCCGGAGAATGGGGATCAAAAATACTCATCAGCAGGGGCAAACTGGGCTGCGCGCCCAGCAGATATCCGCCGGATAAAAACTCCTGTATGGGCTCTCTGCCGGGGAAAACAATAATGGCACCCCTTCTCAGATCCGCCAGGCTGAAAAGTCCGTCCGCAACCATTTGCGCCAGCTCATTTCCCGGATCAATGAATTTCCGGCGTCTCAGAGAAACCGTTTGTTCGAATATCTTTCTCAACTCCGGCTGGAAGAGAACAATAAACGCAATGAGAATCACATTGCTGAGGTTGCTGTATATCCATTTGATTCCCTTCAGGTCCAGAAAATTCGCTATCAGAAAAATGGACATGGCCACCATTATGCCGGCCATAATCTTCCAGGTTCCGCGGCGGCGCAGGGTTCGAAACAGAACAAAAATACCGATCCCGATGAGCATGACATCGAAAAAGTTACGCCAGTCAAAAAATTCACGGGCTATTTCCGGCATCTTCAGGTGCTCCTTAAAATTTTACGGTAACTGTCAATCAGCATGATAAGGCCAATACCAAATGGTTTTAGAGTTGATTATTTTTTTAATACACACTCATTTCCCCTGAAATTTAAAATTGCACATTTGTTCTGGCATGTTATTTTAATTTCAGATAGCCTGTCAAATCATAGGGGACAATGTCAATCAGCTTTAAAAACATTACCTGTTAACGGAACAGGGCCTGGGATTTTCCTGTTAAAAACATGGTATCATATAATTTTATAACCAATCCAACGAAAAATCAGATCCGGGAAATTATCCGCCTCTACCAAATGGAAAAATGGTGGGAAGGCAATTCCGATAACCCGGAAACTGTAAAGAAGATTATATCAGGGAGCCATTGTTTTTTGATCGCAACAGAAAATGATTCCATCATCGGAATGGGTCGGGCGATCAGCGACCGCATAAGCGATGCCTACATTCAGGACGTAACGGTTCTGCCGCTGTTCAGGGGAAAAAAGATCGGATCCCGAATTATCGGAACAATTATTGAAAAACTCAATCAGGACGGCATCGGCTGGATCGGCCTGATCGCGGAAAAAAATGCAAAGGCCTTTTATGAACCCCTGGGATTTTCCGTCATGCCCAATGCAGCACCGATGCTGAGAAAGACAGCAAATGAACTTTAAATTACTGGAACCCGCCGATTTCGATGCATACAAACCCTATTTCAGGAATCAATCCTACAATTTGTGCATTTACACCCTGCCTTCCCTGATTGTATGGACAAACAGCATGGCCAGACATTTTGTCCGAAAAATGGAAGATATGCTGTTGATTTATATTGATTATCCCCGATGGGACTTCCCGCCGCACCTGATCATGCCCATATCGCCCGAACGTGAAATTGAGCCTGAAGCGCTGTCCGGAATTTGTTCATCCGTTAATTTCCGGACCATCACCAATGTTCCGGAATCCTATGTGAACCATTTTGGAACAGACACCATCACGAAGTTATTTCAAATCGAGCTGCAGCCGGAATACGAGGATTACGTCTACAAAACCGAAGATTTGAGATTTCTTGCAGGGAATAAATACGCAAAAAAAAGAAACCTGATCAACCAGTTTGAAAAAAAGTATGTCAGCAAAAATCGCGTCCATGTCGAGAAGATGACCGAAGCCAACGCAAAAGAGTGTCTCGATTTTCTTGACAAATGGTGCGAAGAAAAAGACTGCGGGGAAAACCGGGATAAAGTGCTCGCGTGCGAACGCGAAGCAGTGATCAAGGCCATTAACTATATCGCGTCCATCGGCATGAACGGAATTTTATTGCGGATCGACGGCGAAGTAAATGCCTTCGGAATGTCATCAGTCCTGAATTCGGAAATGGGAGTGCTTCATTTTGAAAAAGCCTTCAGCCGTGTCAAGGGGCTTTATCAATATTTTGACCGGGAATGCGCAAGACAATTATTTGCCGATTCTTCCCTGATCAACAAGGAAAACGATATGGAAATTCCGGAAATCGCCTATACCAAAAACTCCTATTTTCCGGCAATGCGGGTCAAATCTTTCAAATTCACCCAACGATGAAGGGCATGGCAGGGTCTTTCCGGATCAGCATCAGGTTATCCCGGAGGCCCCTGAACATTCCGGATGAGCCAGACATCTGATTGTGCGGTGTACCGGAGGATAAAAACGCTTCCGTCATCAGTCTTTACTTTGAAATAATCAACAATGGGCGCATCGGATGTGATGCCGCCTTCATACCAGCGATCCGTTATTTCCGATATGTCCCGACGGCGTTCCTCAAAAACAAAAGCGTCAGGACGTTCTTCGGCCTTATAGCCGCTGTAGCATTCCACCTCGACCGGCACCCAGTGCTTATCCATTCTGTTATGATTATTCTCCATATATGACGTCCGGCCTTCATAGAGTTAACGCTTAATCATGAGAATCGGCCGGCTGCACTTGCGCATCACTTTTTCCGCCACTGATCCCAGAAAAATTTCTGCCAGGTTGCTTCTGCCGTGAGACCCAAGGACAATCAGTTCCACGCCGTCCTCTTTTTCCGCATTTAAAATTTCACGAACCGGAACACCGAACACCACCTTTGGAATAACCGCAAATCCCAGACCTCTCAGTCTCCCGGCCATTTCTTCCAGATCATTTTTGGCCAGGGTGGTCCGATGTTCCTGCATTTGGTCTTGTATCTTCTGGACACCGGCATAATCATCCATATGAAAAAAAAGACGCAAGTCCACCACATGCAGTAAAATCACTTTTTCCACCCCATCGTCTTGCATCGTTTTCAGGGTATCCAGCGCCTTGAACGAAACATCTGAAAAATCCGTGGGAAAAAGAATAATCTTAAACATGATATCCTTCTCCTTTACGATTAAGATGTTTAAAAAACACTAAGAAACAGAAAGCAGTATCAAAAAGCCTTCCGGCATAAGCGCTGTTGTCAGCATATTAATTTTATATCCTATTTTTAACTTTTTTTATCCGTAATTTCAAAAAAAATACGGTTAGATCTGAAAAATCCCTCCCCCGGTTTGAGATCATTGTTAAATTGTACAATAATGTTTATTGTTTGATCAGGTTGACAAATTTCAATTTAATGCTCTGAAATTATGATTTAAATGAAAATTAGTAGTATTATCCGATTTTATGAAGAGTTAAACCGATACATTCATAAATCCGATCAAAAAACTGATATATCAGTAAATATCGAAAAAGGCACAACGGTCGGCGCGCTGATTGAATCGCTGGGGCCGCCTGGTGCCGCCGTGGATTTAATACTTGTAAACGGCAAACCCGAAGGTTTTGATTATATTCTCCGGGACAATGACAGAGTGTCGGTCTATCCGGTTTTTGAACGGTTGAATATTGAATCTGTCTCTATGATCCCGCATTCGCCGTTAAGGCGGTTAACGTTTGTCTGTGATATCCATCTGGGGCGCCTGGCAAAATACCTGCGCATGCTGGGTTTCGATACGCTGTATAGTAACCGTTATAACGATGACCAGCTGATCCGTATATCAAATGCGCAGAATCGGATATTGCTGAGCCGTGACAGACAATTGATTCAGGATAAGCACGTCACCCGCAGATACCTGATCAGCCACACAGACCCGGAAGAACAAATCCGGGAAATTGTCTCTTATTTTGATCTGAAAAATAATATTGCGCCGATGACCCGCTGCCTGAAGTGCAACGGCCTTGTCCGGCCGGTTGCCAAAGAAGCCGTAAGACCGCAAGTGGACAAACCTGTTTTTGAAAGAAATGAAAAATTTTCCGAATGTATGGAATGCGGAAAATTATACTGGAAAGGGTCGCATTATGACGCGATGATGGGATGGATTCGCAAGGTCCTCGGTTCAGATAAAAAAAATAGCCGTATCCTTTAAAGTAAAAAAGAATACGGCTATTAAAAAAGGTGGTGCCGAAGAGAAGACTCGAACTTCCACGAGCGTACGCCCACTAGACCCTGAACCTAGCGCGTCTACC
>JAABSL010000346.1 GCA_011390415.1 Desulfobacteraceae bacterium
TGATTTTCACCCGCCCGGATCGCTGGTTTAAATCCGCATCCTGAAGTGCGATATTGATATCTTCCAGGCGCAGATTTTGGGTGTGCGGTAATGCCTGGCCGGCAGGCAAAGCCGTATTTTCACTTAAAGTTGCCTCGGCGGGCATTGCAAAGGAAAACACCCCCTGTTTGAGCATCAGCGCGTTGATCCGGATCGTGAACGGGAGTCCTTCGGACGCGGTTTTTGCGTCCGGTTCCGTTGGGGTGGGCGCCTCCGCTGACACAAAGGCGCGCATCAGGTTCAGGCGTCCGTCGGCATCGGTTTCCAGGAATACCTCCGGCCGGTCAAGAATGGCGGACGCTATGATCAGCTCTTTGTCTATCAGGTCGCGTAATCGGATATCGACTGCCAGTCGATTGGCAGTGATAATCATGTCGTTTTCAATTCCCCGTATCTGAACGTTTTCAAGGGCCAACTGCCCCTTGAAAACCGAGAGTTCCTGGCGTTCCCATCGGATCTGACCGGGAATGGCGGAATTGATCTGATTCTGGATCAGTCGCCGGGCCATATCGGTTTCCAAAAATATCCGGACGCCGATGATTGTGGTCAGCAGTACGGCAAGGACTGTGCCGATCAGGATGACAAATATTTTTAAAATCTTGCGGACAATCATGTCTGCCTTTATGCCTGCCGGGTGTATCGTCTGGGGTCATTTGGGAATTACGGAATACGGAAAAGAAATAACAATTTGATTCCTTTTCAAAAAATATGACAAGATGTTTCGTGTGTCAATCTTAAACGCCGCTTGCTTTTTGATATAGTGCGTATATTTTATGGAGATATACAGATAAACGAACCGCCCGAAAACAATTATGATGCAAGTATCTGTTCAACCGGAGCCGGCTGCTTTAATAATGAACCTTTCCCTGATAGTTATCCCAATCCCACTCAAACTTATTATATAAACCAGGTCCCATCCTGTCGATCCGGGGGATGCGGAAAATAAGGCGCCTCCCTTTTATTCGGTTGAATATCCTGCCATATTTTTTGGCCCAATTCGGCAAATGCATTGGTTTTGCAGCAGCGAGGAGCAAATTCAGGAGCGTTTTCCCATCAGGATATTATAGGCATTCTGGATTTCCACAAACTTTTGCTGGGCCAGTTCCCGGAATTCTTCGCCCAGATGAGCGACCTTGTCCGGATGATACTGCTGCGCCGCCAGACGATAGGCGGCACGTATTTCTTCCGGCGTCGCGTTCGGCCGCACGCCCAGAACTTCATAGGGGTCTTTGTCGGCCGCCGCGCCTTTTGACGCCCGCCCGGAAGAGAAACCGGAAGAATCGTCTTCCGGGATTTTGCCGCCTTTTTTAGAAAAAAATCCGATCACCTTTGAAACAAATTTGGGCAGCTGCCGGTACCGGAGATAATAGACAAAAAGCCCCACCAGAAACGTATCATCCAGCCATCCGAGCAGCGGAATGATATCCGGCACAATATCTAAAGGACTGAGAATATAAATCAGAATCAGAAAGAGAACCAGTATTACCCACAACGGATTCATTTTTTATGATCTCAATGTTGCGATCAGTCGCAAGGGGTTAGACAAAAGTGCCAGTGCCGAAAGAATGGAGGTGCAGACCACATCCGCGGACCGAACGGTTTGCGTTGATGCCCCTTCTTCAAGAATCACGGCGATTCCCAGGGCCGATGATTTGAGCATCATCTGATCGTTTCTGCCGTTTCCGATGCTCACTGTATTTTCAGCGCCCAGGGCCTGCACGTATTGAAGTTTGCCGGTCTGCTGATCCTTTTCAGAAAGAATGCTTAATTGGCAGTCAACCCCTTCAAGGCCTGATTTGGCCTTTCCAAATGTATCGGCCGTCAGCACATGCAATTCCAGATGGTCCGCAAGATCGGCCAAAACCTCTTTGACCCCCCTAATCAACAAGCCGTCCACCGCAAGGGTGCCGTTATAATCCATTACCAGATATTTCAGATCCAGAATGCCATGCCCCGGAATTGAGATTCTCATTTTTTCGCCTCCTGTTGATTTTCTGCGACAAATAATATTTTATCCAGATCTACAAAACATTGCCGCTAAAGATCAATATGAAAATTGCTTGACAAGCCGGCGTGCGAAGATTTAAAAATTGAATTTACGAGAATATGCTCACAAACATCTATAAAAAAGGAGACAAAAAACATGCAAAAAGTTGCAATCGTGGCTTGCGGCGCCTATATGGATAACGGATATGGCTGTCCCGGCGAATGGCGGTGCCTCAAAGCCGCAGCCATGGGCGGAGGATCTTTTCAAGAGGAATCTTCCGTGCTGGCGTTTGTCAAGTGCACCTGTCCCGGCCGCCCTACCGTGGCAAATGTCGGCATGGCGATTAAAGCGCTTGAGATGAAACCGGATGTGATCCATTTAAGTTCATGCATGGCCAATGCCAAGCCGGGCTGTCCGTATGCCACGCCGGAAGAGATGGCAAAGAGCATTGAAGACAAAACCGGCATCAAAGTTGTTATGGGTACCCATGATTATAAATAAATTACAAATAACAAGACCGGATAACCGGATTTGATTTTATAGAAGGAGAACGTCATGCCGATTTACGAATATTTATGCCGGGATTGCGGTAAAATATGTGAGATTCTTCTTTCAAAATCAGCAGATATAATTCAGTGCAATTATTGTAACAGCAAAAACGTTAAAAAATTTTTCTCAGCCCACTCCGCCATTTCCGGAAGTACCGGAAACACGTTTCCCGGTGCCGGGGATACCACATGCTGCGGCATTGCCCCGGGCTCGGGAAATTGCGCCGGTCCCGGAAGCTGCTGCGGAAAAGCCTGATCAAGTTGGTATCAGAATAAAAAACGGTTGGAAAAAGGATGTTCAAAAGTACCGGGCGGTCGGTCGCTCATAGAGAATGAAAAAGCATCAGAAACATGCAAAAAGCATCCGGCCGGTTCGATTTTAATCGGTCTGGCCGGATGCTTTTATTTTCTTATTTAAAAACAGCGCAATATTTGATTAAAAAATAAAAAAAGCGGGTGATTCAGCGAATATAGCTTAGAACACGCCCAACGGACGGAGAAATGTCATCCGGGCGGGTTCTACCATCATCATTTTATAGGCATCGTCGACATTATCTCCCAGGGCGGAAAAAGGAAGAGAGACAACAAAGAAAACCGTGCCCGAGACCAAACCGATAAACTGCAGCGGCCGGACTACAGTAAAATCAGCCGCCATAAGCTCGGCCGAATTTTCGATCGGATAATCCGAATTCTTCGCAACCGCTGAAGACCCGAACGGAACCAATATTAAAGATACGGCCAGTAACATAATAATTATTTTTTTTCGTCCGGTCATGCGCGACCTCCTTTAATTAAATCCGAGTATAATTTGCCAATTGAATTACAGACCCAAAAATCATAATACGTAAATAAAATAAACTTTTGGCCGTCAGCTGTCAAGGAACATTCACACCTCATTTGCAAAATAACCGATATCCGGCAGCGCATCAACCCCGGAAATATTTATCACCGGATTATCGGATTCCGCTGACATGATAATCCGGTGACGGTTTCACAAGGGCTTTTGACGTTCATTTAAATGATTAAGATACCCGTTTTCAGTGGACCCGGCCTTCCTGACCAGGCAGTACACTGACCGGCACCCCTTCATGGGGTGTTCTTCTTTTTGACTTGACGAATTTCGGGTCCCGCATGGTTTTGAGGATTTCGATACTGTCTTTCATGCCTTTGTAGTATCTGGCCATTTCCATTGCCATACCCGCCATATACGCCATGGCCTGGACAAAATTCACATCATCTAATGTAAATTCCCAGGGCTCGGCCGTATACACCCGCAATGCCCCCATGGTATAGCCGCCGGCCACGATGGGAACGGAAAGAATCGATGAGATGCCTTCTTTTACCGCTTCATCCGGGTATTGAAGCCGGGGGTCGTCTTTCACGTCATATATGGCAATCGGCCCCTCCTCAAGGGCCTGGGCTATGGATTTAATGGCACTTACCGGGCCTTTGTTGATATATTCACTGCTCAACCCGAATGAGGCAGCCACCTCCAGTTCATTGGTTTTTTTATCAATCAGAAAAATGGTACAGCCTTTGACATCCAGCGCTGATTTAATACTTTCCACAGTCAGCAGGACCACTTCTTCAGGATCTTTGGAATGAGAAATGACCCGGGTCACTTTCATCAGGGTTTCATAATTCAGAAGCTGTTTTTTCATAACGCCTCCTTATTCGAAATTAAAAGGATTCTGTCTATTTTCCAGCCCTGCCGGCTTCCGGAAAATTCAAAAAAGAACTGTTTTCCGGAAGCAAATCAAAATACATTTGAGATTCATCCGTGTTCTCCTATGTTTAAATCAGATTTTATACCTGAAGTTTAAAAGGCATCGGATCTGTGAAATCGTTCAACTGAGGTATTTGAAAACAGATGCGGTTGGAAATAAACCTACAATAGCGTGTGTCGCAGAAGTTCTTTGGCAGGCATTACGCACAAAATTAAAGCAGAAATGAAATGGAATTACCGGGGTCACTGAGAAATCGGTGAGAAGTCAAAAAGCTTAATTAAAACTATATCAGGATAATTTGCCTGAATCAACGACAACTTTGCTGGGGCCGGAAATTTATTTTTTACGGTAAGCGTTTCAGGATTTGAAACGCTCATCTGAAATTTATTTATTTTATTTTATTTCCCATTTTAGCTGGAACTCAACCTCTTCGTTGTTTTCTTCCCGCTCGTGCTCAATATTAATCAATGCATTACGAGTTCAGCGGTCAAACAACCCTTTGAACTGGTCGCCGATAGACTTGACTTCATCTTTTACGCTTTCAAACTCATCTTCAAGCCCTTTTAGCTGGTTTTTCAATTGACCCAGAACATCTTTGGAAAGGACCTGGCCGTATATTTCATTTAAAACAAGTATGGCTGCCTGGGTTATCTGTACACCGTTTTGTTTTTCGCCGACATTTTTCAAATGAATTTCAGCAATCGTGGTGGTGGCAATGTCACCCCCGGCCATAGCCGCGGCTGTTTTGATTGTAACATCTTTTAAAATCAAATCCCGGATCACGACTTTTTTTCCGTCTTTTTTCTCTGCTTTTCCTTTTTCCGGCGGTTTGCCCGGGCTTGCCGGTTCTGCCGGTTTTTTCATATTATTGATCATGGTCCGGAAATTATCCGTTGTGCCCTTGATTTCATAAGTGATCACCGGCTGGCGGATCTCGATGGTATCAATAATGATGGTATCCTGGGTCAGGGTGGTTTCGTCAATATCAACCAATGCCGACCCCACCGTCATGGCATGGGGAGAAGAAAATCCGTCCGGGTTGCCCAGAACAAAATCCTTGAGTTCGGCCCGCCCCTGGAAAACAGCCACATCGGCATTATCTACCCGCAGTTCCGTTTTCGTAATATCCGGTCCGTAGGTATTTACCGCGATTTTGACAATCGTGCCCAGATTAAAAACAGCCACCGTCAAAACAATCGCCACAAATAATACAACGCAAAGCAAACCGATCAGCCATTTTTTCATATCAAAAAATCCCCTTACGCCTGAAAAAGCGGTGTACTGATATAACGTTCTCCCGTACTCGGCAAAACGACCACGATATTTTTATTTTCAGCGGCCGGTGTTTTTGCCACCTGCATCGCCGCGGCCACGGCAGCTCCTGAGGAGATGCCGCAAAGCAGACCCTCTTTTTTCGCCAGCATGCGCGCGGTTTCAAAAGCCTGGTCATTGGTCACGGTGACCACTTCATCAATCAGGGAGCGGTCCAGTACATCCGGAACAAACCCGGCACCGATGCCCTGAATCTTGTGCGGCCCCGGACTGCCGCCGGATAAAATCGGCGAATCCGCCGGTTCCACGGCAATGGCGCGAAAGCCGGGTTTTCTTTCTTTAAGAACCTGGGCAACACCGGTAATGGTTCCCCCGGTTCCCACACCGGCCACAAAAATATCCACCTGCCCTTCGGTGTCATGCCAGATTTCCTCGGCCGTGGTCACCCGGTGAACAGCAGGATTGGCCGGATTTTTGAACTGGTCGGGCATAAACGCATTTTCCCTTTCGGATGTAATTTCAATTGCTTTTGCAATAGCACCTTTTATCCCGTCGGCTCCCGGTGTCAGCACAAGCTCAGCCCCTAAGTGAACCAGCAGTTTACGGCGCTCCATGCTCATGGTATCCGGCATGGTGAGACACAGCCGATAGCCTTTGATCGCACACACAAATGCCAGGGCAATGCCGGTATTCCCGCTGGTAGGTTCCACAATCAGGGTTTGCGAATCAATGCTGCCGTCTTTTTCCGCCGCTTCGATCATGGATGCGGCAATACGATCTTTCACACTCCCCAACGGATTAAAATATTCGAGTTTGGCAAAGATCGTTGCATTGCACCCTTTGCCGGGGTAATTCAGGCGAACCAGCGGCGTGGTTCCGATGGTGTGCCGGGCATTGCTGTAAAATTTCACGAGGCCGCCTTTTTATTTCGATAGATTTGATGAGCGGATTCAATCAGCACCTGCGTATCCGGCGGGAGCGATTCCGTGATCCAGACATTGCCGCCGATCACGGAGCGTGCGCCGATCACCGTATCGCCGCCCAGAATGGTGGCGCCGGCATAAATGATCACATCATCTTCAATGGTCGGATGGCGTTTCTGATCTTTCATTTCCTCGATCTTTCCCTTGGGCACCGACAGCGCCCCAAGGGTCACGCCCTGATAAATTCGCACATTGTTGCTGATGATTGCCGTCTCTCCAATCACCACACCGGTGCCGTGATCAATGACAAACCGCTCACCAATGTCAGCCCCGGGATGAATGTCAATTCCGGTTTCCCCATGAACATATTCCGACATGATGCGCGGCAGCAGCGGTACGCCAAGGCTATACAACTTGTGGGCAATACGATAGACGGTTGTAGCGAACATGCCGGGATAACTGAAAATAATTTCATCATAGCTTTTAGCCGCCGGATCGCCTTCAGCCACCGCCATAATATCTGTGGAAAGTTTGCTCTGCAGTTCCGGAATCGCGTCCAGCAGCGCCAGTGCATTTTCATAGCCCCGTTCATTGCAGTGAGTGCATTCAAGATTAAATTTGATGCAGTCATGCTGGATGCTTCTTGCGATCTGCTCCGAAAGCGTATCAAAAAGTTCGGAAACTGTTTTGCCGATAAAATACCGGAGATTGACCGGGTCCAGTTTTTCATCGTTGAAATATCCCGGGAAAAGCACTTCCCTTAGTTTATGCAGAATGTCAATAACAGCGGTCTTGGAAGGCAGCTGCTCATAGTCGATATGGGCATTGCATCTGTCTCCGTCACATTCTTCAATCACCCGGTCGACAATATCGTGAAGCCGCGATCGATATTGTTTATAGGCCACTGATTCCGACCGGCAGGCATTTTTGTCATGTGCATGTTCGTTTGACATACTATTTATTTATCTCCGGCAATATATAGATACCATCATTGCACTTTACAGGCACCCTCTTTCCAGAAAGGCGACATGTTTCTCAGGCGCTCGATAATCGGCGGCAGATTCTCAACCACAAAATCCACCTCTTTTTCGGTATTGTACGTACTTAAGCTGAAACGGATGGATCCGTGGGCCGCGGTAAACGGAACGCCCATGGCACGCAGCACATGGGACGGCTCCAGGGAACCCGATGTACACGCAGACCCTGAAGACGCGCAGATGCCGAGCTGATCCATCATCAGCAAAATGGCTTCACCCTCTATGTATTCAAAACTGATATTGGTGGTATTGGGCAGCCGGGCATCTTTTTTGCCGTTTAACAGGGCATTGGGCACATTTTTCAGCAGCCCGTCTTCCAGCCGGTCGCGCATGGACCGCACCCGGGTGTCAATTTCTTCTATATGACTGCCCACCAGCTCACAGGCTTTGCCCATGCCGATAATAGATGCGGAATTTTCCGTACCGCCGCGCCGGTTTCGTTCCTGGTGCCCGCCGATCATAAAGGGGGAAAACTTGGTTCCCTTTTTCACATACAATGCCCCGACACCCTTTGGGGCATGAAGTTTATGCCCGGAGATCGACATCATATTCAGACCTGTTTTTTTAACGTCCACCGGCAGTTTCCCGACGGCCTGCACCGCGTCTGAATGAAATACGATTTTGCGGGATGCCAGTTTTTCGGCAATTTCATCAATGGGAAAAATGACGCCGCTTTCATTGTTGGCCCACATGATGCTGACAATGGCAGTATCTTCTGAAAGATGGTCGTATAAAAAATCGAGATCCAGCACCCCCTCACTATCCACCGGCACCCAGGTCACCCGGTATCCGTTTTTGGCCAGGTATTCATACAAATTTTTTATCGCCGGATGTTCCACCCGGGTGGTAATGATATGTTTTTTTGACGGGTTGGAGCGGATTGCGGCATGAACTGCCGTGCTGTCACTTTCGGTCCCGCAGCTGGTAAAGATAATCTCACCCGGGTCCGCATTGATCAGGGCGGCCACTTTTTCCCGGGCTTCGACGATCTGGCGCCCCACCATGCCCCCGAAATTATGCATACTGGAGGCGTTTCCGTAATAATCCGTCAGATACGGCATCATGGCATCCAGCACTTCCGGCGCGATTTTTGTGGTGGCATTGTTATCCATATAAATGACGTCCATTACTTTACCTCCTCCACCACCAGATCCGGTGACACCATTTCCTGAAGCCGGATTTCCACATAATTTTTCAATGTCAGCTGGGAGGCCTTGCACGTGGCGCATGTGCCGATGAGCTTGACCAGTACCCGGCTGCCGTCCACATCAATGAGTTCGATATTGCCGCCGTCTTTTTGAAGGGCTGGCTTGATTTCCCTGTCCAGGGTCTCTTCGATCATCCGGATTTTCTGAATATTGGTGAGCTCTTTTTTCGCCGGCGCCGCTTCCGGCGTTTTGTTGTTGTATTCATCAAGAATTTTTTGAATATCTTCGTGACAGTTTTCGCAGCCGCCCCCGGCTTTAACATAGTTGGTGACTTCTTCAATGGTTTTCAGCTGGTTTTCAGCCACGGTCCGCTCAATTTCCTTGTCCGTGACCCCGAAGCATTCGCACACAATATTGCCGTCGATTTCTTTCTCGCCTTCCCCCCGATAACAATAAATGGCTTTTTCCAGGGCATCTTTTCCCAGAACGGAACAATGCATCTTTTCCTTGGGCAGGCCCCCCAGATAATCGGCAATGTCGTCATTGGTTATTTTCTCCGCCTCTTCCACGGTCTTGCCGATGAGCATTTCCGTTAAGGCCGATGAAGATGCAATGGCGCTGGCGCACCCGAAGGTCTGGAACTTGGCTTCTTTTATTTTTTTATTTTCATCCAGTTTGAATGTCAGTTTCAGGGCGTCTCCGCACGCCATGGACCCGACTTCCCCGACGCCGTCCGGATCTTCCACTTCACCGACATTTCTGGGGTTTATAAAATGGTCTTTCACTTTATCCGTATATTCCCACATGGCATGCTCCTAAACTTACTGTTATTTCGAATAATTATAATTTCAATAAATCCGGTTCTGTCTACACAGCCTGAATTCGACCTCAGTTTCACCCATAATATTCTCATTTTTTTTAAAAATTCAATCTTTTAGAAAAAATAAGACGTTTTACTCAAGCATAACATCAGCGTTTTCTATGATAACCGGATATTTGAGTCCATACCCGAAGTCCCGGTCCACCGACACCACCCCGCGGACCAGAACCACATCCCCGACATTCACCGCAGCATCCGTGGTGATGATTAAGTCATTGGTGCCGTCATCGCCGCTGCCGTCCTGAACATGGAGCCAGTTCTTATCCATAATATCCGGCGTAAACTTTACGACTTTCGCCCGAACCGTTATGTTTTTACCGGCCAGACGTTTCCGGCCGGTGATGATTTCAGATACCGTCTGGCCGCCCGCTGCCGGTTTTATTTCACCGATTTCCACGGCCAGGCTGCCGGGCATCCCGCCCATGGGCGGATGCGTCATCTGCGCTTCGGCCGGCTCACCAATCGGCGGATGGCCTTCGGGCATTTCCTGCTGCCCGGTGACCGGCGGATGATCTTTGGGCAGCGCCGGCTCCTTGTGCGTTGCTTCATTCTCATCCTGCCGGTGAATCGCGCCCACAAAATAAATCATTTCAAATTCACGATCAAGGGTTTTGCTCTTAAAATCCGCCATGGGCAATCCGGACGGGACCAGGACCGCTTCGCCGGGTTCACCGTCAAACCCGGGTGTCGCTGCCCATACCTTCTTTTCGCCGGTATCGACCTGGACGTAGGTATAGCGGCTGGCATGAATGGTCTCCACGACGGTGCCCGTAAAGGGATCTGACATATCCTCCGATGTTTTTTCTGAAAATTCCGAAGCCATGTGATCGCCGGCAGACTTTTTTTCAGACGATTTTTCCGATGAATCGCCCATCTGCTTGCACCCGATGGTCAATGTCAGCACCAGGATGATGATTATAAAATCAGACAGGGGATAAGATATTTTTTTCATTTTTAAATTCCTTTGGATGTTTGGTATTTATAAATTCGTCAAATCCGAGAACAGTAATTATTTCTATTGCGAATAATTTTCCGGATTGTGGGCTCTGCCATGGCAGTTTAAAAAACATTCTCCCCGGAAACGGCCCTGATCATTAAATTCAAGCCGGCCCGTTTGGGTTGGCATAACAATTGACACGTCAAAATTGATGAGATGACTGTTGCGCAAAAAATTGCCCTGCGTAAAACTAACGCCGTGCGGATCGTGACAGGCTGAACACGGCGCTTTTTGATCCGCCACATGGATACTGTGCGGAAAACTTTCATCATTTAAAAGGGTTGTCCGGCTATGACATTGGTAACACAGCGCATAGCCGGAAGGCGTTTCCGTTGTATAATCATCTGTCACATACCGTTGGGTCAGCAGATACTGCCAGTCTGAGCCATGGGGCCCCCGGGGGGCGGAAGGATCACTGCTGCCATGGCAGTCCGTGCAGCTGATCGTGCTGGTGCTGGTATATGGCGGCATCAGGCTTGGAACATCGGGATTTTTACCCGGACCGGCCACCGGATGAAACGAAGGGTTTGCCGGATCAAAATCAAGGCGCGTATTCAGCTGAACAATCTGACGGGTAACGGGCAGCGCATTGATGACATTATTGTCCGCATGGCACTTGAAGCAAATTTCATAAACATACCGGGCTTCTGCCACCATCTGGCCGCCAATAGACACCCCGGATGCACCCTTTACGGCACCGGAAACCATGGAAGCGTCCAGGGCCGGGTCGCTGTTTGCCTGGTGGGCATCGTGGCAATCACTGCACTCCACATGTTTGGGAACATTGCGGGAGGAAAAATCTTCGGCCGGATCATGAACGCCCGTATATTCATACACCGGATGGTTATACCGTTTTGTGATCGCTGACGCGATGTCCGAAGACGCCGTGCCGCCGTCATGACAGACCAGACAATTGTCTTCTTCAAAGGCAGATATCAGCAGCCGGCTGTTTGTTCCCGCCGTATGCGGTTTGTGGCAGTTTTCACACCCATTTTCAGCGATGGTCGCATAATCGGTATTCGGCCAAAGCCCGCCGGTTCTGTCCAGCAATGCACTGGATTGTGAATGGGCCGAACCATGCCAGCCGTTTATATCATGGCAGGCAATGCACAGCGATGACGCCGTATTGTCCATCACCAGGAACCGGCCGAACGTGTCATCATGGGGATCATGGCACGAGATACACTGCAGCATCTTGTCATTTTCCAGTTTTACGGACGGCGGCAGGAGCGCCGGGTCCCGAAGTTCGCTTTTTTCCACAGACAAAGCGCTATCATACACAAACGATATGGGGTGGTCATCGGACAGGTCGGTGCCTAAATGCGACGATCGTTCTTCGGCAAGAAACCGTGCACCGCCCTTAAACGGTATTTCCACGGCCGGGGAAGCGACGGCGCCCAAGGCGATGGTTCCGTCATGGCAGCTCAGGCACATGCGTGAAGACCCGGTGGGCTGGCCAATCGTTGCTTTGAGGGTGGAACTGTCATACGGGGTATAAGGACCCGCAGGAGACGACCGGTTCCAGAGATACGGCATCTCGGAACCTTCCCGGTGGGGAATGTGGCAGAAAATGCAAATCCTGCTCTCCGATACCGCGGCAATGGAACCGGGGCTGCTGACGGAAAGATTATGTTTTGTCACACGGATATTTCCGGCCGGGGCGGACATGGCGAAAAAAAACACCATCAGCGCAGCGCCGGTCATTATTATTTTTTTATTTGTCTTCATTGGCGATATCTTCTTTTATGTATTTAAATACCTGAATCCGCTGATTGCTTGAATCAGACACAAAAATCCGGTCCTCTTTATCAATATGGATTCCATTGGGAAGCCAGAACTCGCCGTATCCGCCGCCATGATCACCGAATGCCATCAAAAGACGGCCCGACGCGTCAAACATCTGGACATTGTCAAACAGGGCATCCACCACATAGATGTTGTCCGCGCTGTCGCATGCCACGCCCTTGGGTCTTGAAAATGTGCCCGGGCCATGCCCCATCTGGCCGAACGCGTTCAAAAACCGGCCGTCCGGAGAAAACACCTGCACCCGGAAATTTAATGAATCGGATACAATGATGTTTCCAGCCGACGTCACGCATATCTGGGTGGGATAATGAAACCGGCCGGCTGCCCTGCCTTTGCCGCCAAAAGCCCCTTTTGGCCAATGATCGGCCAGATCATACCTGAAAACCTTCGACTGCAGGGTATCCACCACAAGCAGTTCCGATGTCGTCGCATTGACGGCAATACCGGTGGGCCGCTGAAGATCGTCCCGGCCCAGTTCGGATACAAACTGCCGGCCGCGGTCCTTAAAGATTTTAACGACCCCGTCTTTTGCATCCGTGACATAGATCACTCCATTTGAATCAACGTCAATGCCCACAGGAGCGGAAAGCCCTTCCCTGTCCGCAGGAAAGGCAAAATAATTGTTTCCGTCCGCGTCAAAAACATGCACCTGTTTTTGGAACGTATCCACCACATAGAGCCGGCCCTGATCATCGGACGACACACCATAGGAAGAGACAATGCGCGGGACCGGACTGCCGATGATATAGTTGACCACCTGTTGAATCATCCCGGCCCTGATATTTAAATCCGCCGGCGTTGAAACCGCGTTTAAAAATTGTATCCGCTTTACTTCCGGCGGGTTCGGCCAGAAAATATCCGAATCCGGCCGCATGGGTTCCGGCGACTTATGGCATCCGGCCATCCCCAGGCAAAGGACTGCAATCACTATAATGATAAGGGGATGTTGATGAATCACAGAAATTTTTAGTCTTACAGAATTCATTGTTATTCCAAGGCGGTCGCAACTGCTTTGATAATACGCCGGTTCATGGCTTAAGCTTACCAGAGGCTTCTGTTGACGACAAAATAGAACCGCTGGCGCCACAGGCTGTCATCATTTTCCTCATCTTCCTGATCCGTCAGCCGGTAAGAGATGGTCCCGGTCCAGACGCCATATGCCAGGCGGAGGGTCGGGCCGATTTCCGAATACAGCATATCCTGCCGGTCTCCGGAAATACTGTTTCGCAGCCAGATCAGACTGAGACTGCACCACCATTCCGGGGTCCAGCTGATATCGGTGCCGAGGGTATAGAATGTTTCATCTTCATGGGTGTCTGTATATTCTCTTTCTCCGTAGTCTCCGGAGAAGTTGAAATAAAAACTCCGCCACGGTCTGAGATTAATGAGCTGGCGCACACTTCTGGTAACGCTGGAATTTCCGTTCCGGCGGTCCTGGTCTTCATATAAAAACTGCGTCTCGGACCAGTCTGTTTCCAGCCTGATCCGCACCCTGTCGTAGGTATCATCAATGGGACCGGTGCGGGATTCGCCGGAAGTGATATTCTGATCCAGCCGGCCGTGGGTATACATAAAATATAAAAAAGACCACAGGTCCAGGCCGACGCGATAATTTTGTCCGAACCGGGAATCGTCAAACCCCGTATCTATCCGATAACTGTAACGCACACTCACCAACTGGCCGTCTGCGATGTCGCCAAGCAGGGTGCGGCTGATTCTTACATCCGGACCAATCATCTCGATCCGGTAATCCACGTCCCGGAGAAAAACCCGGCTTCCCGGTACATCGGTAACCACAATGGTATCGAGTTCAACATTTTCTTTGTCCAGATAGGTTTCCGCAGATGATGACAAAACATGGCGCTCTTCGGTGGGTATGGTTGTATCCGTGCCGCTTCGTTCGGTCATTCCGTAATCGTACACAGCACCCAGTTCGAGATTGCCCCAGGGAATGGGCCGCCGATAATTAAATCCGAGGTTTGCCTGATACGTGTCTTCGCTGCCGCCGACAAAATCGTTTACCCCGGCGCCGGCGCCAAGATCGGTTGTGAGACGGTTGAACAGCCGATGGGTTAAACCGGCTTTGACCGCTCTTTCCTCGGTGACCGTGTCGTCGACATCCCGGCGGTTATAATTAAATGTATACCGGGTCAGCAGATTCGGGTTGTGGGTCCAGAAAAGATTTTCAGCCATTACCCAGGTATCATAATCAGAATCATCATATTCGCTCCGGGTATTATAAAGCAGGGAATCCAGCCGTACCCGGTTGTCCCGGGTAAAGAACCAGGTGTTTGTCAGCTCCGAATTGGTCATCGTTGATTCGGTATCCCTGGTTTCCGATACCGTCCGGGTGGTTCGGTCCGATTCATCATAGAGTATATTCAGTTCCGTAATGCTGTTGTTGGCATTATGCCGGATTTTTGCCTGCAGTTCATTATTGTCTTCTTCCGACTGGTAAAATCCGGTCTGGTCAACTTTCCGGTTGGTGAATCCAAAAGAAGCCGGCAGTGTCGGGTTGGTAAAATTTAACCGGGTGCCCCAGGTTTCACTTTCAATATCAGAATCCCGGACAGATGTCAGATCAAGCCGACGGTTGTTCCGGCTGCCGAAGATATCCAGGGAACAGGGCTTATGCTTAAGCAGTGTTGTCCTTGCATCATAGGCCATCACCGATGTGCCCCTCCGGGTTGTGTGCGTTGAATCGGTGGCCGAGCGCCAGTGATCGAATTTTTCCTGGCGCCATTCGGGCTCCAGAAACAGCCGGTATTCCATCAGGTTGGGATGATACACCCATCCGTTCGTCCCGAGACCGATGCGCTCCTGCAGGTCACGGGTGGTGGTTTCTTCCTTCATTTCAGGGGTTTCTCTTTTTTCTTCCTCCAATTCATAGGATGCGCCCATGGACAGTTTGGGCCGTTCAATAAAAAAAAAGTCCCCTTCCCGGGCATACAGCGTCGAAACCGCTGTCAAAACAACAACACACGATTGCATAAAAACGATTAAAATTGTCAGCATCTTTCGATGAATCATTTATCGCCCATCGCCCATGTCCAAATGTCCAAATCCATAAGAAAAACAGAAAATGTATTATATAAAAACAGCGGCATCTATTGTCTATTCCGGTATTGTGGTATCTGCGGCCGGCAGTTTCTCACCGGGTGCACCCTGCTCCGGAGGAACGCTGTGATGCGGTTCCTCATAATATTTTTTTAACAAGGCTTTTGAAGTCCCCAGGTGCGCATTATGGCAGGACAGGCACGGACCGGTGACATGCAGTTCCCGCACGCATTTTGGAATGCCCGGCTTCTCATTCACATTGTGGCAGCTGATGCACAACGGGTCCGGCTCCGCAATCAGCCGGAACGGATGCCGGCCCTGATGGGGAACGTGACATTTTACACAGTCTCCATCGGCGGCTGTTTTGTGCAGGTATAATCCCTGTTTTTTTGCCCACCCGGGAGTCAGGTCTTTATGGCACCTTACGCAAAGTTCTTTGACCGGAAGGGTCAGCGGCCCCGGTTTCCCGCCGCCTATTCTGAAAATACCGTCCCAGTCCGAGCCGAAAATCGGGGTGGAAAACGCTTCGGCCCCTTCATGGCATTCCGCGCATTTTCTTTCAATATACGGTTTGTGGGAAACCAGCAGATAATACTGATCTTCATCAACGTATTTTTTTTCAGGGTTCCGGCTTTCATCGACTGCTTCAGCGCCGGCTTCTGCCTCCGCAGCCGCCTGCTCTTCCGGAAAAAAAAAGGCCAATACCCCGTTTTCGGGATGCGGTTGACAGCCGGCCAGGGTCAGCACGGTCGTTATCCAGAAAGCAGCCAGGATAAACAGATGTCGGTTTTGATCCGGAAATTTCATTTTTTTCGTGGCCTCCCCATGTTTTATTCCGATTTTAAAGCCTGGTCCAACCGGTCCGGATTTTCAGGCTTCCGGTCTATTCTTCCGGAAGGGACTCGCCGATCCAGTGTCCGAAGCCGTAAACACTCAATTTCCCCTGGCCATAGGTACTGGTCACATACACAAGATATTCCAGCTCGAAATTCGGGTCCGCATATTGGGAAAAATAACCGACATTCTGGTAATCGATTGCCACCCCGGCCGGAAGATACAAGCTGCCCGGCGCATTTCCGGCCCCGCCGAAAAAAAGCAGCAGCCGGCCCTGATCATCAAATATCTGTACATTTTCAAATGCCGCGTCCACTGAATAGAGATTGCCCTTCCGATCCACGGCCAGCCCTTTGGGCCGGGCAAATCCGCCGACGTTATCCCCGTGAAAACCGATGGTATCAATGAATGCGCCGTCGGGAGTCAACTTTTTGACAGTAAAATTAAAGGCATCATTAACAAAAACACTGCCAGACGGGCCTACCGCCACGTGGGTCGGATTAAAAAAATCGCCCTTCTCCCCCACGGCCCGGATCACCTCGCCGGTCGCCTTGTCCAGAATAATCAGCTGATCCTTTTCCATGTCCACCACATATACACGGCTGCCGTAAACCGCGACATCCACCGGCTTTTCAAACACCTCTTTGCCGCCGTAGACCCTGAAAAACGCATCGTTTGCATCGAATACCACCACCTGCTTTCTCTGCATGTCCGCCACATACTTGAAATCATCTTCAGACACCCATATGCCGGACGGATTGCCAAGGCTTCCCACGCCGGTATCTTTTAAAAACGACAGCTCCTTTCGGGCCAGATCAAAAATAACAATTTTTTTGTACATCCGGTCCATGACGTATATTCTGTCTTTGGCAGCCCCCACATCATAGGGCCTTCCCAAATTCTGATACCGGGGTTTGCCCACCAGAAATTCTTGAAACGCGCTCTGCCCTTTTCCCAGGTCATGCCCGCCGGATATGGCATGAAGAAACTGCAGCCGCGGCTGCTGGGGCAGCGGGGGATAGAAAACGGTGCCAAAAGACGGCTTCTTTTCAGCTGTTGACGCGCATCCCAGACAGAACATCACTATGAACAGAATAACTACCGTTTTTTTCATCTTATCGTGTGATCCTTAAATTCATAATCATCCGGCAAACCTTTTTCTTCAGATTTCTTACCGAAAATGCAAATTTTGATTCAGGCCAAGGCCGCAGTACTTTTGAAACCGGAGGCGTAGCAGTTTTACGCTGAGGATTTCAACAGTGCGAGAACACAGGCCCGGATCAAAAGGTGCTTTTTCGGGTTATTTGTCATGACATGTGAGGCACAACGCTGACGCCGTATTGTCTTTGAGCAGCAATTTTGTTCCCGGCACGGCTCTTGTATTATGAACATCATGGCAGGAGGAACATTCCATCCGGCTTTGAAACAGCATATCATCATGAATGGTTCCCGAACTGCGGATCAGGCCCGACAGTTTGGTGGACGGGTCATAGAGTTCACCGTCTTCCGTGGCCAGAGACGTATCATAAACAAAAGAAATCGGGTGATCATTGCTCAGGTCGGTGCCGATCAGCACATCACCGAAAAGAAAAATGGTGCCGTTTTTGATATCCCCGTAATTTTCCAGCGCCACCGTACCGTCATGGCACGAAAGACAGATTTTGGAAGGCCCGCCCGGCTGGCTGTCCACGTCCGCATCTAAGGTGGGGGACCGGGCGGTGTCATACATGATATACGTCACGGTGGACATTTCATGGTTCCACAACGGTGCCGGCAGCGGCTTTGTATTATGGGGGGTATGGCAGGGCTTGCAGATCTCTCCGCTTTCATTCCACAAATACCCGCGAAAATCATGGGCAGACCCGGCAATGGTTCCTGCCAGGGCAACCGATGAAAAAATAAGCAGCAACACCAACATCACGGCCGGCATTTCTTTTTTTAGGTTCGACGCACTCACCATATTCACCTTTAATACCCAATTTTCATGGTTAAACAAACGGGAAGAACGGGTTCTATTCTCCCCGGCCAGTCTATTTTATAACAGCGCCCGGGAATGCTATAATTAAATATGTTACCGAAATAATTTAGCAATTCTGTTGTCAGGTGGCAAGGACTATTTCCCGCCCTCACTGTGTGCGTCCCGGTGCTACATCTGATGACACTCCTTGCACAAATTTTCCGGGATGCGATGCCTGTACTTACTGCCCGCCCCTTTGGAGCCGGGACGATCAGCCGGAATCACCCCGCGCGCATGCGGGTTATGGCAGGTAATGCATGTCATTTTTCCGTTTTCATCCAGAGGCAGCCGGATGTTGTATTTTTCTTCCATGACCTCGATCCGCTGCAACCCGTCCGGCGACGGCTCAATCCCCATATGATCGGCATTTCCCGAATGATTTCCCGCAATATGATGGCACCGGCGGCACATCATCTCTATATCTCCCAAAAACTTCACATCCTTAAACGTGGCATGTTTTTCATCCGGTTTTTCAGTATGGCACATCAGGCACGTCTCTATGATGATCTCACCCTCGTCGTTTAACTGCTGGTGAGGATCGAGCTTTTGGTAATTTTCCCGGGCATGACATTTATAGCAAAATTCCGTCCGGTTCGGATAAGGGGCCCCGCGCAAAGAATTCCTGTTAAACAGCCGCTTCTGGCATTGCCAATAAATATTATGGCATGTCAGGCAGGTAACCTGCCCGTTTTCCAAAGGGAAATCAGCCGGCATCCGTTCCTTTTTTTCCGGTGCGGGCGTTACGTCAACCGGATGGATATAGACCCCCGGCGAAAGATCATGACAGCGGCATAACCGATTATAGTCACCACCGAACATCAGATACGGATCTTCGCCCTCCACCGGGGTTGTTTCATGGCACTCGTTACAATATTTACCGGTATAATGAATATTGGTGGATGCGGTGACATCCGGATTTTCAAAACTGAATTCCGGTGCCGGGGGCGTTGCCATATCATCAGCCGCACCGTCGGCCGCACCAGTTGTTGAACCGGACTCCGAATACTCACCATCGCCGTCCGGTTCAACGATCTGACATGCAACCAGCACCAGACAGAACACGGCCATGAGGGCTACTGCCAGTTTTACCTTTAATAGCATCTGCCGGGACATCGGATAATGGTTACGGAATAACAAATCGGTTTCTCCCTATCCCCTGTTTCGGTTCTTTTCGTTTATCAGCCTTGTGAAAATATTTGAACATAAACAGTCCTTCCGGTCCATGGCACCGGCTGCACACCCGTTCAGGCAGGTGGGGTCTTAAAAAACTGGAGGCAACATTACCTTCACGATTGGCTTCATCGCCTTGTCTTACGTCGTCGCTGCGCCATTGATGGGCATTGTGGCATGACGGGCATGAGATCCTGCCGGCCATGACCAGGCGCGCATTTTCCGGATCAAAAATCGGAAATACCGGTTCCGCCATGGAACCCTTTTGAAAATTGGCCACAAACAAAGTTTCCGGATGCGATGAAATCTCCGGCACTTTGGCGGCGGCGGCCCCTTTTTCAGAATGGCAGGTATTGCACATCCGGTCCATTACATGATCGCCATTGCCCAGTTGCCGGGCCCACAGCCGAATCCCCTCGGCGTTATGATGGACCAGGTGACAGGAGCCGCATACACCGGATTCAAACGGTGTCCGGCCGGCGATATTTCTTGCGCCCGGAGCGGTCCGGAGCAGGTTGTGGTCCGACTGCCGGACATCGGTTTTATCGGGATGGCAGCGGAGGCAGATATCCGATTCCGGGGCCGTGTCGAGGCGCAGAAACCGTTCCAACGGACGGCCTTCAACTGCCACCGGTTCACCGTTTTTCGATAGAACGAGGGTCCGGCGATGGGGATCATGGCAGGTATAGCAGGTCATGACGCCGCTGTCTGCCACCTCCCCGGCCGCATTGAAAAGGGGCAGTCCTTTCAAACGGGTCCGCATCCCTTCGGATAAGGAAACATTGACCGGATGAGAATTTTCCGGAATAATTTTGTGGGCCGCCAGTCCGCCCTCTTGATGACATGCGGCACACATATCGTAAATTTTCGTGCCGGTTTCCGTTGTTATATTGCGGCCCCAGATAAATCCTTCCGGTTCACTGTTATGGAGGAAGTGACAATTCCGGCACAAGCCCGGTTCGGCAATCTTTTGTGTCATGATTTCGTGGCCGTCGGGGAATTCGCTTTCAAGGTCATGGCCGGAACCCCGGATGCCAAATTTGTCATCATGGCAGGCGCGGCAGAGTCCGGGGGACGGCTTTCTTAATAATGTATTTTTGGGGGCTGCCGTGCCGGTTTCAGCAAGGGGCGTTTCTTGGATCGCCGGGCCGCCGTGGGTATCATGACAGGTAGCACAGGTCATTTCGCCGTATTTATCCGCCACCCCGAATTTATTGAACAGCGGCAGATCCAGCCGCCCGTTTTCCAGGACAATGGTCCGGTAAGGATCGGCATCTGCGTCACCGATCATTTCAGCCAGCGTCATTCCCACCGGATGGCTGTAGCCGGCCAGTTTTTCGTTTTCAGCCACCGTTCCCCGGGCATGACAACTCATGCAAAGGGCCGTGGTCCGGTCCGCCTCTTCATACTTTTCCGGCAGACGGCGGGCCGGATTGTGAGGCAAATGGCAGGCCGAACAGACGCCGGATTCGGACACGGTTTTTCCTTGCAGGTTCTTTTCGTCTTTGGCTGAAATGCCGAGATTGTGCCGGGTTTTTTCCAGCCGCTGTTTGTCCGTGTGGCAGGTCATACAAAACTTCGATTTTTCATTTTTCTCGACCAGCAGCGCCGGTTGATTGATCTTGTTATTATGGACCTTGTGGCAAGTCTGACAGGTGATCACGTCATCATAGCCCAGTTTGGCGCCTTTTTCCTGCAGCGTCTCCGGCACCACGGCTTTCTGAGGGCGCACATTGATCACATGATTGGCGTTTCGCATACCGGACGGATCAAAAATATTCTTATCCCGGTGACACGTTATGCAGAGTCCGCTGTCACCGGCGCCCATGACCAGATACCCTTCCCGGGGGGCGCCATGGGCCGTATGGCAGGTTTCGCATATCATCTGATTTTTTTTGCTTCCTTCATGGGCGCCGCGCATCTTCAGCGTCTTTGGAATGATTTGTTTGCTTTCACCCAAGCTATGATTGCCCGCATCCGGGCCGCCGGATTTGTCCGGATGGCACATGCGGCACATGGCCGAATCCCGGTTGGACACCCGCATAAAAATGGTTTCATCGATGCCGGGCCCGCTCGGCACACCGTGGGCCGTGTGACAGGTGGCGCACTGTACCCTGCCGTTTTCATCAAGGGGGAAGGCTGCCGGGATTTTCATATCGGCCGGCGGCTTCACATTGGTTTGATGCTCATTGCCGTGGCGCGTCCGTTTTCGGGAATCCATGACACTGCCGTCGTGACAGGAAAAGCACATTTCCGCATCAGCCGCCACTTTCTCGGATTGATAGGGAACCAGGTCCGTTCCCCTGCCGTCAACAAAAAAAGTGTCAATCCAGCGATAATGACATATGGCGCATGCCTTGGCCGAATTCGGATTTTTGGGAACATCTGCGGGGGCGGCCGCAAACCCGGCTGCGGGCATCTGGAAAACAATCATCAAACAAATGGTGATGATGCTGCGGCAAATTCTTTTCTGCATCATGGGCCCTCTGGTGTAATGCGGTAGACACTGACCTTCTGGTCCAGCATTTCAACCACGTACAGGCGGTTGTCCCGGTCAATATAAAGGCCGACGGGTGTCTTAAATTTTTGAACTGTTTTCTGCCGGCCATCTCCCAGCACCCCGTAAAATCCCCCCCAGGTGCCGAATACCTGGATCACGCCCATGTAACTGTCGCTCACATAAATTCGGTTGTTCGCATCTACGGCAACCCCTTTGGGCCGGAAAAACTGTCCTTTTTCCACACCCCAGCCGCCGACATAGGTGACGAACAAGCCTTCGGGACTGATGACCTGGACCCGGGTATTGATGACATCGACAACATAGAGATAATTCTCCTTGTTCAGTGCGGCTAAAAACGGATACCGGAACTTCAGCTCCTGGTCTCCCGCCCCCCCGATGGTATTAATCAACTGCCGGGTTGACAGATCATAAACAAGAAGCCGATGGTTGTCGTTATCCACCGCATACAGACGGTTGCGCGACTCATCCACCGCCACATCCGTGGGATCCGCGGGTTTATCGCCTTTGGCCGGCAGGTCAATGGATGCGGTAAAATTTGTATCCCGGTCAAATATCTGAACCCGGCTGTTGCCGGCATCGGCTATGTAAATATTGCCCGCATTGTCCACATCAATGCCGAGGGGAAACTGAAACCGGCCATTGCCGCTGCCTTCTTTTCCAAAGGCCGAAAGTGCTTTGCCATCTTTGTCAAACACTTTTATCCGGTTGTTCACACCGTCGACCACATAAATTTTGCCGTCTTTTGAAACCGCCACATCACTGGGCTCGCTGAAGTCTGCTGAAATTTCAAATAAAAGATCGATATTCACAATATTGACGCCCAAAGCAGGACCTGCCGACAGAACCGCAAAAGCCACAATCATATGGAAAAGAATAATCCGGCGGATGTGCATCAAAGCCCCCGTTTAAGTGTGCGCACGGTTTTGGTTATTTTCGGGTTATCTGGTTTTTTTATCATATTTTCTGGTTTTATATTTACCGGAACATGTCCGGGAAGTAAAAGATCTTGTATTTGGTCACCAGCCCCTTGATATTGATATTGATCAGGTCATGTGCTTTTCTGGACGAAAAACCGAGATCTTCGAAATCAAGGATAGTGTCCGTTGAATGGCATTCATGGCAGGTCACACTGACGGCATTTTTATGGATGTCTTTGTGAAAATACGCCAGCCGTTCTTTTTTCTCGGCAGATGTCCACTGGTCTGCTTTTGCAAGGTATGCTTCTGCTTTTTCCGTATCCCAGGTATTGTGCAATGATTTTTTTTCACCGTTTTCTTCGGAAAAAACCGAAATTCTCGATATAAAATGACCGGTTTCCGATTCACCGCCGAGCTTGGGGTTAAACCGGGCACCAAACGGTTTGCCCGCAAAATCGGCGGTTTCCGAACCCGTCCATTCATAGTCGATATTTGTATATTCCTCCCGGTTGATATGGCATGTCTCGCAGGTCATAAAACCGACATGCATGTTAATGAACGCTCTTGCCAGTTCATTGCTTTTGTGCGGATACAGCCGATGACATACCCGGCAGGCAGACCCGTCCGCCAGACGGGTAATATAAAACTGCTCATTGTCATGCATTGTCTTTAAATTAAAGTCTGCGATCAGCTTTTTGTCTTTTTCGGCCAGATGGCATCCGTTCGTGCAATTAACGGCTGTTTCGCCCACATGCGGCACCTTGTTAACCGTGGTATGACATTTCCGGCAATCGGTTTTACCGTGGGGAGATTGCAGGTAACGCTCCTCATCAATATGAAACACCCGGAACCCTTCCGGCGTTTCCGGCCGGGTCAGTCCCGGATACTGATGGCAGGTAAAACAGCCGCTCTCGTCCATGGCAAACCCGTTGTCCCGGGCAGATGCCAGTATCAGCACCAGCATCGATACACAAACCACTAATCGGCAGGGAATTTTTGGTATCATTGGTTTAATCCTCTTCCTATTCGAATCCGGAGCCCGGATTTTCAGCCGTCTTTTATTCTGTCTGCGGCGCTTCCCGAAAATCAATCACGGACGGCAGATGAATTGTCTTGTCCTTGTTGATCATGCCCACAAATTCATTGGAGATCAGGTGATCGACCCGCTGCCTGGAAAATCCGAGCTGTATGAAATCAAGATACCCGTCCTTTTTATGGCAGTCATTGCAGGATACGGGCTCTTTTGAAATCCCTTCGTGAAGCTTGGCTCTGGCTGCGTCGAATTGTTCTGTATTCAGTTCGGGGCTGATTTCCAGAAAACGCCGGGCAGCGGATTCTGAAATCGGTGTCAGAATTTGCCGGATTCCCTGTTCGTTGACTTTTACGGGAAATATGGTTGCCGGATACTTGCCGTATTCTCCCTCAACGGCTTTTTTAAATTCCCCGGTCGCCCAAACCCGCCATAAAAATGCCGATATCTCATTTCCAAGGCGGGGTCCGTCGGGGATGTTTTCACCCCCCTTGCGCACATGGCATACGGAACAGGATATAAAGCCTTCATGCATGTTTAATAAGGCGCGTACCTTCTTTTCCTTGTCATGAGCATACCTCCCGTGACACATCACGCAGATCGGCGGCGGTTTTGCCGATTTTTCAACATAGGCGTCAATCATATGAAAATGGTCCCGGGGCACGGCTTCTTTTTTCGGAATAACCACCGGCAATACTTGCGGCTCCGGGCGGTATCGTAAAAGTGAAATCGACGCATTTAAATCAAATCCCGGGAAATAGACAAGACCCAGCAGCCACAGGCCAAATACAAAAAAGGGTAAAAGATAGATCACTTTTATCAAAAACAGGCCGCTTTTTTTGATCATGCGAAAGGCCCGGGTAAAAATCGAAGCCTTCTTTTCTTTATTCATCCTGTTTCGGTCCCTTCGTCAGGTAGATTTTCCGGAGTTTCGGATCACTCATGATCCTTTTGTAATGCAGGGGATACTCTTCCTTCATTTCGGCTTCATCTATGATGCCGGTGAGCCACATGTTATCCCCGGGAAACTTGTGCGGCCGCAGGTGAACTTCATACATATGCCAGACCATCACCGCCAGGCAGGCCAGAACCGCTTCCATCCCGTGAATCAGTGCGGCAATATCAATGATGAATTTATCCCAGAAAGACTCGGCCCACAAAATCAGACCCGAAGCCGACATCAGCCCGGTACCGACAATCAGGGCCAGATACTCCATTTTGTGTTTATAGGAGAACCGGTCAAACTCCGGCGGGTGTTCTTTCACCTCGATATAATAGAGCATATTATGAATAAATTCTTTGATATCTTTCGGCCGCGGCATCATGTCAAAAAGCCAGCGCCGGCCGGCCCGTTTAAAAATCAGATAATAGAAATGGTAGGCACTCACTATAATCATAGCGGTCCCGGCCATACGATGCAGCACGCCGCGCACGGTAAACACGGTTTCTTTCGCCCCGCCGAGAAAATCAAGGGTTGTTTCGGGAATCCAGACCATAAAGCCCGTGGCGGCCAGAACAATAAAGCTGACGACAAAGATCATATGCTGGACTCTTTCATTAAAATTGAGCCGGACAAAATACAGGGGGGTATCGCCCTGCTCTTTCTCCTTGCTCATTTTCCCTTGTTCCATGGTTATTTCATTGTGTGACATATGCAACCTCTTGTTAATGATGGGTCCCTTCGGTTTTCATTTTCTTTCGGATCCGCCGGAAATCCAGCAACTGGTGCAAAACCATAAATCCGATCACGGAGCCGATAAGGACCTGATACACCAGCCGGATCAGGGAGAGGATTTTGTAATGGAATATCTCTTCATCCGAAACTTCTTCGCGGGCCCGGATCAGCATGACGGAATCTTCGGCTTCGGCTTCAGCGATGACGGCTTCCCGGGCCGTCAAAAGCTGCACTTTTGATCCATAGGCATGCACCCGCCCTTCGGCAAAATCGGCGGTGGCCCCGGGATGACATTCCTGAACCCCGCCCTGGTTGCTGCATGTTTTCACCCGGTTGCGTTTATTGGTCGGTGACACGGGATCGGTTCTGGGCTGGATTTCATGGGTGGTATATCCCACGGGCACATGACAGGAGATACAGTCGGGGGCATTTTCCACGCCGTATTTGACCATTGTCCAGTGAAATGTGTCCTTAAAGGTCGATACCGCTTCAAGGCCGTGGCGCGTCATTTTTTCTTCATTTTCATGACAGCTCGTACACAGCCGGATAATTTCATCCTGTTCCCGTTGCCGCCGCATGCGATGGGTGAAATGGGCATATATCTCTTCGGTCCAGGCCTTCTCCGTATGACACGCCTGGCACCGGGCCAGGGTTTCAAGGGCCAGGGCCGCACTTTTGCCCCAAGCCCCCTCATAGGGATTGTAGGACCGATTCTCATGACAGTAAGTGCAGGTGGGCAGGTCTTCGGGAAATTTTTTCTTTTCATCTGCGGCTTGTCCGTGCACGCTGTTGTCATACTTTTTTACCATGTTTTTATGCGAAAAATCCAGATTGGAAGAGGGTTCTTTTATGTGGCACTGTGTGGCGCAATCCACTTTTTTCACTTCATCATGGGGTATCTTGTCCAGATCCGTATGACAGCCTTTGCACCGGGCTTCCCCGTGAACGGAATTTCCGAATAAAACGTCATTAATGTAATAGATCCGTCTGGTTCCGTCTTCATCATATCGTCCCAGGTTGGGATATCGATGACAAATCAGGCAATTTTCTTCATCCGGCGCTGCTTCTGACTGGGCAAAACCGGCCCCGGCCCCTGAACAGACCGCAATAAACGCAACAACAGCCAATTTAAAATAAAGGGATAATTTCATTTTTATCGATTTTGTCCTGGTTCGTTGTATTATATCCACTGAACTACCTTATGCCGAATGCCGGTTACGCTTTCCGGACAATGTTGCATGACCGTCTCATTAGCGAGGCCTGAGCCCTTTGAGCATCTCTCGTTTTTCAAGTGAATGATAGTAAGTATATCGCCAGATCGCCCTTTGACCATGACAGTCAATACACACTGCCTGGTCGCTCGATGTCCGCAGAAAACTCGTGTCGGCATTGCCCTCTATATTTTCACCCGGTCCCTGTTCCGCCAGGCGATGATTCCACTGGTTGAAGGAATGACAGGATGAGCACGACAGGTCACCGGAATTGACCTCCTGCCAGTCCGCGTCAAACAGCTTGATGTAGCCGAAGAACGGGGTGTCCGCCCACATGATATTACTGATCAGCTGACCCGGCGGATGCATAGCTACCGGCGGTATTTTATCGCCGGCAATCCCCTCTTTGGAATGACACCCGGTGCACAGGCCGTTCATCGAATGCTGGTCTTCGGCCACCGGTCCATAGGGCCCGACCCAGAGCAGCCGTTTTTCCGGACTGTTGTGAACCGCATGGCAGACCCCGCATTGGCCGGATTCCGTAACATTCCGGTTCTGCTGATTTTTAGCAGACGGTGCGGTAACAAAAAGATCGTGATCCGTCCCTGTGAGCAAGGCCGTGTCTTCGTGACAGACCACGCATAGGTCCGGAGCAGGAGAAGCTACTTTTCTTAAAAAACTGTTTCGCGCGTCCCCTTCGATGTTTTTGCGTTCTCCCGAGGCGCTGATCACCTCATCACCGACCGTCCAGATATGGGGATTATGGCAGGTCCGGCACAGAATCCGGTCGCCATTTTCAGTACTGCCTTTTTCATTGTACAGCGGCAGCATCGAAGCCACCCGATCGGCGGGCGGGATCTGCGGGCCCCGGGAAACCACATTGACCGGATGATCATTTTCGCCGACCGGTTTTTCTTTTGCCATCTTGTTTTCCCCATGGCATCCAATGCAGTATTGCAGGGCCGAAACATCAGCCGGATCATTACTGTCCGGTGCCGGATCTCGTGCCCACAGCTTTTTGTCTGCTGCATTATGCGCAATGTGGCAGGCCCCGCAGGGTCCTGAAACCGCGGCAGTCCGTCCCTGGATGTTTTCAGCTTCCGGCGCGGTGACGGCCAGATTATGATCATAGGATAACAGCTGGCGTTTGTCCCGGTGACATTCCAGGCAAAGCATGGATGCCAGGCCGGCGGATATTCTCAAAAAACTGGTGGACGCGTCGCCGATTGCGTCCTTCCCGCCCTTATTTTCAGGGGAAACCGGATCCCATTGATGCATGTTATGGCAGGTAAAACATTGAACCGTTTTCGCGGTACCTTCAGTCTGCCGCGCTCCGTTTTTGGCGTACAGCGGCAGTTTATCCGTAATTGCCGTTGGCGCAAGTTCCAATACCGACTTTGACACAATGTCCACATCATTGGGATGAGAATATTGACCAATACCTTTTATCTCAGCCTTATTCTCCTTGCCGGGGTCCGCTGCCGTATTCTCTTTGTGGCAGGAAAGGCAGATTCCGGAAGCCGGGTTGCCCGGGGGCATTTTCCGCGCCCACAGCTTATAGCCGGCGGCATTGTGGGGGACATGGCAGGCCCCGCAGGGACCGGATTCCGACATGCGCTCTCCCTTTATATTGATTTCTTCGGGCATTGTCAGCCGCAGATCATGCAGGGTCCCGGTAACGGACCGCTGCTCATGGCAGACCATGCAAAGCGCTGACCCGCGGTTATCCATTACCGTTAAATTGCGTCCTTTCGCCCCATGAACCGCATGACAGGTCTGGCATATGACCGAATCCTTTTTTTCAGCCGGTATGCTGCCGGTTTCAAACAGGGTGTCCGGTATCCTGAGTTTGTCCGTGTGCACCGGATGGCCGTTGGTTCGCTTGTAGTCAGCGGCGTTCACATGGCATGCTTCACACATGGCGGAGTCCGTGTTCGACACACGGAGAAAGGAATTCGGACCGGCAACGGATGCGTCAGGATCACCTTCAGGTGCGGCAGCCTCTTCACTATGGGGGGTATGACACGTCCCGCAGTAAATTTCGTCTGTATTGCTTAATGTAAAGGGTTCGGGGATTTTTGCATTCTCCGGCAGCTTTTTAAACGTGGTGTGATTGTTGCCCTTCCATGCAATGTGGCGCGAATCCAGGACATATCCGTCATGGCAGCTGTAGCAGATCTCTTCGGCACTGACGATTCCCTGGGTATCTTTCATCAAAACATTTCCCGGTTCCCAATCAATCAGGGTTTCCTGCTCTGTTCTGAATACGTTCAGCCACATGACATGACACATGGCGCACTCTTTTTTGGATGATTTTTCAAGGGCCGCCCATGCGGCCGGGCATTCCAACAATACCACCCAAAAGAGTACAATGACCATATAAAATGTCAGGTTGATGGTGAATATCCGGTAGAGAGATATTCGGCGGCGGTAAGCAAAAAATTTCATTCCGATACTTCCACTATCCGTATCCGGTTGGCGCGCATTTCCACGACATGCATCCGGTTTTGGGCATCAAAAACCATCCCCACGGGCGTATCAAACTCCCGTTTTGCTCCGTTTTCGCAGACCACTCCGATAAAACCGCCCAGATTCGTAAATGCCTGAACGCATCCCATGAAACTGTCTGATATAAATACCCGTCCGGTGTTGTCCACGGCAACCCCCTTGGGCTTGAACAGGCCCCCCGGTGTCACCCCCCAGGTGCCGATTTCAGCGATAAAATTGCCGAACGGATCAAACTTCTGAATCCGTGTATTTAATACGTCCACTACAAAAATCTGATTGAATTCATTGACCGCCAGAATGCCGGGGTAACGGAACCGGCCCCGCACTTCACCAAAGCCGCCGAATTCAAATTCAAAGGTGCCGTCCTGCTGGTGGACTTTTATTTTATGATTGTCATTGTCCGCCACATACAGATAATTTTTCAGCTCAATTGCCAGTACGTCCACCGGATCAGCCGGTTTTTCGCCGTCAGACGTCTTCACCGGAAACAGGTACTGGAATGTGCCGCCGGCATCAAAAACCTGTATCCGGTGATTGCCGGTATCTGCGATAAAAACCCGCCCGTCCTTTGCAATGTCGATGCCCAGCGGATATTGAAACTCGCCCGGACCGCTTCCGCCTTTGCCGAACGAAAATTGAAGCGCACCCTCGCCGCTGGTCACCACCACCCGGTTATTTACGCCATCCACCAGATAAATATTGCCTTTTGCGCCGATGGCCAGATCGCTTGGCTGGTCGACACCCGGCGGGGTGATTGACCGCACCACATCACTGCTCACACATTCCATTGAAAACACATTTTTTGCCGGCAGGAACAGGAACAAAAAGCCAGCGATCCATGCAAAAATAATTTTTTTCCGGGTACGTCCCATGTCTGCCATTATCTACTGCTCCTGTCCGTCGGGTTCAGGTGGTGGCATTGCTTCGGGCAATTGGCTCCCGTCTGAGGATTTGAATAAATCCGGAAGATAAAACTCATCGTATTTGGTGATCATTCCCTTGATGCTTAAATTCTGAAGATCCACAATTCTTTTTTCGGAAAATCCCAGCTTCTTAAAATCAAGAATGCCGTCTGTGGCATGACAGGTATGGCATTCCGGACCCTTGGGAAGAATATCTTCGTGAAATTTTTTGACCATTCCTTCCCGCTGCTCGGGGGTGAGCTGATCCCGGACCCGCATATAATCCTTTGCCATGTCCGTCTTCTCCATGTGCAGGGTGGGCACCAGTTTTCCGTCTTTTTTATAAAAAGGGACAATTTGAGATAAATGATCATCCGTGCGTTTGAGTTCCCCGGATTCGGGATCATAGGACGTGCCGAAAAAGGGACCTTGCGGATTCTCCTCCACCGGAGAATACCACTGATACACCACCACCTCTTCTTCTTTTATTTCCAGGTGGCATGTTTCACAGGCAAAAAAATTCGTGTGCATGTTCAGCATGGCCCGGATCTTCTTTTCTTTACCATGGGGCAGGGTTGAATGACAGATAAAGCAGGTCGGCCGGAGGGCTTCCGGGGCCTGGGGATAATCGACTATACGGTGAAAATGGCGGTGCTCCTCGGCGAGTCGGTGCTGCTCGAATTCCTGCAAAATATCCGACTCTTTTTCCTGAAATTTTTCAACCAGCGGCAGCAAAAGCCCGGGACCGTGGTGGGAAAAGGCCAGATGGTTGACCACCCCGGCCAGCACAAAGAGTGTCATGAGCAGCACAAAAAGCCCAATCAAATAGATCACCCACGGATGATTCAGTCTTTTCGGGTCTCTTCTCATCCGGATTCCCCTTCTTTTTCCGCATACCCCATTTCCGCCAGCACAGAGCGCATATATTCCCGCTCTTCCGGAATTTCCGCCAGGTTGCGCACATATTCCAGAAAATGTTCTTCCAGCTGATGTTCCCGGGTAATTTTTCCCGTAAAAACTGTCCATTGGGCGGGAAACCGGCCCGGTACCAGGTGCACATTGGACAGATGCCAGAGGGCAACAACAATCAGGGCCATAATGGCTTCATCCGCATGCATGATCCTGGCCAGGTCCTGGACAAATGACGGGTTAAACGGCCACAGCAATGCGACATACTCCGGATAGAGCAGCGCCAGGCCGGCAAATATCAGAACAAAGGAACCCCACAAAATGGCAAGGTAGTGAAGCTTCTGCTTGTACATGAATTTTTCCATTTTCGGGCGAAAAGGCGCACGACCCAGAAAATATTTAATATCATGGATTAAATCAAAAAGATCCTTGGGCAGCGGCACCTGGGTTCTCCGGATATCAAATTCTTTTTTTACGATCTTTTTTATGGTGCCGCCGGCAATGGTTAAAATGTGATATACGGAGGCGCCGATCATGATATAAGCGGCAATCCGGTGGATCACCTGGGCCATATCAATGCCCCCGAAAATCCAGATCACATGGGGCGCCCAGAACGCGTCATTGTAGTGCAGGGGAATGCCGGTGGCAGAAAGCGCAATAAACGTCGTAAAAATCAGAATGTGCTGAAAAACGATATGCGCCGAGTATCGGGGCAGATCCCCGAGCGGGTTGGATTTGACGTACTTGTATATGTCCCGGGGAATGGAGCCCACCCCTGCCACATGGGTAAAATAGTCGTCCGGCATTGGCTTAACGGATTGCCCGGACCCGGCGATCTTTTCAATGGCGGCCGTCATCGAAACTCCTTTTGATCACATGTTTAATCATTTTATTTTCCCTTGTCCTGAATCCGCCAGCTGCTCCCCGCCTTTAATGTCATGTGAATGCCGTCTTTTTTTCTGCGGTAGGTTTCCAGAAACAAAAGCCCCATAAGACCGAATACGGTGCCGTAGAGGATGGCTTTGAGCACCAGATTGCTCATGACAAAAAGGACCGGATGATGCGGCACTTTAATGCGGGGATGAACCGCGATTTTAACAAAATGCTGGTTGATCTTTGCGTGGCAGTTTTTGCAGATGGCCTGCAGATTATCTTCGTGAATTGAAGATTTCGGATTGTCTTTTTCATAAATATCATGAATCAGGCTCGAGGCATGACAACTGATGCAGTCCGCGGCTTTCTCCGACCCGAGGGCGGTCATCTTGCCGTGGATCGATTCTTTATAGGTCGCAACCACTTCCAGATCCCGGCCGGTAGCACCCAGTTTTTCCATGAGCGGGACATTCCCGTGACAATTTCTGGCGCACAGCGACACAATTTCCTGTGAAGATCGCGATGTCTTGTGGCGCAGCCGATGGGTCATGTGCAGATAGGCCTCTGTCACGCCTTTTTTCTTATGGCAGTTCAGACAACGGTCCAGTGTTTTTTCATAATCAATATTTTTTTCATCCGCTATTTTGTACAGGGGGTTCAGATGGCAATACTTGCAGTCGGGTTTGGATTCTTTCATTAACGGCGAGTCATCCGCCTTTACTGCATGATCGCTGGAATTAAAGACTTCGATGATTTTCCGGTGGGAAAAATTCTTTTCCGCAAACGGCGGCTTGATGTGACACTCATTGGCGCAATTGACGGTTTCCGTTACCGGCTCATGGGGGAACTTCTTGATATAGGTATGACATCCCCGGCATTCAACATCTCCGTGCAGGCTGTTTAAAAAGAGGTGTTCATCAACATGATAGTTTCGTCTCAGGCCGTCTTCAGCGATTCTGCCCATAAACGGATATTTATGACACATGAGGCAGTTCTCCGGGTCCGCAGCCTGTGCCTTTGAAAAACCGGACAGCCACAATGACGGTATCAAAAGCACTATCACTGCGATCAGAAGATATTTTCGTTTCACCGTATCGGCTCCTCTGTTTTTTGAGCACATACCTCTAACCATTTCACAAAAATAACCCGAAAATAAATTGATGGCTAAGAACGCCATCACATCTGATGGCATTCCTTGCACATCTTCTCCGGCAGCCGGTGCCGGTTTTTGCTGTCCGCCCCTTTTGCCGACGGTTTATCCGCCGGAATCACCCCTTTTTCATGGGGATTATGGCAGGTGATGCAGGTCATTTTGCCGTCTTCCGTCAGCGGAAGGATGATATTGAATTTTTCTTTCATCCGTTCCATTCGCATCAGCCCCTCATCTGTCGGTTTTTCCGCCATATGGTCGTAATCGCCCGCGTGATTGCCCGCAATCTGGTGACATCTCCGGCACAGGGCCTTTATATCTCCTATAAAGGTGACTTCTTCATAGGTGGCGGTCTTTTCATCCGGTTTTTGTTCATGGCAATAAAGGCACATTTTTATGCTCAGCGTTCCATCCGGCTGCGTCTGATGATGGGCATTCAATTTTTTATATTTTTCTGCGTCATGGCATCTGTAGCAAAAATCGGATTTAAGGGGGTACGGCGCACCCCGCAATGACTGTTTGTCAAACAACCGCTTCTGGCACTGCTTATAAACATCGTGGCAGGTATTGCAGGTAAATTTTCCGTCTTCTATGGGAAAATCCGAAGGCGTATCGGCTTTACGGTCGCCTCCGGTGGTTATCTCCAGAAGGTGACAGTAACCGGGCGACATGCCGTGATGGCACCGGCACAAGCGGTTATAATCGCCGTTGAATTTCAAGTAAGGATCACCGCCTTCTGTCGGTCTTTGTTCATGACATTCCCCGCAAAACCGGCCGGTATAGTGTATATTGGTGTTTTCATCGATAATGACGGGCCAGGAGGCCGGCGTTTTTTCTGTTGGTTCTTTCTGATCCGGCGCCAGACGGCAGCCTGAAAAAAACACAAAAAAGATGAGAACCATTATCGATATATTTTTCATACGCCATTACTTGTTCTTACATCATAATTGAAAATAACGACAAAAAAACGGGTTATCCAAAGCAACCCAAAAGCAAACCCAAACCCAATCAGACCCGTCAATTCAGCCCGGCAAACGCATGACAGCTCCCGCACGGATCGGTAATTCCCGTGGGAGTGGTCTCTTTAATCCCCCTGGCCCCGCCCATTTCATTGACCGCTTCGGTGGCCATTACGTCAAACGTATGCGCCGTGACATCGCCATGCCGGTACTGACCCAGCTGCGTCACCAGGGCATTGCGCCAGTCAGCCGATCGGGCGGTTTTGGGCATATGGCAGAGGGTGCATCTGCCCATTGCCGTGCCTTCTGGATCATAGGGGGCCATCTGTTGGGTGCCGGTCTTATCAAAAATATGGTCTTCGACATCTTTTCCTATCGCTGCCCGATCCGCCGATGTGGCTGCCTCGTTCTGCAGCCGGACGACCATTTTTTGGGCAATATTGGGAAAAACCCGGCCCGGTCCGGAATGGCAGGGCAGGCAGACGGCGTTATTGTCCGCGCTGTAGCTTACCATGTGCCTGTAGGCTGAACCATGGGGATCATGACAACTGATGCAGGTCAACAGCGTCTCCGGGTTACGGAATTTCACGGATCTGACAAGATCCTGATAATGCTGCTGATTTTTTTTGGAATGGTTGAATGCCGCGCCAAAGAGCTTGTCGATCCAGCTTGATTCGGCATTTGTTTCAAAATTAACGGGCGCCAGATATCCGTTTTCGGTGAGCGACTCAATTTCCAGGGTTCCGAATGGGGCGATGTTTTTTCCGGTGTCATCCGAAGCGCCGAAAAACTGCGCCGGAGGCATGCCGGGCCGGAAAGTTTCGTAATTTCCGCTGCCATCGGCTGCCAGTGCCGCTCCGCCGGCAAACGCCGTATGGTTTTCACCCCGGATATGGCAGGTCCCGCAAATCATGGCCAGCCGGCCCGCGGTAAGCTTATCCGGAGCGATGATCCTTTTTCCTTTTCCGCCGGAATTCAAATGATTGGAGCCGGGCCCATGACATTTTTCACACCCGACATTCATCTCTGACAGGGTGCCGTCAAAATCATACCCGTTCTCATCTTCTACAAAAACAGCCACCTTTCTTTCCGCTGCCGGTCCGCTATTTACGGTTTTGATCCGAATCGCCCCATGACAGGCCGCACAGGCAAGATCAAAGGAATTTTGCTCCACGTCAGCCGTAAAACCCTTGTTGCCGGTGCCGGCAAAATCCCATCGGTCGGCATGATAGGTGACAAATTGGTCCCCGTTGATGGAATTTTCGTCTTCGTTATACTGAATGGGCAGCATCACATAATAGGCATAATCATTGCCGTTTATCCCGTGATCGGGAGCGTATGTGCCGTCTTCGGCATATACGGTGGTCATGAACAGACCGCGCCAAAGTCCGGTTTCGCCGCCATAGGTATATTCAACATAAAATCGGGGATTATCCGCGGACGTCATCTGAAAATACAGTCCCTCCGCATCTTTTCCCAGCAGGAAAGATCTGGCCGGATCATCAGCAAAAGTGTATTGGGTGGCCGGGCGGGTAAAATGGTCCAGCATTTTTTCGTTGTTGGCTGACAAATCATAAACCGACGTGTCATTCATATTCATCAGGCCGTTTGTGATGGTGCCGTCGGTCCCGATTTTTCGAATGCCCGTAAAATGGAGGGTATGCTTTATGGAATTCTTTTGCGGATGGCAGACCAGGCAGACGGTGGAACCGATATAGGCGGCGTCTTCGCCGCTTGCGTCGGAGAGCGTGATATCCAGTTCAAGTTCGCGTTTCCGGCTCAGTGCAACACTTGTTCGCGAAGCACTGCCACCAGGCAAAAGTTCTTTGGATGCTGCCGGCGGCTCAACAAAGATAAAATAATTTCCATCCGCCGGATAGGCACTGGAAAAAGCAGCCCGTGTGAACTGATAAAATCCATCCGGATCACCAGTAACTGCGGGATAGCGATTCTTTTCGTTTGCCAGATCCTCCACCGGCGAAATGGAATCCGCTGTTTTAATATCTTCGGCCTTTACCAGAATAACCGTTGCCCCGGCAACCGCCCGGGCAGATCCATCGGTTTCGGTATGATTGTTCGTCACCCTGCCCGACAGCACGACGTTTCCGGAAGACGGCCGGTCATCGCCGGATCCGTCGCTGTCGCTGCAGCCGGCAATAAGCATTGCCGCGAAAAAGACAGATATAACAGCCATTTTAAATGCTTTCATGCTCCCGCCAGATTCACGCATTCTTCACTTTAATTATAAATTATCAAAGCACCAGGGACCATGACCCGGGTTGTGTTATTTGCTTATCCGGTTCGCTCAAGTTGGGCTGGTCAAAGGTAGGGATGTCATATTTTTCTGTCATTGCGAGGGAGGCACGACCGAAGCAATCCCCTGAAAAACCGGGAGATTGCTTCGTCGTTCGTTCCTCACTTCTCGCAATGACTGCCATTTTTAAACTCGTTGTACCAATAACAAGCGAACCGGATAACCGGATTGTGTTATTAGAACCGACCTGCCTGACTTTGCCAGAAAAAAGCCCCCGCCGGCGCGGGGGCTTTTGAAATGGCAACCGGAGGTTTATAGTCACCGGGTG